>JBFMAX010000004.1 GCA_040755395.1 Nitrospirota bacterium
TTGGACTCGGCGGGGAACTTACTGGACTGAGGGCTCGTTCCTCCATCGTGATTCCCTCCCTGTGCCCAGAGAGGGAGGAATTTCAGATGAAAACTCAGGGGGGAGTTTCGCATGAAAGCTGACACGGGCTAACGCCCACGCTGAGCGGCCGCGGGCGAGCATCGCGAGCCCGAGGTCCGCTCAAGCGTGATGTTCGGCAACATACTTGAGCGCGACTCAATAGAGAATCGACGGCAGATATGCGCCGGTAGGCGCGTTATACAGGCCGATCGTCATGAGCGTCGCCTGAGCGACGACACGAAGATTGTTGGCCAGGCACCAGCGGAACAACTCACCGTTGCGAGACGGCAAAAGGAATCCGGGCCCAAGAAAGGACTGCGCCGCTCCGATCAACGCCTTCAGGTCATCGTTGGTCTCGCCGACGGCATGATGGAACCAGCCAATCGCAGTCGAGTAGCCAGTAATCCGTCCGAGACGTTCGACGACGTTCGCGGTTCCGTCGCGAATGGCGTCCGCCAACTCCCCGGCCCGGTCGTGGCCGTGTACGTGGAAGCAGAGCGCATTGCAAGCCGGGGCGTCCTCTGGGCGGGCTGGGCGCACGTCATATCCGGGGATCTTCAGGCGGAGAGACGGGCCCTGTAATCCCGAGATTGTCTCGCGGATCTCGAAGCCGAGCTTCGCGTAGAGCGCAAGCGAGCGGTAGTGCCACGCGATTTGCAGGAGGCGGACACCCGGAATACGACGCTCAACGGCTCGATCCATGACCGCCCGCATGAGCTGGCGGCCGAGCGTGCTGTTCATTACTGGGGGATCGACCGAAACTGGACCGATGCCGGCGATGGTCGACCGCTCGTCCAAAAAGTTGCAACCCACGACTCGACCGTCGACCTCGGCTACGACGGAATAGAAGCGAGGATGGGAGAGGAGCATCGTAACGACATCCGTGGCGGCTTCGACCGAGGGGAAATCGGGTGGGAAATTGTGTTGCTGCCCGATCGACTTGAACGCCTCGTACTGGATGCGCCCACATTCCTTGGCGTCTGCCGCAGTGCCAGGACGTAGTCGGACGTTCATGATCCCCTCCTTTGCTGCATCGCCTATGTTGCCGAACTATTAAGTGAGTTGCGACAGGGACCCTGAGGCTGGCGGCCTATTCCTGACAGTCCCCTGACCCCTGTCGAGCAAAAATCGTAGGCATTGTTGTCAGGTACGGAAAGCGTGTCAAGTGCCACGTGCGGGCAAACACTGCCACTCCGCGAAGGCAAGAAAAGGGGTCGGGAGTCGTTTCCTGAATGTCTGTGCTCTATTAAGACTCCCGACCCCGTTTTCTTCTTCCTCGACCCCGTTTTCTTCTTCGCTACCGCGGGGAGGAGGTTGCCGACAACCTATAAATGACTCCCGACCCCTTTTCCCGACCCCTTTTCATTCCCTCGTGAGGGTCGTCCAAACCGGTGCTAGAGCGCAAGTGCAAATCGCAGGGCCTGCCGGACTTGGGACATGCGGTCGGAACTCAATGTTGTGATGAGCGATCCGATCTTACCTTTGGACACGGTCTGGATGTGATCGAGGTTGACGGCGCAGGGTCGGGGCATGCCGTCGGCTTCGGTGAGCAGAACCTCGGACGGGATGTCACGGATCGTGCTGGTCACGGGCGCCACGGTCACTTCCCCAAGGAATTCGAGCGCCGAGTCCCGCGTGAGGATCACTACCGGCCTTCGCTTATCTGGACTGGGGAACTTGTACCAGCGGACCTCGCCGCGTCGCATCAGTCGCCCCAGACCTGCTCACGTTCCCAGACGTCGAACTCCCCTCGCTTGGGCGGCTTCTTGGCATACCCTTCCCGCTGCTTGCGCTCGAGGTCCTGCATGCGGAGCCGCTCCAGCGCCGAACGGAGGGCGTCCCTGGTGAAGGCCGACCGAGTCGTCTTGAGCCGCTTGGCGGCCTTATCGATCAAACTGACCAACTCATCGTCGAGCGTCATTTGTACGGTTCTCATCCTTCCTCCGATACAAGAATAGCTATAATAGACAACATTCATATAGACATCGCTGTCGAAATGCAAGCGCAGGCTCAATCGAGCCGCGTCCAGGCCAAGTCGGGCAAAGTTTCCCCTTTCAGCCGCCTCCCTACTTGGCTGCCGATTTCTTCTTGGAAGGAGTCACTTCCCACTCGATGCAGAAATTAGGTTGCCTTGTGGACCGATCCGAAGAGAGCACTGGAGTCTCTGTCGCGCAGTTCGAACGAATAGGGGCCGAAGTCGGGCAAAGTGAATATCTTGGTCTGATCGGACGGCATGACAACTGGCGGGCATTCTCCGGTCCGTTTGCAGTCCTCTACCGCCGCTACAATGGTATCTTGATTCTCATCAAACTCCTTCATGTCTATATAGTAGTTGCCATGGATACTGTCAGTCGCAGAAATCAGCCCAGGCTTTACCAGTGCGACATTGGCTAGGCGGCAGCGGGCAAAGGCACAGCACGCTGCCGCCAAAAGTGGAGTGGATGTGGGCCACCGATCATAGATTCGCTTATATGCTTCGATTCGCAAGGCCTTGTTCAGGACGACACCAGATCCGAGAGCTAATATCTCGATCAGAGGTTTCGCACCTGCTGGCTTGCGGCTCCAATATGCGTGCATCCACCGGGGATCCGCGTTCCAACCGAGGTTAAATGTGATCCACTCGGAGTCCACTTCAGTAAGTGCAGACGCGTCGAACTGAACCGCACTGATGTACCGCTTCAGATGCGGTATCCCCCAGCGATCGAGCGCTACGCGGGCGTCCTCTTCGGACCGGAAGAAGTACAGGCCGTGGAGCCGCGAGACGCAATCGCGGTAACCGCGCTGTCTGATGTACTCAAGTCGCAGCTCATTCTCGAAACGCTTCGGCTGATGATTTTGGACATAGCTTTGCAGCAGAGAATACGCCCAGAGCGAGACGCCAAATCGCTCGCCGGTGATTTCCGTAACAGACTGCAATCGACCGATAGCCACCTCCCATGCGACCATCGGATGATCGATGTTCAAGTAAGCGAAGAACGTCTCCCTGGTGGCCACGATGGCAGCAACCTAACTGTTAAGTGAGTCGCGACAGGGCTGGCGGCCGATTCCTGACAGGCCCCTGCCCCAGTCGAGCCAAAATCGTCGGCATTGTTGTGAGGTAGGGAAAGCGTGTTAAGGGCCGCGTGCCGGCAAACACTGCCACTCCAGCGGCCAATCTCCCTATTAGCTCGCAGCCTCTTTGTGCCAGCGGGTAAGAAAGGGGGTCGGTGGGTGAAAAAGGGGTCGGGAGTCGTATCATGAGTGTGCACTATTAAGACTCCCGACCCCTTTTTCTCTACTCTTGTTAGACACCGTGGGGATGACTCAGCTTTCGAAGCGCTTCGTCCAGGTCACGCAGTTTGGTTGCTATTAACCCAGTGTTGTGTTGGGCTTGGGACAGCTTGGCAAGCAGATTACTCGCCTCATCCGATTGGCCGTTCTCCAGAGAGGCTGCAAGGGACTGTACCAGTTCGGTAATTGCTTTCCATCTCTTGCCCCCGAAGCGTGTGTTACGCCAAGCGGGATGGCCGAAGAGCTTGTGGAGTTGCTCAAGGTTAACTTTGAACCGTTGTTCAAATGGAAGAAGGGCAGCTTGCACAGTCTCAGCCTGTTTCGCCTCTGAACGAGTGCTTTGCAGCGCCTTCCACGCCTCGTTGCGGTTCTTGGGCAACCCTACAAGATGCTCCCATTGCTTCTTCCATTGCTTCCATTTTTCCGGTTCGACGGCCCGCTCTCGAAGCTCTCGAATGAGATGCCGCACATTGCGCGCCTCGTGGTATACGAGGGCTGTGTAATCGACAAGCAAGGGTAGGTGTTCACAAGCGTTATTCACAGGGGACGGCCTCTCGTTTCTTGCTGGGCGTCTAACGATCGAGCCCTAGCTTGCGTGCGAACGCCTCTAGGATTGCTTTTTGTTCTCGTGTTTCGACCGCATGAGGTCGCGCCGTGCGAACGTGTTGAATCGCGTCCTCCGCTGTCTTACCCTTCGCCACCCAGTAAGCCGCCGCGAACGTGCCGGTTCTGCCGGTGCCGCCTTCGCAGTGAACGACGATCTTCGTTCCGGGAGGCAATCCATCAACGAGTCTGACGAACTGCTCAAGTTGCTCCACTGTCGGAGGACAGAAGTCCTGCACGGGTATGTTGTGTCGCTCATAGCCGAGCGCTGTGATGCGGGCGATGTCATAGCGCGGTGGCTGCTCCTCCTCACAGAGCAGAGAAACGAGCACCCCAAAGCCGTCGCTTCTCAACTGTTCGAGGTCGGTAGTGGTTGGATTCCTGCTACCCAGTAAATGAGGTCTGTCGATCCACCATGTATCCATCGTCGCTTCTGCCTTCAGTGTCTAGAACCTATCTCAAAATTGGAAATCAGCGTTCTGGACCAGAGCAGCTGCGCGAAGTTGAAAAGCCAACGCGTGCGTTTTCAGGCAAATCCGGAACTTTGTGATGCTCATGGTTGTGTTGAGGGAGCTAGGCACTCCCCAAAAAACGATTTTGAGATAGGTTCTAACTATTAAATAAGTTCCGCCACGGACCCTTCTGCTGAAGGCCGATGCCTGACAGGCCCCTGCCCCCTGTCGAGCCAACATCGTCGGCATTGTTGTCAGGTGCAGCAAGCTTGTCAAGGGCCACATGCCGGCAAACACTGCCACTCCGGCAGCCGGTCTCCCTATTGGCCCGCGGCCGCTTCACGACCCTTTTCAGTCCCTCGTGAGGGTCGTCCAAACCGGTGCTAGAGCGCAAGTGCAAATCGGATGGCCTGCCGGACTTGTGCACTATTTAAGACTCCCGCCCCCTTTTTCGCGTGCGATCACTTTTCTTGTGCCCAAGTAGCCTCTAGCGTCTAGCCGCGCCTCGGCCTTTTCGTAATATCACTTTCACCAGTTGATTGGCCGGCGTCTTGTAAATCTCAAACTCAGAAATATTCTTGTCTGTAATACCGATCTGGTATTCGATGCCTCCACGATGTTGGTGGCTGCGATACTTGCTGGCTCTTACTTCGTCGTTCGACATTACCCAATACACGATTTCATCGACCCATACCCCAATGAATACGAAGACATCGCATAGATCAAGTTTGAGCTGCTGAAAGTTCAGCCAGAACGGTTCCCTGGATCGAAAGTGGAGAGCTTTGGACACCAGGTCTCCTCGCCTTTTGGTGTGGATAGCCCTCGCGGCTTTAACTTCAATTCGAACACCATCTAACCAAAGATCATATTGCCCTTCGTGTTCGGGATCTAGCGAACGGTCGGGTTTCTGGAACCTCGGATCAACATCTCGAAGGTGAGTTTCGCCCCATACTTGACCGAAAATGCGAGGTGCCAGACCGAAAAGCCCCAAATATCGGTTGGCTGAAACGTAGTTGTGTCGTAGCTTCTCATATTCCCCGAAGCGGATAACTCGTCGGTCGACAAGGAATGTCAACATGTATTCATATTCGTTGAACGGAAAAACAGAGGTTAGACCTTGGAGTCTCGCCTTCAGCAGGCGCTTGTCCTCCCCTTCCAAGCTAAGGGCGAGGCGATCAAGGTAAGCCCGAAGAGCCTGTAAGTTCACCTGCCGCGGTCCTCTGGGTCGACTTCAGGAAACGGGCTGGCCCATTGCCATCCAGTCCTTCCTGTTTTTCGATAGTGCTCCAGGCGGCGAATTGTTATCTCGGCAAAGATTGGGTCGCTGTCGAAGGTAAACACACGCCTGTTGAGCCGCTCCCCGGCGATCAGGGTCGTTCCTGAATGACAAAAGAAATCGGCTACTAGGTCACGCTCTCTTGTGCTCGCCAGGACTATACGCTCTATGGCTTTCAAAGGTTTCTGAGCATAACATCCGGGCACGTTTTCCTCTAACCTGTAAAACACTTGTTGTATGTCAACCCAGACATTACCCGCACGGATGTTCTCGGACTTGGAGCGCTCCAGGTTTTCTTTGACCTGGCCATTAATGTCCTTGTAGTAGCCACGCAGTATTTTGGGGATGTCTGTGTACTCAGCTTCCACGTTGAAGGAGGGATTGCCCTTGACATAATACAGAAGCTCTTGGCGTACCCACATCCAATTCAGTTGAGTTCCGTAGCCTCGTTGGTTTCTCACTGTTATAAAGTTCCTCGCTTTCACTTGCTCGTGGAACTCACGCATGAGGATCATGAAATCCGGCAGAGGCTGAAATTTGTCCTTGTAATCTGCACCCATCCAGATATATAGGTGCGCGTTGTCATCAAGCGCGTCTAAAGCATTTTTGACCCATGCCCTGGAGAAATCCAAATAGGAGGAGATTTCGACTTTCGACAGGTTAGGGCTGTCTGTGTTCCCGACGATCACATTATAAGGAGGATCGCTGACTACCAACCGCGCCTTTTTAGAGCCCATGATCCTCAAGACGTCCTGGGGATTTGTGGCGTCCAATACCCCGACACGATGTCCTCTGATTGGGTCCTCCCATACTTGCCCGGATTTTAACCGACAGTAGCGCACCAGACGCTTCCTCAAGTCTGGGTTTGCGTCTACCCTTTCGAGACGTTCTCTTGTTTTCCCACCTTGTCGTCCCGTCTTGTCTAGACGAATCGGAGTCGGGCTAACTCGTGGGAACAGAGAACCTTGATCTCGTAGTTTCATTTGACGAACTCCATCAACCTTAACGTTTGCACCTCAGAAGCCCTGTGCGGCCTAACGTCCGCGATGACGCGCTAGAAGCGCACGGCGCTTTCTGGCGTCGCTGTCGATCGCACGGTTAGGCTGATACACTGCGACTCGAGTCACGGTCAGCGCCAGGCCAGATATATTTGAAAGATGAGGCCGATGGTCATGACAAACGTCAGAAACGCAAGAACTCGCGTGAGAATCACAATTTCTTGTGTCTGGCGCGATGCCACTTCGTTGAAATTGCGAATAGTCTCGTGAAGCTCGCGAGTGGCACCAGAACCGGACCACTCCGACAAAGGAATTCCTCCACTGGTCATGGGATATTTCCTTTCGTTTATTTAGCAGCAGCCTAACGTCCCGCTTCAGGCGCGCGCCGCTCGCGGCGCGCCGCTCTGGAAGCGGCGGTTAGCTTGCCCGCCCCCGTAATCCGTAGGCGTTTAGCAAGCGAGGCGTTCGCTCTTTTCCAGCGGCCAAACCAGTTCTTGAGTCCAAGATAGTCCACGTAGCGAATAAGCAGTTCGGCGTCAACGTTCTTCGTTCCGCCGCGTTCAATCTCGGCGAGTCGATATCGGGCTACCTTGAGCGCGGCGGCTGCGGCCTTCAGATCAAGGCCGCGCTCAGCGCGTGCGCTCGCGAGCCGAACAGCGAGCGGGTGAAAGCGGAAATGATCTTCGGGGGAAACGCCGTAACGGTTCAGCATCCCGACCAACAGCTCGCCCATAAGCTGTCTGAATCTTTGCCCGAAAAACCGCACCTCTTCTGCGGTGAGGAGCCTTCGCTGAAGTTTTTCGAGCTTCGACATCGGCACGGTCTCTGTTCGGGGCAATCTAACTATTAAGTGAGTTGCGACAGGGACCCTGAGGACGGCGGCCGATTGCTGACAGGCCGCTAACCCCAGTCGAGCCTAAATCGTCGGCATTGTTGCGAGGTACGGCAAGCGTGTCAAGGGCCACGTGCGGGCAAACACTGCCACTCCGGCGGCCTGTCTGCCTATTGGCCCGCAGCCTCTTTCTGCCCGATCGGAGCACCACGGTCGCCTATCCCTCACCGGTCTGCGGGGTTGCGGATATTTCGTCCCCCTCGATTCTGGACATGCGTATAGATCATCGTGGTGCTTACGTCCTTGTGCCCAGGGAGTTCATGGAAGGTCCTGGTGTCGGAGCTGTCCAGAAGCAGGTAGGCTCCAAACGCGCTAGACAGTATAGCGGCCGGTCCAGCGCGGCATCCTTTTCCTTATGGGGAAGTGGCCATGCTTGCGGTTATGTCATTGATGACATATACGAATCCTATTGGCATCAGCCGGCAAGCCGCTGGTTCGGCTGCATGGACAGGTACAAAGCCCGCCCTTTTCTCCCGCGGCCCGGCTCGAGGCCGGCGTGCTGCTACGCCGTTTGCAACGCGGTGAGAACCTGGAAATGCCACATTCCAGGCCTATGCCCAGCGTCGGCCCGCGTTGCCATGAACTGAGGATTCAGGATGAACGGGCGTCCTGGCGCATTGTGTACCGTGTGGGTTCCGATGCGATCGTGATCGTCGAAGTCTTCAGCAAGAAGACGCAAACCATTCCGCGGTAGGTCATTGAGGTGTGTCAGCGGCGCTTGCGTCTGTACGATCAGGCAGCACGAGAGGAGGTGCGGTAATGGACAAAGCAAAACGCAAGCGGCTTGAAGCGCGCGGGTGGCGAATCGGGACGGCAAGCGATTTCTTGGGACTGAATCCGGAAGAGACCGCGGTGGTCGAGATGAAGGTGTGCTTGAGCCAGGCGCTGCGCTCGCGCCGCGAAGCTCGAGGGCTTTCGCAGGTCGCCCTTGCCAAGCGACTGAAGTCGAGTCAATCGCGAGTGGTGAAGATGGAGGCGGCGGACCAGACCGTTTCGATCGACCTGCTCCTGCGAGGGTTGGTGGTGCTCGGTGCGACGCCGCGGGACATTGCGAGGGTCTTGGGGCGCGACTCCGGGGTGGCCGCTTCACGCCCACGTCAGCGGCTCTTTGCATATCCTTCCATCCTTAAGAGCTCCCCCACATTCTGATCATTGACGTACACGTCGGCGAGCAGGCGGCCGTAGATATCCCGCCCGTGCGGGACGAGGCGGATCTGCCCGTCCTTAAGAAGCCTGGCCAGGCGTTGCGTGGCGTCAAAGCCGCCGGTCTCGGTGAGTTCGGGCGTGTCGATCCCTCTGATGCGAATCCGCTCCATGCCGTACCGAATCGTGTCGCCGTCGATCGCCTGAATGTGCCACGGGTCCAGCAGATAGCCCGGTCCGCCCGTGGCGCTCAAGGCACGATGGGGGAGGGATCGCCGCAGGGATGATCGCGGCGCGCGACTGTGCCAGCGCAGTTTGCGGTGCGGGCGCCGCCCTTTCTTGATGTGATGTCCGTGCAACGGCGTTCCGGCGGACCGGAGTCGGCGTTGGCTGGGTTGAGTCGGATTCCAGCAGAGATCGCAATGGGTGCGCAGGTCGCTTCCTAAGCCTGCCGCGTAGGTGTCTGGTTGCGACGTCGATGAAGGCTGTGGACCGGCCGCGAGAATCGACTCAACGGGCTGTAGGAAAATGACCGACAGCCAGACTGCGCGCAAAACGTGTGTGGAGACCATGGGCGGCTCCGCTCCGTGTGGAATTCCGTCACATGCGCGAGACAAGAAGCACAGCCCGTGCCACTCGAAGATTGTGGCCTCCGCTCGGTTGACAAGGGAGAAAACCGCGTGCTGGAATACCGACAGCCCGATGGGCTGTCGGAGCGAGAGATGCGTGAAAGGCGGGAAATGCGAGACTCGCTTAAGGCGATCCTGGCGGTCCGGCGTTTCGCGCGGGTCTCGCGAGTCGCGCTAGGAGGTTAAAACATGGATATGTTCGGCAAAGTGGGGTTGGTCGAGATCCCTGTCCTGATTGCGCCCGATCAGAAGGCGTGGATGGATAAGATGATCAAAGAGGGCAAGATCGCCATTCCGCCCGGCGGGACCTTGGAGAAGGGCTCGCTTTATTCGATGTTCATCCGCATGCTCCTGCATAACGCGATGGAGGAGCAGAAGCGGCAGGAGGCGCTAGAGGCGCAGGACGAAGATGATGAATAGAAAAACGTGAAGCGTATCTCGTGAAGCGCGCACGACCACCGGGAAGAGACTCGAACTGTATCTTAAACGATCCGGACCTGTATCGTTCCAGATACATCTGGTGGAGTGCGGAGAATGATCGCGCTCTGTTATTCAAGCTGATTTATTAGATGACGAGATACGGCCGTCTAGAGACTTTTGAAGGCCGCGTGCGCGGCTGCGATTGTTTTCTTGATGTCGGCGTCGGTGTGGGCAGTTGAGAGGAACGCCGCCTCGAACTGGGACGGCGCGAAGTAGACGCCCTTCTCCAGCATTCGGCGGAAAAATTTCGCGTAACGCTGCGTGTCCGACTGTTTCGCCGTCGTCCAGTCCACCACCGGCCCCGCGGTAAAAAACGCGCCCAGCATCGACCCCACCCGCGTTTGCGTCAGCGGCACTCCGGCTTTCCGAGCGGCCTCACCCAAGCCCTCCGCCAGCGTCGCCGATCGTTCCTCGAGTTTTGAGTACAAGCCGCGCGCCTTGAGCCGAGTCAGCGTCTCGATGCCCGCTGTGACAGCCAGCGGATTCCCCGACAGCGTCCCGGCCTGATACACCGGCCCGGCCGGCGCGATCAGATCCATGATCTCTTGCTTGCCTCCGTAGGCGCCCACCGGCAATCCTCCGCCGATGATCTTGCCCAAACAGGTCAGGTCCGGCGTCACCCCGTACAACGTCTGCGCGCCGCCGTAGTGCACGCGGAATCCGGTGATCACTTCATCGAAGATGAGCACGATGCCGTGTTGCTCCGTCAGGTGTCGCAAGGCCGGGAGGAAATCCTGGCCCGGCGGCACGACACCCATGTTGCCCGCGATCGGCTCGACGATGATACAGGCCAACCGTTGGTGGTGTTCCCTGACCAGTTGCGTGACTGTTCTGATGTCGTTGTAGGGCGCCGTGAGGGTGTGGCGCGTGAAATCAGCCGGCACCCCTGGCGAATCGGGAAGGCCCAAGGTCGCCAGACCCGAGCCGGCTTTGGCGAGCAGGTAGTCGCTGTGCCCGTGGTAGCAGCCTTCGAACTTGAGAATCGCGTCCCGTTTCGTGTAGGCGCGCGCGACGCGGATGGCGCTCATCACCGCTTCGGTGCCGGAGCTGACCAATCGGACTTTCTGCATCGACGGGATCGCCTCGCGGATCATGCGGGCCAACCGGACCTCCAGCTCGGTCGGCGCGCCGTAGCTGGTGCCGTTCTCGGCGGCTCGCTGAATCGCTTTGATCACCGGGGCCGGGGCATGGCCGAGGATCATCGGTCCCCAGGACAGCACGTAGTCGATGAAGCTGTTCCCGTCCACATCATAGAGCCGGCTGCCCTTCGCCCGCTTGATGAAGAGCGGCCGGCCGCCGACCGAGCGGAAGGCCCGAACCGGGCTGTTCACGCCGCCGGGAATATAGCGTTGCGCTTCGGCAAAGAGCTTCTGGGACTTGGTGGTGTTCATAGTGAACAGCAGGTAGCGAATAGCCAATAGCGTAAGAAAAAAGGCGGTGCAAGGTAACATGCCGCGCGCGAATCGGTCAACGCGTGCTCATGATCGCGTCGCTTCGAGCGGCATTGCCGGAGGTGCGGGAACGGAGCGGCGGCGGTCAACCGAGCGAGTCACCGATGGTCCGTTGAGCCGCGAAGTGCGCGCCGCCGAGAAAAAACGGCTGAGGAAGGGGGCTGGTCCGCGGAAGTCGGGCTCGTGCGAAAATCTCAGCGAAGTTCCGTTCCGTGCATCCGGGCGAACAGCTCCCAATCGAACTGCTTGGGCGCGACGGCGTGCAGAGGAATCGTCTCGATGGTCGCGGGGTCGCGATAGGCCACCATACAGCCGACGATCGACTCCGGCCGTTCCACCAACCGCCGCACGGTCTCGTATGCCAGATGCTGCGCAATCGCCTTGTCCTCGGGAGTCGGCGGCGCACCCCTCAAGGTATGACCGAGAATCGTCGCTTTGGTCGCGAGCGTCAGCGGATAGCGGCCGGGTCTTGCCTGACGCTGCGGCCACCGCGCAATCGTGTTCGCGACGTAGTCGACCAGTCCGTGGACGCCTCCCTCCCGTGCATGGCGGTGGGGCGTGCGTTCGGCCACCACAAACAGATGGCTCTTGTTCGGCACTCCCAGGGTCCGCTTCAGCGTCCCGAGAATGATGTCATCGATGTAGGCGTCGGGATCGGGATGCTCGTTCACCAGGACTCCCTCCGCCCTCGCCTGATAGGCGCAGGCCAGCGCGAGGTGACCCGATCCCGCCCCCATCACCTCGACGAAAAACACGCTGCCCATCGCCGCGCTGGTCGCCTTCAGCGATTCGATGGACTGGTTCGCCAAGGCGACCGCGGAGTGAAAACCGAGTGACGTGGTGCCCGCGATGTTGTTGTCGATGGTGCCGGGAATCCCCGCCACCTGCACGCCGAAGGTTTCGTAGATGGCGCGGGCGCCGCGCAGGCTGCCGTCGCCTCCCAGGACGACCACGGCGCCGTCCTCCAGGTAGGGTTCGAGGTGGCGCATGGCGGCCACTTGAACCTCTTCGTCCTTGAAATCCTCGAAACGGCTGCTTCCGATCGGGCTGCTCGCATGACTGCTCATGCCGCGCGTATCCTCTTCCGTGACCGCCTCGATCCAGTTGTTGGCCAGGCCGAGAAATCCATGGCGGACGAAATAAATGTCGAGTCCCAGGCGGTTCCCGGTCACGCGCAGTTCCTTCAGCGCGGCTCCGGCGCCGGCGAAGTCGCCGCCCGACACCAGCGCGATGAGTCGCTTGAGGCGTCGCGGCTTCAACGTCACCCGGTCCTTCCGAGCCTGTTCGAGGGAGACCCAGGCGTCCCGCGCGGCGCGCTCGCTTTCCGACAGCCCCACCGCGGTGGAGTATCCGGAGAGCTGGCCGTTCTCGAACGTCAACAGGACGACGTTATCTTGCCCCTCCTTGTATTCGCCGAACTCGGTGAAGGCCTCGCGGAACGGCCGGGGGTCGAGGAAAATCCTGAGCGCCCGCAGTGTGGAACTGTGGGTGTACAAGCAGAAGACCGCTCCCGGCCGGGACCGGCCCAAGACATGGAGCCCGTCGATGACGTCGAGATAGAGATCGAAGAACGAGTGTCCTCCGGGATGGCTGTAGAAGGGATGCTTGAGGAGTCGCTTGGCGGTGTTTCCATCCACGCTGAACGCCGTCGCCGCTTCTTCCACTTCGGTTTGCTTGTCCAGTCCGGTCGCCCAGCCGAAATCCTGGGAGTCCAACGCCGGTTCGATCTCGACGCGCGGGCGCTCGGACACTCCGGGGAGCAGCGCGGCGACGATGCGCTCGCAAAGCTGTTTCGTATTGGGCGTGCTGCTGGTGAGATGGAGAAAGGTGCGCGGATCGAGATAATTGTGGAGACGGAGATAGTCCAGTTGCTGGCCCACCACGCCGATCATGCGCGCCAGCGCCGCGCCGACCGCATCCGCCTTCTGCACGCCCCGCTCGGGGTCCAGCACGTTGGCCAGGCGGCGCCCCACGCGATGCGTTTTGCTCTCGACCCGGGAGATGCCGTGACGCATAGTGAAAAACAGGGTGCGACCGGCCAGGTCACGCGGCAGCAACCAGAATCGGTCGTCGCCCAAATCCAGCACGATGCGACCTTCCGCCAGTTGAGGCGTCAAATGCGCGCGCGGAACGATCGCGACAGGCCGGCGGTGGACGGGCTTCTGAACCGCTCCGATCGGCGCCCGGTAGAGCGGCGCGAGTTCGCCTTCCGCGAGGAGTCGGTTCCAGGCGGCGAACCAGACCAGTTCATCGCCTCCGCAACTCTGGGCGAGCAGGGCCCTCCGCTCGGCCCGGTAGATCTGGGCGCTGGGGAGGCCGGCTTGCGCGCGCCGGACGAAGGCCCGGATGCCGTCCATCGCTTCCCGGACACGCTGTGATCGAGCGGGGGAGGGAACGGGAGGCGGCGGGAGGTCGATGCCCTCGCTCGATGTTCGGCGGGCCAGTGCCTCCCCGTACCTCAGTAAGCCTTCAACGGTCACGAAGTCCAACTTGTCCGTCGGCGAATTCATGCTCACCTCTCCGCCTCGTCAGGAGCCGGCAGGTCTGGTTTCCTTCGCGCGCCGGGTCATTCGTCGCGCACGAACGGGTGTTCCTTTGCGGCGGAAAAGCGCGTTTGCTAGAATGGCGGCGAGTTGCGACGGGCGCGGCGACGAATGTTGACGACGCGCCCCCGGACCGCGCCCTTCCGTCTCACCACAAGATGGTCCGCACGATCAATCTTGTCAAGCGGGAAGACCGAGGCATGCGCAAAGCGAAGATCGTCTGCACCATCGGCCCGGCCAGCGATTCCCCCGCGCTGCTCGATCAGCTCATCGAGAGCGGGATGGACGCCGCGCGGCTGAACTTCTCGCACGGCAGTCATGAGTCGCATGGGCGCGCCCTTCACGCGGTTCGCGCGGCAGCCGAGCGTCGCCGGGTCGCGGTGGCCGTCATCCTGGATCTCCAAGGACCGCGGATTCGCGTCGGTGAGCTGGATGACGGTGGGGTGGATGTCGTGCCCGGTCAGCAGGTGATTCTGCAGACCATGCTGTTGCGTTCCGGCGGCCAGATCGGCGCCCACACCGTCGCGCGGGCGGGAACCCCCGGCGACGTTCCCGAGATACCGGTGACCTACCCCTACCTGGCGCGCGATGTCCAGCCCGGGGCCCGGATTTTCATCGATGACGGGCTGGTCGAGATGAAGGCGAATCGGATCTCGGGCGGCGCCGTCGAATGTACGGTCGTCGCCGGCGGTCGGATCGCCTCCCATAAGGGTATCAACCTCCCCGGCACACGGGTCAGCGCTCCGACGCTGACCGACAAGGATCGAGAAGACCTGCGGTTCGGCATCGCGCAGGGGGTGGATTACGTGGCGCTCTCGTTCGTGCGGGGGCCGGAAGACATTCTTGACGCAAAGAACCTGATCGCGGACTGCGGCGGCGATCAGCCGGTCATCGCGAAGATCGAGCGGGCGGAGGCTATCACGGCCCTGGATGCGATTCTGGAGCAAGCCGACGGGGTCATGATCGCGCGCGGCGATCTCGGAGTCGAGATGGGGCCGGAAGCCGTGCCGGTTCTGCAAAAACGCGTCATCGCGGAAGCGAATGGTCGCCGTCGCCTCGTGATTACCGCGACCCAGATGCTGGAATCCATGACCCACAAGACCAGGCCGACCAGGGCGGAAGCCTCGGATGTCGCGAACGCCGTCTTTGACGGAACCGATGCCGTGATGCTGTCCGCGGAAACGGCCATCGGACGGTATCCGGTCGAGGCGGTGCGTGTGATGGATCGCATTATTCGGGCGGCGGAAGAAGGCACCGGGCCGGCGTTCGCGCGTCGGGCCGACGACGGCCGCGGCGAAGTCTCCTTTCCCGAAGCCATCTGCACGTCGGCGTCGGCGGCCGCCTCCGCGGTGGGCGCCAGCGCCATCGTGGCTTTCAGCGAATTGGGCATGACGGCTCGTCTCGTCTCCAAGCAGCGTCCGCACGCGCCGATCATCGCCTTTACCCCGTTCGGAGCGGTCCGGCAACGGATGGCGCTCTATTGGGGCGTGATTCCCCACACGATGCCGCAGATCAACCAGACCGACGAGCGGGTGAGCGAAGCCGAACGACGGTTAAAGGCGGAAGGGCTCGTCAAAGCCGGGCAGCGGATCGTGATCTTGTCGGGGACCCAGATCGGCCGGCCCGGCGGGACCAACCTGATGAAATTGCACGAAGTGACGTGAACACCGATCGTCAACGGTCAATCGTCATTCGTCAATCGATTCAGACCGCGCGCATTCACGATTGACATATGACCAGTGACGGCCGGTGCATCTTGTCGGAATGTCCGCCTGGACCATTGACGAATGACGATTGACGAATGACGAAACACCGGTGGCTGCGACTCACGATAGTGAGCCTCCTGGGTGTCGTGTTGGCGGCGGGCCCGGGGTTCACCCAGACCGGGTCGATCGCGAATTCGCCGGCTGAGGTGGTCAAGAAATACCTTTCGCTGGATGCCCGAGGGGCTCGGTTAGACGGCATGTCCTTCGACGCGGTCGTGCCGTACATCGGGTGGAAGGAAGAACCGGCCTGGGGGCATGTCGTCGTGATCGAGAGCTACGTCGTGCCCGAGCAGTTGAAGCAATGGGAGATCGTCAACATGCTGGAGGTCGTGATTCCCGTCGAGTTCCGGGTGCTCGGCGCCGTCTACCTGGAGACGGCGTCGTTCATCCCGGAGGACGCGACCGAACAGGTCAAGATCCGAGTCCGGGCGGTGAAGAACCGCTGGCGGATCGTCGAGCCGATCCTGCCGCCTCACGTGGGGCAGAAGCGCATGCTCAACTTCGTGCGGGAGGCCATCCTGCAGGAATCCGATGCCGGCCGCCGCGCGCGACTGGCCGCGCTCCGGGACGAATTGCGAAAGGCGAAGTGAATGGCCAAGAAAGCGCCGGTTGATCTCCTGATCTTCGACCTGGACGGGACGCTGATCGAGTCCAAGTGGGACATCGCCCACTCGGTCAACCTCACGCTGGAGGAACTCGGGCTGCCCCGCCGCCCGCAGGAAGAAATCTTCGGGTTCGTGGGGGACGGCGTCAAGCGCCTGCTGCGGCTGGCGGTCGGCGAGGAGAACCAGGCCGAGTACGAGGAGGCCTTGCGCGTCTTTCGCGGCCATTACCTGGCGCACTGCCTGGACCGCACCCGGTTTTATCCGGGCGTCGAGACGGCGCTCGCGCATTTCGCCGACAAGCACAAGGCGGTGGCGACCAACAAATCCATGGAATACACCAAGGTGATTCTGGACGGGTTGGGGAGCCACCACTTCGCTTATGTGATCGGCGGCGACGACGGCTACGGGCTGAAGCCCGAACCGGGGATGCTGCTGAAAATCATGGAGGCGTTGCGCGTCCCTCGGGAGCGGACCGTGCTGATCGGCGACAGCACCAACGACATCAACGGCGGGCACAACGCCGGCATCCGCGTCTGCGCGGTCGGCTACGGGATGGGGAATCGCGAGAAGATGGCGGCCTGCCAACCTGACTGGTTCATCGAACGACCGGAAGAATTGATGGAGATCTTTATATGAAGAAGAAAACGTTCCTCGTCTCTCGTCTCTCGTCGTTCGTCGCTCCTTCCTTGCGAGATACGCTTTACGCTTCACGTATGACGACGCTAATTTTCGTCCTGACCCTCGGCCTCAGCCTTAACCTGAGCCTCGATCTGCTGCACGCCGACATGTCCGGGCTGGCGGAGCGGGTCATCGAGCATCAACTCTCGAACGGCATGAAGGTGCTGATGGTCGAACGGCACCAGACGCCGGTCGTCTCGATCAACCTCACCTTCGGCGTCGGCGGCATGAACGAACACACCGGCCGCACCGGCGTGGCCCATTTCTATGAACACATGGCCTTCAAAGGCACCAGGAGGGTCGGCACGAAGGATTACGAGAAAGAACGCCCGCTGCTGGAGGAGTTGCATCGGCTCGGCAGCGAAATCGAGCGGCGGCAGCGGGAAGCGGCGGCGGTGAAAACGTCGGGCAGGAAGGAAGCCGACGGCGCGCCTGCGCTCGATCAGCTCATGCAGCGATTCCAAGAACTGCAAGACAAGGCCGGCGAGTACGTGGTCGGCAACGAGATGGCGCTGCTGTACCAGCGTCACGGCGCGGTGGGGCTGAACGCCGCCACGGGCAAGGACCTCACACGTTACATGGTCAGCCTGCCTTCGAACCGGCTGCCGCTGTGGGCGGCCCTGGAGGCGGACCGCATGGCCCACCCGGTGCTGCGCGAATTTTATAAGGAACGCAGCGTCGTGATGGAAGAGCGGCGGCTTCGGACGGACGACAATCCCCACGGGCTCTTGTTCGAGGCCTTCACGGCCGCCGCGTTTCAGGCCCATCCGTACGGACTTCCGACCATCGGGTGGGCGTCGGACATTCAAGCGCTCACGCCCGCGGCGACCGAGGAGTTCTTCAAGACCTATTATGGGCCGGCAGGGGCCACGGTCGCCATCGTCGGCGACATCGACCCGAAAGAGGTGATCGATCTGCTCCAACGGACGTTCGGCACCATTCCCCCGACGCCGCCCCCGCCGCCGGTCGTGACGGTCGAGCCGCAACAGCGCGGCGAACGCCGGGTCGAAGTCGAGTTCGACGCGGAGCCGACGCTGCTGATCGGGTATCACAAGCCGGGCATCGGGCATCCCGACGATTTCGTCTTCGACGTGATCGACGCGGTGCTGTCGGACGGCGTGACCTCCCGCCTGTACAGCCGTCTGGTGCGGGACAAGCGCCTTGCGGTCTCCGTCGTGACGGACACCAATTACCCCGGCGTGCGGGCGCCCAACCTGTTCGTGATCAGCGCCACGCCGTTGGCGCCTCACACCGCCGCCGAGGTGGAAGCGGCGATTTATGAAGAGTTGGAACGGTTGAAGACCGAGCCGGTGACGCCGCAGGAACTGGAAAAGGTGCTGAACAACCTGGACGCCTCGCTCGTCCGGTCGCTCCGGTCGAACGGCGGGCTGGCCTCGCAGTTGGCCTTTTATCAGACGGTCGCCGGAGACTGGCGATACGTCATCGAGGCGCGCGATCGCATCGCCAAGGTGACCCCGGAGGACATTCAGCGGGTGGTGACCCAGTATCTGAAGAAATCCAATCGAACCGTCGCGACGCTGGTCAAGACCCCCGCCAATCGCAAAGTCGCGGCGAAGGCGGGCGTCGAGGTGAAGCCATGAAGCGCGTGACACGTGAAACGTTACGCGTGAAGTGGCGGGAACAGAGGGGATTTATGTCGAACCGGTTTGCGGCAATGCCGACTGTGGTGGGCACAATCGTCGTGTGGATATTCATGACGGTCAATGGTGTCTCGGGCGCCTTTGCGGCCCATGTGGCGCAGACCGATCCGCGGCTCATGCGCTTCGCGCCGGTGGAGTTCAATCCGCCCGAGCCGGAGCGGCTGGTTTTGGACAACGGCATGGTGGTGTACCTGCTGGAAGATCACGAACTGCCGCTGGTCACCGTCCAGGCCATCATACGGACCGGTAGTTGGCTCGATCCGGCCGACAAGATCGGATTGGCCGGGTTGACCGGCGTGGTCATGCGCACGGGCGGGTCCAAGCGGATGTCCGCAGCGGACACGGACGAGGAACTCGAACGGCTGGCGGCCACGATCACGATCGGCATCGGCAAAGAATCCGGCTCCGCCATGCTGGATGTGCTGAAAAAGGATCTCAAGCGGGGGCTGCAGATCTTCGCCGACTTGCTGCGGATGCCGGCGTTCGAGCCGGATCGAGTCGAATTGGCCAAGCTCCAGGCGATCGAAAGCATCCGGCGCCGGCAGGACAGTCCGCAATCGATCGCCGGGCGGGAGTTCGCCAAGCTGATCTATGGCGCCGATCATCCCAGCGCGCGGGAAAGCACGATCGAATCCGTCACGCGCGTGACCCGTGATGATCTCGTGGCGTTCCACCAGCGGACGGTCCATCCTAACGGGATCATCCTCGGCATCACCGGCGACTTCGACAAGGCGGATGTGCTGGCCGCGTTGCGGGAGCTGTTCGGGGACTGGCCCAAAGGCGACGTGCCGGAATTGAAGATCCCCGAGGTCGTCGATGCGGGTGCCGACGGCGCCAAACCGATGGTCCGCTATATCAGCAAGGACACCTCGCAGACGCACCTGCGCGTGGGGCATCTCACCATCAAAGAGAACGATCCCGACTATCCGGCCCTTTCCCTGCTCAACGACATTCTCGGCGGCAGTTCCTTTCGCAGCCGGTTGTTCCGGGACGTGCGGACCAAACGGGGGCTGGCCTACTCCGTCGGCAGCGGGCTGCGGGTGAGCACGCACGATCAGGGGGTGTGGTATCTGCGCGCCGAGACCAAGCTGTCCACGACGCACGAAGTCATCGACCGGTTCATCGCCAACGTCGAGCGGTTGCGTAGGGAGCCGGTAACGGACGACGAATTGGAAGAGGCGAAGGAAGCCTTCGTCAATTCGTTCGTCTTCTCCTTCACCAGCGCTTCGAGCATCGTGGGGCGGCTGATGGGGTTGGAATATGACGGCTTGCCGAAGGATTTTCTCCAGCAGCTTCGCGACCAGGTGGTGAAACTGACCAAAGACGACCTCCTCCGGGCGGCGAGCAAACATCTCCATCCCGAGAGATTCAGGATTCTCGCGGTCGGCTCCGCCGAGACGTTGCCGCGCCTGCTGTCGGCGTTCGGGGAGGTGAAGGAGATTAAGTTGGCTCCGGAGGGATAACGCGGGGCTGGTCCATCGAGGCGGTGAACTCCGCTTCAGCGCGGCCCCGCCTAGCTGCTGTAGCTACCGGGCGAACGGCTGCGGCGCCTCCCATCCCCCACATCTGAATGTGGGGTGTTTTCCGATCCGCCGATACCTGTTTCAGCAGGCATCGGCGGTCGGGCCTCGCTCGTTCGTCCGCTACGCACATCAGCACGGCGCGTCCGCGAAGGCGCTCCGTCCACCGCCTCGATGGACCAAGCTCGTACAGAAGCAAGATCGTTCTCGTGTGATGAATGTTAGGTAAGCCAATGCCAAGATATTCTGAACCCATAATCCCCAAGTTCGTCGAGATCGTCGAAATCGTCGAAAGTAAATTCAGAGTCGTACGGGCCAGCACTTCGAACATACTCCATTTGTTTAGAGACACTGAGGGATCAATTGCGAGCCTGAGCGACCTGCAAAGCATTATGAGAGACATTGCTGGGCCGGGAGACTTTGGTCTATGCGTTCTTGAAAGCGAAGTTGACTTTTGGAGTCCCAGCGAAACCGTCTTACGGAAATTGAAAGACGATTATGCACACGATGGGCGATGGTGTTGCTAGAGAATTCTCCCACGGTTGGATTTTTCTACAACTCCGAAGAGGTCACGAATTCGATCCCTGGTTGGTACGCCAATCTTAGGATTACCAAATCCAACTTGGGTGGTTGCAGGTCGTTTTGTGGTATGGAGACGTTCTGGGAATTACCGGATGAGGCAGTTATCGGGGGAAAATGAACTTGGTTGCCGTCTGCCGATTAGATTTGGACTTGTTCGAGGCCAGTACTGTCCGGCCAAATCACAAATGGTCATTTATGTAGTTCTAACCAATTGATTCATAATGGGGTCGGTTTTCTCTTCATGTTCAAGTCGGAGACACGTTAACAATTGCGAAACGGCGCTCTGGTATTGGCTAAAAGTGACGTCATGCCATTTTCAACCGGACGCTACTGGTTCGAGGCGTCTACTTTGTATAGGCCTGACGGGCAGCGGGAACGGTGTGTTAGAATCGCGGCGATGAAGCGAGGCGGTCTATGAAACGGACCCATGCACTTGCCGAAAAGATTGAGCCGATCATCTACGAATTCCCGGTGAGGTATCAACACGACCGGACTGGGTGGATGGCGTGGCCAGAGGGGCTGCCTGTCACAGCCATTGCGCCGACGAAGACCGGAGTGCGTCGGAAACTCAGAGGCGCGGTCAAGGCGTACTTTCGCAGCACACTTCGTTATGGCGATCCCTTGCCTCCTCCGCCGCGTCGAGTTCCTGCCGAGGCTGACACAATTATGGTCTGCGCGTGGCCAAGCTGAGGGACCTGCTTCGGTTCCTCAAAGCCCACGGTTGGGAGCAAGATCGGCAGGAGTCTAGTCATCGAGTGTGGCGTCACCGCGATGGCCGGCGCATCGTGATCGCAGCGCATGAGAGCCAAGAACTCAGCCGGTCCAAGCTGTCAAAGATCCTCAAAGATGCCGGCCACACCTTGGAAGACTTTTTCGGCCGCTGAGAGCTTTCTTCCCTACGACAGTCGTCTTATCTACGCTGAGATCGTTTGACCAATGGACAAGACAAGTCTCACGATCACCGTCGTCCAAGGCAGCATTCTCGACGCGGAGGCTGAGGTGATCGTCAATGCGGCGAACAGCCAGGGCGTCATGGGCGGCGGGGTCGCGGGCGTGATCAAGCGGGCGGCGGGGCAGGAGGTGGAGGCGGAGGCGAGGAAGCAGGCGCCGATTCCGGTGGGGAGCGCGGTACTGACCTCCGGAGGCAAGACCAAGTTCAGGGGGATCATTCACGCGCCGACGATGCCGGGGCCGGCCATGCGGATTCCCGCGCAGAACGTCGCGGCGGCGACGAAGGCGGCGTTGGCGTTGGCGGATGAGAAGAACTTCGAGTCGATCGCCGTTCCGGGCATGGGCACCGGCGTCGGCGGAGTCGCGCACGAGGAAGCGGCCCGGCTCATGGTGCACGAGATCCGCGCCTTTTCGGCGCGCTCGCTGCGCACGGTTATCCTCGTCGATGTGGATGAGCACATGGTGAACGCGTGGCGCCTTGCGCTAGCTAATAGCGAATAGCCAATAGCGGGTAGCACGAAGCAGAAAGCGTTGAACCACTTTCCTCTGTGCTATTCGCTCCCAGCTTTATTTTTTATGCCGCTCGAAGACGACTTTTGCGACATCATCAAAAAGGCGCGAACCGGTCAAGGGTTGACGGTGGGGGACCTGGCCCGCATGACCGGTCTGCCCGGGCACGACATCACCGCGCTGGAGCGCGGCGATCAACCGAGGGACCGCGAGGAGGTGCACGCGATCGCCAAGGCATTGGGTCTCAGGCCCGAGCCCTTGGAGACCATCGCGTCGAAGGGCTGGATGCCCGAGCCGGCGCCTGCGTCCATCACCTGCGTCGAAACCATCCACGGCGACATCGGCGGCTACGCCGTGAAGGGCTATGTGCTGCACGATTCGGGCGAGGCGCTGCTGATCGATACGGGCTGCAACGCCGGCGCCGTGCTCGACTTCTTGAGCCGCCGGGGGCTGCGGCTGGTCGCCGTCTGTCTCACGCACGGCCACGCGGATCATGCGGAGGGGATCGACCGGATTCTCGCGGCGTGGCCTGTGCCCGTCTATGTGGGGCCGGACGATGTCGCGCTCCTCAACTGGAAGCCCCCGAGCGAGCGGCTTTCCGTTCCGGAAGACGGGCGAGCGATCCAGGTCGGGCGCCTGACGGTCCGGTGTCTGACTACGCCCGGGCACACGCCGGGCGGCATCTGCTACCGCGTCGAGCGCGGCGGGCAACCGATCTGCTTCGTGGGAGACACGCTGTTCGCCGGGTCGATCGGCCGGGCCAATCCGGCAAAACTGTACCCGGTCCATCTCGAATCGGTGCGCACGCGGGTCCTGACGCTTCCGCACGACACCGTTCTCTTCCCCGGTCATGGACCGTCCACGACGGTGCATGAGGAACTGGTGTACAATCCCTTTGCAGGAGCAGCCTGAGGGGGTGGCGAGATGGATCGTGACGAACGAGGCGGCGAGTGGCCCGGGCGCTCGATTCATGACCCCTGGCCTCGTCCGAGGTTCGAGCCTGCAGAGAGCAGCGATCCTCAAGGAGAGCGACTGATTCCGGTCGTCGAAGAACCGGCAAGACGCGCATCGTCCCAACTCTTCCTCCCTGCAGCCCTTTTCCTCATCACCGTGTTCACCACGCTCTGGGCGGGCGCGTACCAAACGAACACGACGCCGTTTCTGGGAGCCTGGCGGTTTCTGGTGCAGGATCCCAGCGTGTTGTGGCGTGGGGTGCCTTTCGCGGCCACGTTGCTCGGCATTCTGGTCACCCATGAACTGGGCCATTACGTGCTGTCGCGGATTCACCGCGTCCCCGCCTCGCTGCCGCTGTTCATTCCGGGGCCGCCGCATTTCATCGGGACGTTCGGCGCGATCATCCGGATGCGGGGCCCCATCCTGAGCCGGAAGGCGTTGTTCGATATCGGGGTCGCCGGGCCGATCGCCGGGTTCGTGGTGGCGGTCATCGCGTTGATCATCGGGCTCCGGCTGTCCAAGGTCGTGTCGGGTGAGACCGCCTACGGCCTGCACCTGGGGGAGCCGCTCCTGCTTCAATTCATGTCCTGGCTCGTGATCGGCCCACTGCCGCCCAACGCGGATGTCGTGCTGCATCCGATCGGATTTGCCGCGTGGTTCGGGTTGTTTGTGACTTCGTTGAATCTGATCCCGATCGGGCAGCTCGACGGCGGCCACGTCGCCTATGCGCTCTGGGGTTCGCGGCAGCGGACGATGGCCGTCGCGATCGTGCCGGCGCTCATTGTGCTGGGATTCGTCGGGTGGCCCGGATGGTTCTTGTGGGCCGGCATGGCGGGCCTGTGGGGGCTCGCGCACCCTCCAGTGCAGGATCCAGAGGTCGCCCTCGGCCGGACCCGCATCTGGGTCGGCTGGGGGGCCCTGGCGATTTTCGTCCTGACCTTTGCACCGGTGCCGTTCTCCGTGCACTAACAGGATGTTGAAAAAGTCCGCCAGCTTTGTTCTCGCGTCGCTCAGAGGCTCAACGTACCGCAAAGAGTACGCCTCGCCTCTTCGCTCGCTGCGGCCGCACTGGACGGCCTTTTTGAACATCCTGCGGGCCATTCTTATGCGGTCCGTCATCTCTTGCAGTCCTGTCTTTCCGGGATGCTCCAAAGTTTTTTCAACGGCCTGCCAATGAGGTGTTCCGTTGTCGGACAGTGTGATCGACCTGTGATGTCCCAAACACCACACCGAGGTTGGGCGGTGCTCTTCGGATTTGGGCTGTGGGCTCTGGCGTCGCCGCTTGCCGCGGCCGACCGGTTCACGACGGTCTTCAACGGCGAAGCCGTCAAGGACAACCAGACCGGACTCATCTGGGAACGGGAGCCGGACCGTGAGTTCGATGTCTGGAGCGCCTCGATTGCGCGCTGCGAGACGAAGACCGTCGGGGGACAAACCGGCTGGCGGGCTCCGACGGTCGAGGAATTGAAGACCTTGGTGGATCCGTCGCAAAAAGATCCGGCGCTCCCGCCCGGCCATCCCTTTGTCAACATCAAGTCGGCGATCTACTGGACGGCCACGCCGTCGCCCACCGATGAGATCGTCGCCTGGCAAGTCAGCTTCTTCTCCGGCGAAGCCGTCACCGATCAGAAGTCCGGCACGCGTCGCGTCTGGTGCGTACTCGGCGAGCCGAAGAAGTGATCGGCTCCCTCCCACCCGCCTGATGCCGACGAATCCCTTCGGGACCGTGTTCGACTGCGCCCGCCGGATTCACGGGTACCCATGGAAGCCGGTCTCGAATGGACAGTGTGCGGTTGCGCTGTCGGGGCTGGCGGGATTGTTCGCCTTGCTGGCGACGGACGACGACGGCTTCATGTTCCTCGATCACGTCAACCTCGTCTTCCATGAGGCGGGCCATCCGCTCTTCGGCATCTTCGGAGAGACGGTGGGTCTCTACGGCGGGACGCTCGGGCAGCTCGCGATGCCGTTCCTCGTCTGGCTGGCGTTTTGGCGGCAACGGGACACGCTCGGATGCGCCGTCGCGGGTGTCTGGTTCTTCGAAAATGTTCTCAACATCGCGCGGTACATGGCCGACGCCCGCGCACAAGCGCTCCCGTTGGTCGGCGGCGGAGAACATGATTGGGAACAGATCTTCGGCCGCTGGGGCGTGTTGGCGTCGGACACGGTGATCGCTTACTGGGTTGCCGTCCTCGGTTGGATCGGCATGTTGGCGACCTGTGCGTGGTTGGTGTGGCGGTGGTATCGGTCGGAACTCCAGAAACCCGAATCTGCCTGAGTATGCCCTCTCTTCGCTTCTTTTCAGCTCTTCACGATTTTACGCCGTCTTGATAGTCTCCCTTCCTCTTTTCACCTCCTTTTGATGCGGCATCGGGTACGGTTCGAAACGGGAAGAGAAAGGGAGAGAACTGATGACGAAGCGGTGGTCGGGAGCGAGCGCGGCGATGCTGTTCTGCTGGTGGATGTCGGGGGGGCACGTCGTCGCCGAACATCCACCCGCTCAGGGTCCGCGTCCGGAACACCGGGAAGACATCGTCGATCTCAGCATCCGGAAAAAGCCGAACGCGGAGCGCAAGGCCCCGACATCCGACTGGCACTACGGCGGGTTTGTCGATCTTGGCTATTCACTCGACTTCGATTTTCCTGCCAACCATCTGTTCCGGAACCGCGGCACGACACCCCGCGTCAACGAACTGGACCTGAATATGGGAGGGGCCTACATCCGCAAAGATGCCACGGAGCAGTCGCGTTGGGGCATGGAACTCATGGGGCATGGCGGCCAGGATGCGAGGGTGTTCGGGTTTCATGCGAACCAGCCGAAGGTCGGCTCTTCGGACCAGCTCCGCCACTTTGGACGGGCCAACGTGTCATATCTGGCTCCGGTGGGAAACGGGCTGACGATCCAGGGCGGGCTCTTCAACAGCCTGATCGGCTATGACTCGCTCTATGCCAAAGACAACATCAATTACACCAGGCCGTGGATCGGAGACTATTCGCCGTATGTGATGTTCGGACTCAACGTCAGCTATCCCTTCAATGAGCAAGTGACCGGTACGTTGTACGTGATCAACGGCTACTTTCACCTCTCACACCCGAACGACCAGCCGAGTTACGGCGGACAACTGGCCTATAAAGCCACTCCGCGCCTGACGGTTAAGGAGACCGTCTATTACGGGCCGGAGCAGGCCGATACCTCGCTCGAGTTCTGGCGGCTGTTCTTCGACACCATCGCAGAATGGAAAGGAGACGAGGTGACCATCGCGTTCGAGCACCAGATCGGCACCGAGAACCTGGCCGTGCCCGGCAATCCTCGGACCTTCTGGACCGGTGCGATGCTGCCGATTCGATGGAATTTCAGCGGACCCTGGAGCATCGCGGTCCGACCGGAATTCTATTGGGACCGCAACGGCCGCTTGACGGGGTTCGAGCAGTTCGTCAAAGCCGTCACGACCACGTTGGGATACAGGGTGCCCTACAAGCGGACGAACACGATTCTCCGGCTGGAGCACCGGTTCGATGAATCGACCGGCGTCGGCGGCGGGTTCTTCAAGGGCAACGAGATCAGCCCCGGGGTCATCGGTCTCACGGCAGCCCAGCACGTGCTGATCTTCTCGGCCATTGTGATCTTCGATTCGCCGTGAGATGGATGGCGTTACTGCTTGACGAGGTGAGATTTCAGATGATCCTCCAATCGCTTGCCGAAGGCTTCGAGCGCCTGGTGTTTCGCCCGCTCGATGGTGTCGTGATCGCGCACAAACGCCGCGGGACCGACGGTCTTGGCCAGTCCTTCGACTTCTATTGAGAAGCGGAGTGACTGGGTACGGATCTCCCAGAACGTCCCTTCGAGCAACACCAGCGCGTCGCTGTGTGTTCCGGACGCCAGGTAGGCGCCGAGAATCGTCCAATACGCGAAGGCAGCCTTCGCATTGTTGTATCGGTCGACGGCCGCCGCGCCGTCCACGATCAAGACCGCGTCCGCGCCGTAGCGGGCTGCGGCGAGCCTGATCTCGTTCAGCGTCGTGCCGTGAACCGATGAATCCGCAAGCAGCAGGATGTCCGACAGGAGGCCCTCGCGCTTGAGCCTCCTGCCCCAGGCCGCCAGCGTTTCCTTGTCGGCGTCAGTCCACTCGAACCGCCGGTGGAGGTAGTTCGCGGGTGTGAAGTACACCCCCAGCGTAAAGGGCACCACGAGGCGAGACACCTGAGGCGGAGATGGATTGCCTTGGGCAAGGAGCTGGTCGGCACCCCGGCGAAGCGTCTCCTGTAGCGCGGCTCGATCCAATCCCTTGCTGCCGGCGCAGCCTGTGAGAATCAGAATAGCGAAACCGAAAAGGGCCGTTCTCATCATGCCCACGCCCGTGCCGATCCAGCCGATTCAAGTCGCAGCCGGGAGAATCTGTTTCATCGGTCGCTTGGAAGGAGTCTCACCTTGCCCCAGGCACCGCGCCTTTCTAGCACAGAACTCGAGCGGGGAGAAATGGCTGTAGGAGACCGCAGGCAAAGCTCGTATAATCGTCCGGGAGGCGGTGCGCTGTCAGTGAACGTGGAGCATGGGTGCGGAATGACCGGGACTTCCTCGGCGCGCGACGGCGTGAACAGGTCGCAGCTCCTGCTTGTGCTGCTGCTCCTGACCGGGTGCGCCAGCGCTTACTTCCGCGAGGCGCCCCCGCCCTCGCAGCAACCCTTTCACTATGCGCTGTCGGCGTGGCCTTATCAGGCCTATTGGACCGGCATCGTCTTCAACGGCGAGAAGATTGGGCTCACACACTTGGCCCTGATCCCGGACGGCCCCGGCGGCGATCGGTACGAACTGCGTTCAGAAGCGCTCTTGGCGTTTCACTTTCTGGGCTTCAGCAAGACCGTGACGCTCAAGGCGCAGGACTGGGTGGCGGGCGATCTCACCTTGGTGCGGTTTGTTCATGAATACGATCTCGACGGTCAAAAGATGAAACTGACGGGACGCGTCGAGCGCGGCCGGCTGACCGTCGAGCGGGAGAACGCGGGGCGGCTCAGTCACGAGACGATCCCGGTCGCCGAGGCGGTATATCCTACCAGCGCCGTGGTCTTGTACCCGACGCTGCAGGGGCTCGAGGTCGGCAAGCGATACGACTATCTCGCCTATGACGGGCAACGCGGGCAAGTCGTCCGGGTGTCTCAAGCCATCGAAGCGTACCAAGAAAGCGACCTCTACGAAGGACGCGCCTTTCGGGTCGCCACCTCGGCGGGGGGTCAGGACTCCATGCTGTGGCTCAACGACCGGGGCGAGCCGGTGCTGGAGATGGCTTGGCACGGGGTCTTGATCTCCACGCTGGAATCAGAGGCGCGGGCAAAGGCCTACCTGGCGCGCGCAAGCCTCAACAAGCGGGAGGTCTTATTGGAATACAGCCGGGTCCGCACGAAGACGACGCTGCCTCGTCCGCGGGCGGTAACATCGATGGCCGTTACGGTGGATGGCCTTCCCGGCGCGTTCACCATGCCGGCCGACGCTTTGCAGCAGTGCGGGCGGCCGGATGAACGGCACCACGGTCGGATCCAGTGCCTTATCCTCGCCGCTGAACTTTCGCGTCTCGGCGCGACGGTCCGGACGTCCGAGTCGCAGGAGACCGACCTGACACCGTACATGAATCCGACAGCGGCTATTCAAAGCCACGATGACACAATCCGGAGCGCGGCGAGAGGCATTGTCGGTGAACACCTCGATCGGCTCGCGCACGTTCGTCTCCTGGTCGAATGGATCCGAGAGCATGTCGCGCAGAAGCCGGTGGATGTGTTCTCGGCGCTGGAAGTCCTCAAAGGCCGGAAAGCCGAGTGCCAAGGCATCACGCTGCTCTACGCAGCCCTGGCGCGCAGCCTCGGCATCCCCACGAAGGTCACGAACGGCCTGGTGTACACCGACGAGCCGGAGGGCTTTCTCTACCACACCTGGGCGGAAAGCTATGTTGACGGGGTCTGGCTTCCGGTCGATCCGACGTTCGGGCAGGTCGGCGTCGATGCGACGCACATTAAATTGATCGACGGCGAGCGCCCGGCCGATCTCCTGCCGCTTGTGGACCTGGTCGGGAAGATCCAAGTGGACATTCTCTCATTCGCTCCGATCCATGAAGAACGTTGAAAAGCCGGCCACGCGTTCGGACTCAGCCTGATGGGTGTCATGTCACGGTCGGATTCCATATTCTGGTTCGTCCTCTGGAGCGCGTGGAGCCTTCTCGCCGCCGCGAACGCGGCGGCGGACCATGACCGCGGCCGGCTGATGCGGCAAGCCGCCGACGGGAGCGCGGAGGACAGCACCGAAGTCCTCGCCGCGACGAAGAACAATCTGGCGATCATGCTTCAAAAGGACGCGGAGCGCGGCATCGATCCCGTCAACAATCTGCAGCGGGCGATGACCCTGTTCCAGGAGGCGCTCGTCCTGTTGAACGACAGACAGGGCTCCGCCATGTATGCCGGCGTCTTGACCAACTTGGGGATCACCTACCGGATGCTGTCGGAGTGGGGTGTCGAGTCCCGCGCGAATCTGGAGTATTCGGGCAGCGCCTTGCAGGAGGCGGCCGAGATCCATCAACGGCAGGGAAACAGCGCCGGTCTGGCCACGGCGATGAACGGTCTGGGGTTGACGTACCGCATGCTGGCCGAGGACGAGCCGGAGCCGGCCGAGCATCTCAAAAAATCCGAGGACGCCCTGCGGATCGCCGCCGAGCTGTGGAAGCGGCTGGAGAACGAGGGAAACCACGCGGGTGCGCTCAATAACCTGGGCATCACCTATCAAGTCATGGCGCAACGCGGCATCGAGCCGGAACAGAACCTCACGCGATCGATCGCGGTGATCCAAGACGCGATTCGCCTGCGCCACCGACAGGAAGCCTGGCTGAGCTATGGTCGCGCGCAGAACAATCTTGGGACGGCGTATCGGATGCTGGCGGACCGAGGAGTTCAGCGGTCGAGCAATCTGGAGTCGGCTCGCGGAGCGTTCGAAGAAGCGTTGCGGGTGTTCGGAGAGCTCGGCCGTCGATCGTATCAAGCCGGGGTGAAGGCCGAGTTGATCAAAGTCCTCCAGGCCCTCGTTGAATCCGGCGTGAACCCGGAGCAACACCGCGCGCGGCTGAAGGAATTGCAGGGGTCGTAAGGCCAGGGGAGCCGCGTTCAGGCGCTGATCCCGGGACCGGTGCACGCCAAAGCGTTGTCAGGCGTTTTTCTCCAAGACCTCGCGTACCTTGCGCGCCAGATCGGCGGGCGTGAAGGGTTTCTGGATATAGGTAATGGCGGATTGGCCAGCGAGGTGAGCGGGAAAGACGTTGCCGGTATAGCCCGACATGTAGAGGATCCGGATATCCGGACGGAACGACCTGATCTGCTCCGCCAGCGCTCGCCCGTTCATCTCCGGCATCAGCACATCGGTGAGAAGGAGATGGATCGGTCCCGCATGTTCGCGGCAGATTCGCAGGGCCTCGGCTCCACAGTGAGCTTCCAGCACGGCGTAACCGTGTCTCTGAAGAATGGCGCCGACAAGATCCCGCACCATCCGTTCATCATCGACAAGCAGAATCGTGGCATGGCCTGCCATGCTTCGACCTTTCCATCGACTCGCTCAGGCGGGCTGAGCCTCCCCAGCCTCCGGTCGCAGCCCAGACTGCCACATTGAATCCCCTGTGAAATGTCGCTAGACTTCTGCCCTTAATAAAGGCGGAGCGTATCGGTCCTCCAAGACAGCGGATACGCCCCGCCCTGCCACGGGCGCGCCAATGAGACAGGCCCGTGGTGTGTTCAGACACCCGTTCACCAACCGGTCGCGGAGCGTGAGCCTCGACGTGTCGGTCTTTCTCGATGGCAAGCGACGGCCTTCTGCGCTCTGAGGGAATGTAAGTAAATCCTTATTCCATGTCAACATGAAATAAGCTGATATCGAATGGGGTCAGAACCTCGCGAAATTATTGACCGGCTGCTTCAGGCTCTGAATCTGAAGACGCAGGCGCAGCTTGCCGTCAGCTTGGAGATTCGTCCCCAGTCCATCGTCTCCGCCGTCCATCGCGGCGAAATCCCTGAAGGGTGGTTGTATCGAGTCGCGTATCTCACGGGAAGAAATGTGGAATGGCTGCGGACCGGCAAGGGGCCGATCTGGCATGCGGATGTTGCCGCGGAAACGTCGCCTGCGGGTTACGGGGCAGGCAGAATCCCTGACGCGACGGTTCGGCGTTTAGCCGAAGTGTGGGAAGAGCTCGATGCGGAAGAGCAAGCCTCCCTGGAGCGCTGTGCCGAAATCCTCAGAGTCGGCGACCGGGACGTTCGGGAGCATTTGATCGGGCAGCTGAAGCTGATGGAAGAAGCGGTTCAGCTCCGACGACGCAAACGGTCCCGTGTCCGCCGCCGGTCTCCCTAAACACACCAGCCGCGACTGAACGCTTGGCTGTTGTTCTCGGCCCTCACGACGCCCGCTTGGTTTCCTTCCGCACGCGATCCAGGTATTTGCCGGTTTCCACCTCCACCAGGACGGTGTCGCCAGCGTGAATGAACTGGGGAACCAGGATCGTCAAGCCGTTCTCCAGCGTCGCGTCCTTCATGGTATTTTCGCCCTGACCGCGAATGCCCGAGCCACAGAAGGTCACGGTCATCGGGATGGACTTCGGGAGATCCACCGCCACCGGTTTTCCGTCGTAGCATTCGACCTGGATCGTGTCGCCTTCTTTGAGAAACGGGAGCGCTTTCTGCAACGCCGGCCGAGGCAGCGAGACCTGTTCATAGGTCTGCGGATGCATGAAGAACACGAGATCCTCGTCGGCGTAGAGGAACTGCATCTTCACGCGCTCGAGCAGCACGTCGTCGATCCGGTCGTCCAAGTTCCAGCGGATCTCCCGCTCCTTTCCCGTCTCGAGATGTCGAAGCGTCGCCCGCACGATGCCGGAAAATTTCGCGGTGCCCGAATGATGCTCGATGGACAGGACCTTATAGAGTTCACCGTTGAGGAGAATGGCTTGGCCTTCCTTGAGTTCCTGTGCGGCTCGCATCGGATCTCCCTCCTTTCATCGTCGTGGGCCTATCCTACCGGAATGTTCGGGGACGGGGTCAAGAGCCGGGGAGTCTCGATGGGCGGGAAACGGCGAAGCCGACCGCGTTACTCGGCCGACCGTTCGATCCTGGTCGCGACGGCTTGCACCTGCCCACGTTCCGCCGTGGAGATGCGCAGGCCCTCCAGCGTCAGGTAATAACTGCCGTGGCCCGGCGCCTGAATGGTGGCCGTGACCGTCACGCGGTCGCCTTCCTCGACGTCCGGGTCTCGGAACACCGGCACGCCGCAGACGCCCAGGACGGCGACGGGCAGGGACCCCGTGTCGTCGTCGAGGCGAAAGAGATAGGCGCTGTAACAGGTGACTCCGCTCGGCTGCGTGTAGGGGTCGAGCGGCTGGATGTCCCGCGCGGTGCCGTGGACCGTCACGAGCCGCAAGTGGTAGGCGTCGGGATTGGCGAGGATGTCCTGAACCGGCGTCGGCTCGTCGGCCCACACGAGGGGCGGGCTGAGCATCAGGAGGAACGTCAACAGCGGCAGCGCCGGTGCCGGGTTCGCGCTCATCGTCCGCGATTCTACCATGCTTCTGCCGGCTTTCTCCCACCGCCGCGTCCGGCTATAATGCCGCTCCCGCGCGATGTGTGACGGGAGGAGGAGCGGCGATGGCAACGAGCAAGAAATTGATCGATGCGTACGTTAACGAGGCTCGGCCGCGATTTGAAGAGATGCTGGCCGAGATCGTCCAACTTCCGTCGATCAGCATGGACCCCCGGCGGGCGACGGATATCCGGCGGACGGCCGACCTGGCCGTGCAGTTTCTGACCAGTCTCGGGGCCGAGGCGCGCGTGGTGGAAACCGGCGGCTATCCGGTCGTGTCCGGCGGCTGGACAACCGGCGCAAGGCACCCGACGGTCACGGTTTACAACCATCTCGACGTGCAGCCGGCGCAGGAGCCGGAGTGGCGCCACGCGCCGTTCGCCTTCCGCAAGGAGGACGGCCGCTACCATGGACGCGGCGCCACCGATGACAAGGGCCCGGCGCTGACCGCGCTCCTCGGCGCCCGGTACGCGGTCGAGCGGGGCGTGCCGATCAACATCCGTTTTCTCTGGGAACTGGAGGAAGAAATCGGCAGCCCGAATTTTGCGGCCGCCCTGCGCGATCACGAGGCGGTCCCGCGTCCGGATTCCGTGGTCGTGTCGGATACGATCTGGATCGCGAAAGGGCGACCCGCTGTGCCGTACGGGTTGCGCGGGTTGCTGGGCGCGCGGCTGATGTTGCGCACGGGCGACAAGGACGCGCACTCGGGCCTGACGGGCGGCGCGGCGCGGAACCCGCTCGCGGAACTGGCCGATCTGGTGCACGCCTGCGTCGATGCCAAGACCGGCCGCGTGAAGATTCCCGGCTTCTACGACGATGTGGTCAAGCCGACCCAAGCCGAGATCAAAAGCTTCCTGGCGTCGGGCTTTCAGGTGCAGCGCTTCATGCGGGCCTACGGCTTCCAGACGCTGCGCACGACCGAGCGGGCCGATGTGCTCCGGCGGATCTGGGCTTCGCCCACGTTCGAAGTGCATGGCATGGTCGGCGGCTATCAGGGACCGGGCGTGAAGACGATCGTTCCGGGCTACGGAGAGCTGAAGGTCAGTATGCGGCTGGTGCCGAACCAGACGCCGGAGAAGATCTTCCGGCTGCTGCGGCAATTCGTCGCCAAGCAGAATCCCCGCGTCGTCGTCGAGCGCGAAGGCATGCTGCAGCCGTTCCGCGGTCTGTTCGACGGGCCCTATGTCGACGCGGTGAAGCGGGCGCTGAAGGCAGGGTTCGGGAAAGAGCCGGCCTTCATCCGCGAGGGCGGGTCGATCGGCGCGGTGGTGACGATGCAGCGGGCGTGGAACGTACCCATCCTCTTCCTCGGCCTGAGCCTGCCCGAGCACGGCTACCACGCGCCCAACGAGTTCTTCGACTGGGGCCAAGCCGCCGGCGGCATGAAAGCCTTTGCGGCGTATTTTGACGAGCTGGCGAAGATGAAGAAATGAGGGATGGTGCGCCCCGCGCTGCTCAGGTGCTCCAGCTCGACCGCACGTAAGCCTCACATCTGACTCGGCTGCGCAACTTGTTCAGTCCTGAGCCTCGCTCGAACGGACATTCGAACAGTGCTCGCCGTCGCTTACAGCGACCGCATCTGCTCGGCAAGTGCGGAACCGAGCCTCCGCGCAATTCGCGACGCAAGCCGCGCCATCCCTCAAAATAGAACCGTCGAACATAGGAACATATGAAGAGCAGTGCCGAGGAACCTATTGCTCTTCATGATGCAAAGGGTGGTGATGCGTACAGTGGAGGACCAACGAGGCCGCCTATGCGACAGGGGCAAGAATCTCGGCCAAGGGGTACTTCTTCGCAGATCAAAGGTCCTTAGCCTGTTGTCTTCACCGGCGGCAATCACTATATTACCTTCATGTTTGCTGTACCTTCCTATGAGAGGCCTCCAGTCCGTGAGGCGTTGATTGATATTAGGGTTAACCGACTCCCAGCAGAAAAACTTCCTGCTTTAGAGAAACTTCATGAGGCTCTTCGGGCACAGTATCCCCACAAGAGGCCTCAGCAGACATGGGAGGGTAAGTTTGAGTTCCGTGAAGATGCTTTGCTGTCGGCACAGAAGGCTTACGGAATTACTGGCTTCCACTTCGAATCAGACGACAAAAAGAGAATTATCCAGTACCGGTTGGATGGGTTCACCTGCAATTTCTTGAAGCCAGACCCCAAAGAGAGATGGCCAGGCTGGGAGGCTCTCCGTGACGAAGCCAAGCGTGCTTGGGAGTTATATGCAAACAGCGTTGGTATCGTCGAGGTTAAGCGTCTCGCGGTTCGTTACATTAATCAGATCGTAATACCTGCGCCAATAGTTGAGTTGAGCGATTATCTAACTGCTCCACCTAGCGCTCCCAAGGATTGTAAGTATCAGGATTTTAGGGATTTCCTGAGCCGGGTTACACTTGATATACCAGAACTGAACGCAATAGCAATTGTGACCCAAGCACCAGCCCAAGAAATGCAGCCGGACTCGGTCCACTTACTGCTCGACATTGACGTCATCCGTGCGGAGGCTTTACCTGCACATACTGAAGCAATGTGGAGAATTCTTGAACGATTTCGTGATATAAAGAACGAAGTATTTGAGAAAAGTCTTCATCAGAAGGCCAAGGATCTCTTCGGACCTCTGCAATGAGCCGAGCTCTTGCTATTGGTGTACGCCGTACCTGGCTGGTTGAGCCTGGACGAAGTGAGGAATCGGTCAAGCTTCGGCGTAAGCTTTCGAGCGTCCGCGAGCACACATACGAGCCGATTTCGCTGGGATGGAAACGTCTACTGTACGATGAGGCTATGGAAATCGGGAAACAATGCTCAACCGCGGCTTGGGATGGATATGATGCTCTTCCGATTTCAGATGAGGCAGTTGTCAGAACGTTGAAGCTTATTCAATCACTTCCCGACACGATTGCATCGCCGGACCTTGTACCATCTCCCGAAGGTGAAATCTCGTTTGAATGGCACGATTCGCAGCATAGAATGGTGTCGGTCACGCCTGGGCCGGATAGACTAATCTGGGCTGCGATGATGTCGGATGAACATGCTCAGTATGGCAAAGCCCCGCTCTCCGAAGGTTGGCCCAGGGTCGTGCTAGAAATACTCGATTGCTATTTCCCGAATGCAAGATTCTTTACCACAAGAGATTGACCCAAGAGAGCGCATTACCCGCTTTCTGACTAACCCTAAGTGGTTTAACACCGGAACTCAAAATATCTCTCCTCAGGCATTTAAGCCTTCCTCTCCTAGACCACCAACTCGTCCAGTTCGACGAACCTCCGTCTATAGAACCCAAGACTGTAGTGATGGAGAAATATGGATGATTGGCGAGGAGTATGTTACCAAACAGCTCGAACGGAAGTTGCCGGTTCTGGGACGGGCAGACGTCCAAGCCCAGATCATTCTGGACGAAAATTTATTCATCGTTCCACGGCCCCATCCCCACCCTCGCCACGCCGACATCGAGAATTGGCCTGAGGACGACGTACAGCGCCAGATAAAAGCAGTTGCGCTTGCTCGAAAGGCCACGCTGCTGGTTAAGTGTTAACGTGAATTCGGCGTCACTTGACGCGATTTTTTATGGTCTAACGCTCTGGCGGACGCCAAATGAGCTCCACGAGCGGCATAGTCCAAACCTCACGTTTGGTGAGGTTTCCACTGTAAGCCCCGAATTCATTTCAGACCAGGGGCTACAATGAGAATTCCGAACTGAATCTGGGGATCGCGCTGGATTCAGGTTAACGCACCATAAACTGGGCGGGTCTTAACAAGACGGAAACCTGTACGGAGCGGTGATTCACAGGTAATTGGGCGAATGTGAGGCGACGTGCTGATGCAGGCACGAGGGTCGTTTTGTATCCTTGGCTTGCCTTTACACGTCCTCACCACGCCGAGACTCTCCTCGCTCTCTGTCCTTCTTCCGTTCGTTCAGCAATTCTTCCGTGATAGAGGTGACGCTCTTCAGCATGCCGCACATGCTTCGGATGTATTTCTTGGTCAGCGGCTGAAGGACAATTTCACTACCTTGTTCGATGAAGCGTACCTTGGTGCCCGGTTTGATTCCGAGCTTCCGACGAAGCCGGACCGGGATGACAATCCGACCCCTGGTTGTCACATAACCAGAATCCATGACTTCACCGTGCTGAAAGCTGACCGCTGGCGTCTGAGAGCTTGAGTTACGACGCCGCCAGCAACGGCTTGAACTTGGGGTCCGCGTCGAGCACCGCTTTCAGGAGTTCCTGCCCGAGCCAGTAGTGCCACACTTCCTGCGACGCGCCCGGGATCTGCTCGTACCAGCGCCGCGCTTCCGTGAGATGGTTGAGCATGGCGTCATGGTCGCGGTTCGGCATGAAGAGCATACTGTAGGCCATCGTATAGGCGGCGGTGAATTTGTCCAGCGGCTGATCGGCGAGCTTCAAGGCTTCGCCCGCTTCCCGGTACGCCTGTTGGATTTCCGGATCGTCGTAGAACCGGTTCCAGGCGACTTTTTCGATCCGCGACCAGGCCAGCTCGATGAGCACCCGCGCCCGCAGCGCCGCGCGCTCCGGCGGGACATCTTTCAGCAGCGCCTCGTGGGTTTGAATGGCCGCGAGCTGATCATTGTTCCAGCGGTAGGCGATGCCCAGCCGCAGCCGATTCTCGGTGACTTCCGGCCGCACCCGGGCGAGCTTCTCCATGGCGGGAATCACGCGATAGAGATAGTCGGCCGCCGTCGGCTTGTCGAACCCGCCCATTTCCATCCCGAGCGACAAGTCCGTTCTGGTCGTCTGGGCATAGGTGTTCCAATAGAGCTCGCTGACGCGGTCGGCCAGCGCGCCATCCCTCACGGGGACCTGATGCGCGGCCGCCCCTTCCCGCAGAAGCATTGCGTACAGGTCGCGCGTGAGCACCGTGAGGGCTTCCGGCTGGTTGGGATCGATGATCAGCACCCGGTTCAGCATCGCGACGCGGTCGCGCAGGTCCGGGAACAACGCGGCCCGCCCGACGGCCGCGATCAGCAACCCTGGCGCGTCTTTCGGTCCCCACCAGACCAGCGAGTCGCGAACCGCTCCGCTGGTTTCCGTGACGAACGGAATGGCCTCCTGTACCCCTTCGGTTCCGTCACCCAGGGTCGCCACCGGTAGATTGAGGACTGCGAGATCGCTCGGGAACCCGTGCTTGCCCAAGCCCGACATGACGACCCACTGCACCACCAGCGACTTGAGCGCCCGACGCGGACGTTTGATCGTGTTCGCCCACTTGTACGTGCCCGGCGCGTACGTCACCGGCGAGGTGAGGGGATCCTGATAGGTGACTGTGAGCTTCACCAACGTCGCCGGCGCCCCGAGTACCGGCCCGTCCGGCAGCACGCGAAAGGAAGCGGCGGGCAGCGGCGCAGTTCCTTGGGGCTCCACGCGCAGTCCGCTTCCCGGCGGCGACAGTCCCAGCTTGTCCATGACAAAGGCCGAGGCCGGATAGCGATTCAACTCCTCGCCGAAGAAGACAAAGTCGCCCTTGCTGGGCCATAAGAGGTCCATACCCTGATCGCTCGTGTCGATGGCGGGCGTATGGGCGTCCGTGATCTGTTTCCAACATGTTTCGTACACGGGGTCGGATTCCGCCGGGAATGTCTTAAGCTTGCCTCCGGCCGCCTTCACCATGGTATACGAGCACGCGAAATCGAGCCGGCCGACGGTGACGCGATCGCCCTTGGCCAACGCTTCCGCATACCGCTGAGCGGCGGCAACCGGCGGTGAGGGGCGACCGGACGGCTTGGCTTTCTTGCCGGTCTTCGAGGCCGACGCGGCAGACGCTTGACTGCCGTCCGTCAGCCCCCATGCGATGAACGCACTCACGGCAAGGCACAGAAGAACAGGAGCGGTTCGCAACGAGGTGTGCCAGAACATATGATCGATCCTCCGTTCCAAAGAATATCCCGAAAAAATGACACCTTAGCATGTCATTCGCGCGAGAGGAAAGAGGGACGAGAGAGGACGGGCTTTATTGACTGCCGGCCGGTGGAGGCGGGGTCAGCAAGGGCTGGCTAAAGCGGATCAACGACCGGATGTACCTCAACACGTCTCGCTGCTCCTCCTCGCTCAGGGTATCCTTCCACGCCGGCATCGCAGTCCGGGGTTTCCCGTTCGCGATGACGCGCAGCAGTTCCTGATCCGTCTTGGCCGACGTCGCTGCCGAAATCAGACTGGCCGGCCTAGGCGAGAGGAAGGGCGCCTGCACCCCGTCGCCCCGGCCTTCCGGCCCATGACACCCGGCGCAGCGCTGCTCGTAGATCGCCTTGCCGCGCTCCAGATGACCGGGTTGGACGCTGCCGGCCAGCGCCGCGGCGGCGATCCCGACCGGACCGATCATCACGACCCAGCGCACCAAGCCACCGGCGGCCCGGCTGCGACAGGAACCGGGAAAGGGATGTCGCTGCGACGAACGACTTCGCGCCCTCATGCCTCACTGGACGACAATCGTCGCCCGCATCTCATGACCGGGCATATCGCAGAAGAACGCGTACTCGCCGGGCCGGTCGGGAACGAACCGAATCTCGGCGCGGCCGTCGGGGGGGATAATCACGCGCTTGAATCCATGCGCATCAAATTCCGGCGCCCCGTTGCCGGCGATATTGACGTTGACGCCCGCGAAAAGCCCCACCGGGACAAAGGCGTGCAACTCCGAATCCTGGTTGAGAAAGACAAGCGCGGTCTTTCGCCCGGACTGCAGCACGACGCGATCCGGCAGAAATTGTCTGGAGCGAATCTCGACCGTGACCGGCTGCTCCTGCCCGCTGTCGGCGCCGGCCCGTCCGGGTGGAGCGGGCCAGAGGAGGCCGATGATGGTGAGGCAGAGAACTATCCCGATCCGCAAACCGGGTTGCTCCATGAGTTCCGTTCGGGTTGGGTTGCCCATCGGCATCGCCGCTTGCATCTATCATACTGCGGAGCCGCTCGGCGACGCCACCCGCTCCTGTGGGCGGGCGGGTCTGTCTCCGGCAACAGCCGCGGCACGACGGCGTCCCGAGTTCTTGATCAGAGGGAAGCGGCTACCTCGAGGATTTGACGGCGAAGCCGGGCTTTGGCGGTCGGGGACAACGGCCGGACGGGGTGGTGTCGGCAGAGGGTGATGGTTTGTTTAAGGGATTCGATAAATTCTTCGCAGTTGGGACAGGCGCCCAAGTGTTTGCGGATTTCTTCACACACTTCGCGAGACAGCTCTTCATCGAGGTACGCGGACAACTGTTTCAGGATTTTGAGACAATGAGCTTTCCCATGACCGTGGCGTTGATGGGACTGGTTCTTTCCCGCCGGCGCCGTCCGGGACCGCCTTGTCATGGGACCATCCTTTCTTCGGTGCCGGTCCCGCCCTGTCGGGCGATGCCGCGCGCGCTCAACTCTCGTCGCACAAACAACCGGGCCCGGTGGAGACGCGATTTCACCGCCCGTTCGTTCAGTCCCATGATGGTGCCGACCTCCTTGGCGCTCAGTCCTTCCATATCCCGCAAGACCAGCACCATCCGATACTTGGGCGGCAGTTTCTCGATGGCCTGATCGAGAGCCCGCCGCAATTCCTTGTTTTGCAGCGCTTCCTCGGGCGTGAGGCCGTCCATCGGGATCTGCAGCTTGAATTCGCCTTCGGACGTGGGGATGAATTCTTCCAGGGAAAGTTCCCGCTCCGGCTCTCCTTTCCGCTTCCGCCGCATCCGAAGGCATGCCCGAGAGGCGATGGTGTAGAGCCAGGTGGAAACCTGCGCATCTCCTCGGAATTTCTTGAATCCACGATAGGCGTTGAGGAACGTGTCCTGAACGATGTCTTTGGCCGCGTCCGCTTCGCCGCAGAGCCGCTGGGCAAAACGATAGATGAGATCGACATGATCTCGGTAGAGCTGATCGAAGGCTGCGGGCTCATTAGGTCCAGGCGATGGGCGGGTCCCCGGATGGCGGCCCTGGGAGCGAATCTTCATACGTTGGGCGGAGTCTACGGGGGTTCCGTAGGCCTGTCAAGCCAGCGCCGGGCGAGGGGTGCGAGGCGACGGGCAGGCGCGAGAGAGGAGGAAAGGAAGAGACCCCCGACCCAGAGCAAGTGGATCCGTTAGAGAGGAAAGCGGCGACCGGGTCGGAAGGAACGGGCAATTTATCCGGCCTTGCGGATGTCGATCACCATGCCCCGATCATTGATCTCGACCGTGATCGGGGTGCCTTCCTTGATCGTGGCGAGGACGGCCTTCCCTCGCTCGGCCGGGAAGGTTTGTTCCCCTTCCGGCGCCCACAGGGTCACGGCCTTGCGATCCGGCGAGGCATACGTCAACCGGCCCGTCAGAAAGCGGGTGCTCGGCGTGGCGGCGCCGTTCTGCTGCAGGTCGATGACCACGCTGGTATCGTGCGCCCAAAGCGTCAGCGCGTGACCGACTTTCGCGTTGCGAACGCCCGTTTTGGCGCTGATGGTGACGACACCGATGGGAGTCTTCAGAAAGACGAACCCCGATTTGAGCTTGGCGACGGTCCCGGTCAGTTTCATATGCAGGTCGGATGAATGCTGCGGCGGATGGCTGATCTGCAGATCATATTGCAAGTCATGGAACCCCGTGATCGTTCCCGCTTCATCCACCTCGACGGTGATCGGCCGGTTCTCCGCCTTCCCGCTCAACTTTGCCCCGTAGGCCTCGACCGAGAAAGTTTTCTCCCCTTCGGGAGTCCACAACGACACCGCTTTCTTGTCCGGCGCGGTGTAACGGAGGTCGCCGGAGACATAGCGGTGCACCAGCGAGGCGTCGCTTTTCTTTCTGATGTCGACCACGGCGCTCGTCCCGTTGATCCAGAGCGTTACGGTGTGACTGCCCTTGACATCCCGCAGACCGGTTTTCGAGCTGAGCGTCAGAAGACCGACCGGCGTCTTCAGGAAGACAATTCCTGATTTCATTCGCCACACGGAGCCGCTCAACTTGATCGACGGCCAGACTTCCTCTTCCGTCGGCGAGGCCGGCTCAGCAAGATTGGCCGCGGGGCGGGCCGTGTCGGCCGGGCTACCGGCGGGCTGTTCGGCGGCGATTGGAGAGAGGCAGAGCGCCAGAACCATAGCGACGACGGGCGGAAACAAATATCGTTGGCCAGCCCCCATGATGCTCTCCTGCAACGTCGGATTCAGGGTGATGGTTCGGATGCGTGAGACACCGAACGTGGATGACGAGAGAGATCGGGTCCCGCTCCCCGCCGAGAACAACTGTTGTGCGAATAACATGAGGCTGTGAGACAGTCAAGCAGAAAGCCGCGCTCGAGTGGGAGAGTCGGTGAAGGCTGGGATGGCAGCAGGCGGCGGCTCCGCAGGATCGAACGGGGCGCGAGCCACGCGGACCAGGGCTATGAACAGAAAGAGCCTAGCGGCGGTGAAGAGGAAATCAGCATCGCCTGCAGTGTAATGACGACCCGCGATCGTTGGCGTTCCTGCCGATCGGGCAATCCGAACCCGCGCAACAGGATCGGCTGTTCGGGGGTACCGGCGATCCGCTTGATTTCGAATTGGGTCCAGTCTTCCGCTTCCATGCGCCGGTTCAGCGACTCCACAATCTCGTCACACAGGTCTCTGAGCGCCTCCGGAAGCACTCGATCGCCGTCTCCGCATTCCGGAGTCTGCTCCTGCACGCTGTTGAGCGTTCGCGAAAGGACCAGCGCCTGTTCATTCATGTGCAACAACCGCATGGACGGGGAGAAGACAATGACGCCGGGGCCGATGGCCGAACCGGCCGAATGGGAGGAACGACGGGAAGCTGAAAATTCGATGTTCATAGGACATTTTCTCCAAAATTCACTCGTACCTCCGATGGTCTGTCGGATGGCAAGACGATTGAGCAGATTCTCGCAGGCTGACCGCAACCGCTCGGCGCTCCGTGGTCTTTTAAGCGAGCAAGTTCCGGGCCCGATAGGAACGAACAGAAGAAGCTGGGGAAATACCGGCTTTTGAGCCATCCTCAGCTCTTGCGGAGACATGGGATAGGGACAAAAACCGTATCTTTCTTGATCCGGTGGCGTATCTGTTTGTGCTCACGACCCGAGGCGGAGTGTCACAGTCGGCGAAAGCCTGTCGCCGTCTGTCTGTTCATTTTCTCCGCACCAGGATGCGGATGGGTGAGCCGGAGAATTGATATTCCGCTCTGAGGCGGTTCTCCAGGAATCGGAGATACGAAGGCGTCACGTTTTCCGGTTGGCCCACGAACAACGCGAACGCCGGGGGTCTGGTGGCCACCTGCGTCATATAAACAGATTTCGTCGTCCGGGAGGGCGTGCCCTTTCGAACCGGCAGGGGATTTTCTTCGACGATCTCCTGCAGGAATTTATTGAGCGGTCCGGTCGGGACCCTTGAGGTAAAGGCCGCCGCCACTCGGTCGATCAACGGAAAAATCTCGCGCAAGGAGTCCGGTTTCAGGGCCGAAGCGAAGAGCACCGGCGCCCAAGACAGGAACGGAAACCGCCGGCGCAGATCGGCTTCGTACTCCGCTCGAGCCCGCGCGTCGCCTTCACGGAGGTCCCACTTGTTGACCAGCAGGACACAGGCGCGTCCTTGCCGCAACACCAGGCCGGCGATCTTGGTGTCCTGCTCCGTGACGCCCTCGACCGCATCGAGCAGCAGGATGGCGAGATCGGACCGTCCGATCGCGCGCAACGACCGGGCGACGCTGTATCCTTCGATCCCCCGATCGACTCGCCCCCGCCGCCTGATACCGGCCGTATCGGTGAGCAGATAGTGACGGTTTTGATAGGTCACGATTGAATCGATCGGGTCGCGCGTGGTGCCCGGCGCCTCGCTGACGACGACTCGCTCCTGTCCCAGCAGCGTATTCACCAAGGTGGACTTGCCGACATTAGGTCGCCCGATGATGGCCACACGTGGCATCTCCCGGGCATCATCCTGGTCCGCGGATTCCGGCAAGAGGGGAAAGATCGCGTCCAGCAGCTCGGCCACCCCAAGCCCATGCTCGGCTGAAAGGGGATAGAGTCGGTCCTGTCCCAACCGATAGAAGTCGGCGATCAACGGGTCGGACTTCGGCGTGTCGAGCTTGTTGATCGCAAAGAAGACCGGCTTGCGCGTGCCTCGCAGGAGGCGGACGACTTCCTCGTCCGGCGGGGTCAGGCCCGCACGGCCGTCCATTACCAGGATCAGGATGTCCGCTTCCGCGATCGCGATCTGCGACTGCCGGCGGATGAGGGCCAGCATGCCTTCGGAGGCCGACGGGTCCAATCCTCCGGTGTCCACGAGACGGAAGCGCCGGCCTCGATACGTGGTGTCGGCGTAATTCCGGTCCCGGGTGACGCCGGGCACGTCGTCCACGATCGCCGTTCTGGCGCCGAGAACACGGTTGAACAGGGTCGATTTGCCGACGTTGGGGCGGCCGATGATGGCGACCAGCGGAACCGAGGGTGTCATCGGTCACTCGTCATTCGTCATGGTGAAAGATCCGGGGCGGGAAGACCGTAACACACGAGTGCCTCGAAGACAAGAAAGCCCGCCATGGAAAGCCCGCCATGGATTCCCGCGGTGCGTTATAATTACGCTCCTGCCACGATTGACGAGTGACCGATGACGATTGACGGTTTTTCCTGGGATCTGGTCGACGATGTCCTGCTCGACATGGACGGGACGCTGCTGGACCGTCATTTCGACAATTTCTTCTTTGAAGAGGAATTGCCGCGTCGCTACGCGGCCCTGCACGGCCTGGCGTTCGACCAGGCGCGCGAGCGTCTGATGGCGATGTATCACGCCGTGGAGGGAGAGCTGGACTGGACGGATCTGAATTACTGGACGGGACGAATCGGCGTCGACGTGGTCGCGTTGACGAAAGAGCTCGATGCGATGATCGATTTTCTTCCCGACGCGCAAGACTTTCTGCGACATCTTCGAACGCTGGGGAAACGGGTCACGATTCTGACGAACGCCCATCGATCGGGCGTGGAGATCAAGATCGCGAAAACCGGCGTGAACACGTACGTCGACCGCATCGTGACGGCCTTTGAAGTGGGGTATCTGAAAATGCGGTCCGAGTATTGGCCGAGTTGCCAACGGCTGCTCGGTTTCGATCCCGCACGGGCGCTGTACATCGACGACGATCAGGCCTGCTTAGCCGCGGCCGGACGGTTCGGCATCGGGTATCTCGTTCATCGCGCCAAGTCCAGCTCCCGTCTCCCGCCCGAACCATCGACGCGGTTTCCCGCCATCGAAAGTTTTCACGCTTTGATGCGTCGGCCCGACCTTCGATAGGCGGCTTGTCGGCGCCGGGTTTCCGCCCGATCAACGGGTCGCCACGCCCCGGTACATCTCGGCGGCGATCTGAGGAAGCTCGGGTATCCGGTAGCGGTCCAATTGTGTGATGCGAAAGCCGGCTTGTGCGATGAGGTCGTCGATCCTGCGATTGAGGTGACAGCCGCAGGCGATGAGGCGCTGCACCGGCGTGAGGAGATCCTGCCATCTGGCGATTTTGGCGTCGTCGCTGCGTCCGTGCTCCAGGAACAAGAAGAGGCCCCCCGGCTTCAGGACGCGGCGGACTTCGCTCAGCACGGGCTTGGGGTCGCGGACGCTGCACAGCGTGAAGGTGCTGACGGCGCAATCGAAACGCGCATCTTCAAACGGCAGGGCTTCGGCGCTGACGTACTGGATCTGAATCGGGAAGGACGCCTGCGACGCGCGTTGCTTGACTCTCTGAGGCAGCATGTTGACCGGGTCCACCGCGCGCAACCATGAGAGCTTGGACGGGTAGTGCGGCACGTTCAGACCTGTCCCGAAGCCGAGTTCCAGGACCTCCCCGTGAGCCTGGCTCAGCGTGCGTTGCCGCTCCTGCTGGAACCGCTCTCCGCTGAGCATCCAGTCCATGAGGTGCGGGAAAATTCGTCGTGCATACACGCCCACAGGTCTCCTCCGGTCGATGAGATGCGTTCCGCGACACTGTAGCACGAACGCCGGCGCTTGCCACATCAAACTATGGGGCAGGTGAACCGTCACGGCGGCCCCGGCTGCCGGGGTTGATTCTTGTGACCCCCGGCGGTCTATGTTAGATTCCCTCGGAGCCTCGGCCGGGAAGTCGTGAAGCCGGAAAGTCCTCACTTTCCAGGTGTCCGCTCTAGCGTGTGCTGACTCGGAGACTTGCCGATCCGTCATGGGCAAAACCTACGAACACCACGCCATCGAGGCCAAGTGGCAGGCCTATTGGGAGGAGCATCGGATCTTCAAGGCCACGGAGGATCCGGTACGTCCCAAGTTTTACTGCCTGGACATGTTCCCGTACCCTTCAGGGTCCGGCCTGCACGTCGGCCATCTCGAGGGCTATACCGCGACCGACATCGTCTCGCGTTACAAACGCATGCGGGGCTTCAACGTGCTGCACCCGATGGGCTGGGACGCGTTCGGTTTGCCGGCCGAACAGTACGCGGTGAGGACGGGTATCCATCCGGCGATCACGACGGCGCAAAACATCGCCACTTTTAAACGGCAGATGCGGCGGGTCGGGCTGTCCTATGACTGGGACCGCGAGATCAGCACCACCGATCCTTCGTACTACCGCTGGACCCAATGGATCTTCTTGAAACTCTTTGAGCGCGGGCTGGCTTACGTGGCGGAGGTGCCGGTGAACTGGTGTCCGGCATTGGGGACTGTGCTCGCCAACGAGGAGATCGTGGACGGCCGCAGCGAGGTCGGGGGGTTCGAGGTCATCCGCAAGCCGATGCGCCAGTGGGTGCTCAAGATCACCGCCTATGCGGACCGGCTGCTGGACGATCTCAAGCTGGTCGATTGGCCCGCAAGCACGCTGGAGATGCAAAAAAACTGGATCGGCCGCTCGGTGGGGGCCGAAGTGGAATTTCCATTGGCCGGGGTGCACGGAAGCATCCGGATTTTCACGACCAGACCCGATACCCTCTTCGGCGCGACCTACGTGGTGCTGGCGCCGGAACATCCGCTGGTCGAGGTAGTGACGACGCCGGACCGGCGGATCGAAGTGGATGCCTATCGCGAGGCGGCGGCGCGCAAGAGCGACTTGCAACGTCAGGATCTGGAAAAGGAAAAGACCGGCGTTTTCACCGGCGGCTATGCCGTCAATCCGGTGAACGGGGAGCAGCTGCCCATCTGGATCGCCGACTATGTGCTGATGAGTTACGGGACCGGCGCGATTATGGCGGTTCCCGCGCATGACCAGCGCGACTGGGAGTTCGCGCACGCACACAAGCTGCCGATCCGCGAGGTCATCTCCGGCGGCGACATAGAGAGGGAAGCCTTCGTCAGCATCGATCAGGGCACGGTCGTGAATTCCACGACGCCGGACGGGTCGTTCTCGATCGACGGCATCACGCCTGCCGACGCGATTCCCAAAATCACGGCTTGGCTGGAAGCCAAAGGGAAGGGGCGCAAGGCCGTCAATTACAAGCTGCGCGACTGGCTCTTTGCGCGGCAACGGTACTGGGGTGAGCCGTTCCCGATCATCTGGGTGGATGGCGAACCGCGACCTCTGCCCGAAGAGCAACTTCCGTTGACCTTGCCCGAGACCAGCAACTTCAAGCCATCGGGAACCGGAGAGAGCCCGCTCGCCAATCTGACGGACTGGGTTGCCACCACCGATCCGGTCACCGGCAAGCCGGCGCGCCGAGAGACCAATACTATGCCCCAATGGGCCGGTTCGTGTTGGTACTATCTGCGGTTCATCGATCCGAAGAATGACCGCCAGTTGGTCGATCCGGCCAAGGAACGGTACTGGATGCCGGTGGATCTCTATATCGGGGGCAGCGAGCACGCCGTGTTGCATCTCCTCTATGCGCGTTTCTGGCACAAGGTCCTGTACGACATCGGCGTCGTGAGCACCCCCGAGCCGTTCATGAAGCTGGTTCACCAGGGCACCGTGTTGGGCGAGGACAATCAGAAGATGTCCAAGTCGCGCGGCAACGTGGTGAACCCGGACGAAATGATCGACAAGTTCGGCGCGGACGCCGTGCGGCTGTATGAGATGTTCATGGGCCCGCTCGAAGCGATGAAGCCTTGGAGCACCAGGGGCGTCGAAGGCATCACCCGTTTCCTAGACCGGGTCTGGCGGCTCGTCGTGGGCGAGGACGGCGGATTGAGCCGCGCCGTCGTCGAGTCCGAGCCGACGCTCGACCAGAAGCGATTGCTGCACCAGACGATCAAGAAAGTCACGGAGGACATCGAGGAGCTGCGCTTTAACACCGCAATTGCGCAGATGATGGTGTTTACCAACGAGATGACGAAGCTCAACGAGCGACCGCGATCCTTGCTGGAACCGTTCATCCTGCTCTTGTCTCCTTTCGCTCCCCATCTGTGCGAGGAGTTGTGGGAACGATTGGGGCATCAACCCAGTCTCGCCCGGCACCCATGGCCTTCGCATGATCCCGCGCTGATTGTCAGCGAGCGGATGACGATCCCCGTCCAGATCAACGGGAAGTTGCGAAGCAAAATCGAGGTGACCGCGGATGCCGCCCGCGAACAGGTGATCGCGGTGGCCCGGCAGGATGCGAAGGTGCGGGAGTGGTTGCAAGGCAAAGAACCGCGCAACGTGATTTACGTTGAAAAGAAGCTCATCAACTTTGTGGTGTGAGGAAATTGTGCGAGACAGGCGAGACACGTCGGAAAGGCGCGGAAAGCCGGGGGCACCGAAAACTCTGGCGACCAGAGGCTATGTTGCGGCTCCCGCTTTTTGGGCGTTTCTCGCATTTCTCGCGGCGGCGGTGTTTGCCGCGTGCGGCTATCAATTTCGCGTCGAGGGGGCCGGGCCGACCATCGGCGGATCGGCCGGCGTCGAACCGACGAAGGACGCGCCGCGCCTGGCGGTCCGTATGCTCGAAAACAAAAGTTTCGAGCCGAACCTGGAAATCAAGTTGACGGACTATGTCCGGCACGAGTTTTCGGTCGGAAGCGGCGCGCGGGTCGTCTCGGATTCCGAATCGGCCGATCTGGTGTTGACGGGGCAGATCATCGGCGTGAGTTTGCCGACGCTGAGCTTCAGTCAGACGACGACGCTGGAAAGCCGCGCGGAAGTGATCGTGGCCGTCAAAATCGAAGAGGTTCGCACCAAAAAGACGGTGTGGACTCAGACGGCCAAGGCGTCTTCCGAGTTCTTTGTGACGCCGGATCTCCAGTTCAATCGCGTGTTGCAAAACCGGGCATTGGAACAGGCGGGGCGGCTGATCGCGGAAGATCTGGCGTCGCGATTCCTGTTGCACCTGGAATCGAACGTCACGGCCGTTGACGGGTCGGCGGCCCCCGTCTCCGATGAAAGCCCGGCGAAGTCGCGCTGATCCCACTCCTCGCATCGAGCACGTTGCGTGAGATACCAGGACCTCGCTGCCGCGTTGAAGAAGAACGGTCCGGCTCCTGTGTATGTGGTCACAGGTGAAGAAGATTATCTGCGGGATCAGGCTCTGGCCCAGATCACGGCCGCCGTGCTGGGAGATCAAGAGATCGCCGGGTTCAATTACGACCTCTTTTACGGAGGCGAGGCGGCCGCGGCGGACGTCGTGGCCTGCGCCGCGGAAGTTCCCGCCTTCGCGCCACGGCGGTTGGTCGTCTACAAGGCGGCCGACAAGATTTCGGCCCGGGACGCAGACGTGTTGTTGCCGTATCTGGAGACCCCCTCCGAGTCTACGACGCTTGTCTTCGTTGCAGCCAAGCTGGACGGACGGTTGAAGCTCAGTCAAGCCCTGAACCGTTGCGCGGTGACGATCGACTGCGCGCCGTTGAGAGACGCGCAGCTAGCCGCCTGGATTCGGGAGGAAGCCCGGCGCATTGGTCTTCGACTGCAAGAGGAGGCTGTCACCCTGCTCAAGGACACGGCCGGAGAGGCGCTCTACGCTGTGCGGCAGGAACTTGAAAAGCTCGCGGCTTATGTGCCTCCCGGTGCTCTGGCCGGCCCTCGTGAAGTCGAGATGCTGCGAGGGACCGAGCCGGGAGCGTCGGTCTTCGATCTGGCGGCCGCTATCGGTGCGCAAGACCGCCGGCGCGCCTTGGCCATTCTGGCCAGGAATTTGGAGGCAGGAGAAGCGCCCTTGCGCATCCTGGGCGCGCTGATCTGGCAGTACCGCCGTCTTTGGAGAGTGAAAGAGACGCTCCGTCAGAACGGCCAAGAGTTCGAGGCGGCGCGAATGTTGCGGATGGATCATCGCAGGGTCCGTCCATTTCTGGCACAGTTTTCCGACGCGCATCTCCGGACGGCGTTCCAACTATTTCTGGAAGCGGATTCGCGGTTGAAAGGCGGGAGCGCCGGGTCGGGCCGACGGGTCCTGGAAGCCCTGTTGCTCGGATTATGCGAGATGACCGGTGCATCATCCGTCGCCGGATCCCAGCCGGACCAGGAAATTTTCCCTCGTCAGGGTTCGGGGAAGAAAGCGGTTCGGCCGACGGAGACGGTCACGCGGACTGGGAAGCCGTGAGCAAGTTGACCCTGGCGGCGAGCCGGGCAATGCGGCGGGAGGCGGTGTTGCGCTTGAGGACGCCTTTGGTCACCGCTTTGCTCAACGCCGAGGCGGCTTCCCGCAACGATGCTCTCGCCTCGTCGACCTTCTTTTCGTCCACCGCGACCAGCACTTTCTTAACGAGACTCTTGACCGCGCTCAGCGTCGCCCGGTTGCGCTGGCGGCGCCGTTCCGATTGGCGCGCACGGCGGATCGTGGACTTGTGAACCACAGCCATAACGATACTCCTATTCCGAGAAGGCCGAGTTTGTAACACAAGACTCATGAGACGGTCAAGGAGATCGCGGAAGGACCGAGAGATGGGAGGCGGCACACTGCGATGAAGCCCACGACGGCGTACATTGACGCCCGTGATCGGTTGATCTTCGCGCTGGATGTCCCGACCTCAGATGAGGCCGAACGGCTCCTGTCCCGTGTGGGAGACTCGGTGACGTTCATCAAGGTGGGCTTGGAGCTCTATACGGCCGCCGGCCCCGAGATGGTTCAGCGTTTGATCACGCGGGGGAAGCGCGTGTTTCTCGATCTCAAGTTTCTGGACATCGAAGAAACCGTGCGCCGGGCCACGGCGAGGGTTGCGGAGATGGGTGTCGACTTTCTCACGGTCCACGCGAACCGGAAAGCCCTCACGGCGGCGGTCCAGGGGCGCGGGCAGTCTCGCTTACGGGTGCTGGCGGTTACGGTCCTGACCAACTTCGATGGGAACGACCTGCGTGAAATAGGGATCCAATGGACCATCGAGGACCTTGTAACGGCGCGAGCCGCGCTTGCAGCTGAGGTCGGATGCGACGGCGTGATCGCCTCGGGCGAGGAGCCGGCAGCGATTCGGCGCAAGGTCGGGTCGCGCTTGTTGATTGTCACGCCCGGCGTCCGGCCGGCCGGGAAAAGGACGGACGACCACGCCCGCGTGACCACGCCTGCTCAGGCCATCTCGGCCGGCGCAGACTACCTGGTCGTCGGCCGGCCGATCCGGGACGCCGCCGACCCAGCCTCGGCAGCAGCGGCGATCCTAGCGGAAATGCAGGCCGCCTTTGATGCCCGAGGCACGAACCCGCCGGATCTCTTGTGAAGCGCGAAGCGTTGCGCGCGAGTATCCAGGAGTTGTCCTCTCCGTTTGACGAACGACCCGCCGCGAGCGGCGCTTCATGCAGGCGGTTGCGGCTGTTCTTTCCACTTTGCTAAGATTCCTTCGCCACGTCTTTTCATGCCGACCTGAGTGGTGGGTGTAGCTCAACGGTTAGAGCGCCTGGCTGTGGCCCAGGAGGTTGCGGGTTCGAAACCCGTCACTCACCCCAACTTCGCTTTCAACTCTCCCGGCTGGTTGTCTAGTTTGCCCTTGAAGGAATCCGGTGCGAAATCAGGCTCAGGAATGCGATCACTTCCTCGACAGTTACGTCGTGCGACGATCTGCCATTCACTTCCATCTAAAACCGGTTTGCCCCCTCCTTCGCGGTACATCCTCTGAGGAATAGCGAACACGCCGGACTCCATCTACATTTGGAGCGATAATTCGTCCATCGGAGTAGAGAGGTGCGTTGATGGCATCCATCCTTCTCATTGACGACGAGCCGGGAATCCGCGCCCTCCTCCGCACCGCTCTTGAAAGTGTGGGACACGAGGTGATCGAAGCCGCGAACGGCCGAATGGGCGTGGATCTGTACCGTCGCCGCCCGACAGACTTGGTCATCACCGATCTGTACATGCCAGAACAGAATGGGCTTCAGACCATCCTGGAGCTGACCCGCGAATTCCTGGATACCAAAGTGATCGCCATGTCAGGTGCCCACGGGGAACAGAATTGCTTGGATGTGGCGAAGCTCTTGGGTGCCCGGAGGACGTTCCGGAAGCCATTCAGTATCCAGGAGTTGCTGAACGCGGTCCAGTACGAACTCCACCACTAGGGCGGCCTGCCCTGTTTTCGGTTATCTGCGCGATTCTTCCATTCAATCTGCCGTGTTGCCCGCATCTGCTCTACGCGGCGGCCCCCCATTCGCGTAGGGCCGTTGGACTCTATTTCGTCACTGAACTATGTGCTACGAGTTGGCCTATGGAGCAGCCAAGCATGGAGGATGTCCGCTTGCACACCCGAATTCCAGTTCAGTTTCGAGCAAGTTTCACATCGGTGCGCGTGGGAACGGGGGAGGGAGCGATCGTGGACTTATCCCCGGTAGGCTGCCGCATTGAAAGTTCTGAACCTGTGCCCGTGACGACCTATCTGGAGCTGCGCCTTGAGGTCTCGTTAAAAGAGCCACCGATCCTCGTGGATCTGGCGGCGGTCCGTTGGGCGCGGGGGACACAGTTCGGCGTCCAATTTCTCAGCCTGCGTCGTGAACACCAGGATCGGCTGAATCGCGTTATCGAGCGGGTTCGTTGAGGCGCGTCAGGATAAGAGTCCGGGCGAGTCGAACTGATTACCGACAGGTATAGCGGGGACTTTCTTCAATCCGCCATTTACATCGTTCCGGCGTGGGAATGATGTGTGGAAAATTGGGCGATGGCGCGCATCTGCAGCATGAGGGTTTTCGCAGCATCGACGGCGGAGAAGCGCCGAACGGCTTCTGCAATTCTTGCTCGCAAGGAGTAAGGGCACAGAACCAAGAACCTCTCATCGCTCCCCTGTGATGTTTTGACACGGCTGCCCGCCGTCGAAACGCTGCCCGCACGGCTCGCGGGTCTTTTCCTCGTTGCCGATATTTCTGGCGACCCCTCGGTGCCCAATCCAACCGGCTCCCCGGCTGCTCCGCTGTGAAAGTTCACCTGAAATAAGTCATCGGCTCTGCACCGGAAGATCTGGCCCGACTTCACCGCTCCACCCAGCTCATCTGATCAGCACAAGAGACTAGGCTTCTTGGAGATCATGTTGAATCCACTCGCGCGTGAACTCCTCGAGAATCGATTGCAACGGTTTTCAAAGGCGTCTTGTTCTGCATTGTGCATGGATGTACCGGCGAGGAGACATTTTGCGTCCCGTTCAATTCGTGTCGGTCGGATATCGAATTTTGGTACCAAAGGCGGAAACGTTTTACCCCGGGCCAGGCTATGGGGACTTCCTAAGTGCTGAGAGAGCCTGGACAAAGGGGACAAGCCAGGCCACACGGCATACCGCTTGCGACCTAGGGTTTGGCAGAAGCACGAGTGGATCTGTGCCGAGTTGTTTCAAGAACGGAAAAAAGTCGGCGCGGGCCACCTGGCACTGGAAGGAGGAGAAAAATATGAACACCTCACATGATGGGCGATGCTTTTCTTGCATCAAGGGGTGCTCTGGAAATATCTTAGGTAAAAACATATTTGTCAGTCTTCTGCTTGTCTGCATAATGGGCATAGGAACGCCGCTCACGGTCTTCGCAGGAGACCGGCACGGTGATCGTGACAGCGAGCGGTATCGACTGATTAATCAGCGCTTGAAGGCCAAAATTGAAGCTCTGCGAAATAAGATCAAGGAACACAAGCGGGAACAGCACAACAATTCTGGAGGCGGTCTGGCCGATCTACAGACTCAGGTGACGGATCTTCAAAATAAAGTGGCCGCATTGACGAGCACTCAGGAGTCTTTGCTGAACCTACTCGGGGAAGCCCAGAATCAGATCGGAACCTTGCAGATCAGAGTGAATACGCTGGAATCCGCTGATGGTGCGAGCAGTATCCCACCCAGCCTGACAGCGCTTTCCAAGTACCTGACTGTCGATCCGAATCCGATCAACGGCTTGAATGGCCCTCACGTGATCTTCACGGGAGTCAACCTCCATGTTCGTAGCGGATCGGGTTCGACCGGCGACAACGGCACGCCCACTGGCTTGGGCAACCTCGTTGTGGGGTATAACGAAGGTCCGCATCCCACAGGCGGTCGGACCGGTTCCCACAACCTTATCGGGGGGACGCTCAATGCCTTTACGTCTTCGGGAGGTCTCGTGTTCGGGTCGCGCAATTGGATTTCTCGCCCTTACGCCGCAGTCCTCGGAGGAGAAGGCAACCAGGCGGACGGTTTGGCGTCGAGCGTCCTTGGAGGGAGAGGAAATTGGCTAGGCTCCTCCTATTCTTACTTCCCCAGCACATCCTCTTCAGGAGGGTGCGCGGGTTGCTGAGTCTTTTGCGCTTGCTCAGTGGGTAGGCCACTCCTCCCCAGGGTAGTTGAGACTGTCGGGCCCGGCTCGCCAAGAACCGGGCCCGCGCATTTTGTAGGTGGGAATTGGGGTATACGGCTTGGGCTCTTCATGTGCACTTGAAGCGGCTCGGGTTCCTTTCCGATCCCTTTGATTTGTCTTCGGTTATGAGCGGCAAAGATCCTCAGAAAATTTTTAATCTTTGTGGAACAGGCTGGAGTCGGCGGGAAAGGACCAGTGCGAACTGTCATGAGTGCTATATTTTTGAGAAGAAGCGCGAGATCGGTTTAACGTGGAGAATGAGCCATGAAGATTCGCGACATCACATTGACCTGTTTGGCGGCCGCGTTACTGCTCACTGTGGGAGCCGGTTGTACAAGTAAGTGGCTGGGCGGCGGATCTGAGTCCCAGTCGTCTGAGCGACGGCTTTCCGGAAGCCAATCCGGACGCACAGCCGACACATCCAAGGACGGAATAGAACGAAGAGCGGAGCAGGACGCGCAGGAGCGGGAATCGACTCGACGACAAGATACCGGTGGGGACGTTCCGGATCTCGCGGTTTCCGGTCCGGACTCCAGCAGCACCGGCCCCGGTGCTTTCGGGCTCAGCGGGCTTGATCCCGTGATTCCAGGCGTAGCGCCGCCGGAGGAGCAGTTGACCCCTAACAACCTTGTGGCAAGTGCACCGCATATTCAAGATATTCAAGGCAGGGATCAACAGGATCGGGATAAAGAAATACGCAGGATTGAAGCTGCCGCTGCAGCCGCCGCAGGTTTGAACGACGTCTTTTTCGGTTATGACAGTTGGATGTTGAGCGAAGAAGGTCAACGCACACTGAGCGCCAATGCAGCGTGGATGAAGGCGAATCCTGCGGCCATACTCAGGGTTGAGGGGCACTGCGACGAGCGAGGCACCCACGATTACAACCTGATTCTGGGCGAAAAACGCGCCAAAACAGTTCGCAGCTATCTGGTTGAGCTGGGGGTCAACAGTTCGCAGGTGTCGATCGTGTCATATGGCAAAGATCGGCCGTTCTGCCAGGAACACCACGAGACCTGCTACCGACAAAATCGCCGGGGGCACATGACGTTGCGGCTCTCTAGGTCCTCGGCTGCAGCACCGCCTGCTGTACGATAACTGAACTCCGGAGGGTGAAGCGGAAGGCTGCCGGGCAGCCGAGAGTCTTTGCTCAGGTGGCCTCGTCCACGCAGCAGACAGAGCTTGAGGTCTGGTAAGCCTTGTCTGCACAGTCTTGGCGTTTGCTCTCCCCTCCCTGAGATCCCTTTTTAATCACGACATTCTGTTCTCAACCAACCTCAGTCGTTCACCCTCTTCGACGATCAGTTGAGTAATGTGATCGCAGGAGCAGCTCTCGTGAGCCTGTGTCGGAGCCCGGCTGCGGTATTGGAGCGACAGCGGCCCTTGGGATGGTGAACGAGTGAAAGGACCGGCATATTCCAGGCACTGGTGGAGATCACGTCACCCCATACATCACATCCATCTGCACAGAGCCGCCCGCACGACGAGTGAAACTGAGCGACAGTCATTGCACAACTCATTGATGTCAATGAGCGTTTTCACATTTCATCGCCAAGACATTTGCGGTATTGGGTTTGCTATTAGACTTTGAGCTCTCAGAAAGCTACAGACTTTGTCGGTCCAAGCCGATGAAGCGCATAAACAGACGGTAATGGCAGGTCCTTCGCTCTTCCTTGTATCTGCTAAGGTTGTACTGTGCGAACAGATAAACGATTTTCTAAGAAGGCGCCTCCCCGGGCCCCCAAAAGGGGTGTCGTCGGGTTCAGCAAGAAAACTGCTCTCCTCGAAGAAGCCGTGACACAGATGAATGCCGGCAAGTATGGCCGGTCGTCTTCTGTGTTGAAGGAGCTGCTGGCTCTCGACCCCCAGAATCTCGAAGCACGCCGGCTTTTCGCCACCTTGCACCTCAGGCTGGGCAGCCTCATGACGGCTCGAGCGGCGTTCGAGTCGCTCGCGATGGAGGCGTTGCAACGGCAAGACTATTGGCTCGCCGAGTCACTGCTCAGAGAATATCTCGCCGCTGGCCCGCGGTGTGTCCCCTTCCTGGAATTACTCGGCCACGTGTATGAAGAGAAGGGCGATCCGATGGCCGCGGTGACTGAGTACGGAAAAGCCATCGAAGTCCTGGTAGAAGATCCGGATTCTGACCGCCCACAGCGGGCCGCGGAACTCTACGCCAAGATCCGTGAGTTGGCCCCTGCCAGCCCGGTCGCCTTCAGGCTGGCTCCTATGTTCGATGCGAGAACAGGCGAACTGGCTGTGATGCCCCCTGTTCGTGCGCCCGGAGAATCGGCAGATGGATCCGAAACACAATCGAATGTTTCCTCGCTGCGCAAGGAAATCAGCCAGAACGATGCCCCTATTCGCCTTCCCTGGGAGACGGCCGAGGACGAAGCGAAGTCGGCATCTCGCGCCGAAGGGGAATTGGACGGTTCGCCTGTCGTCGAAAACAGTCAAGAATCGACCTCCTCACCCGAGTGCGGATCGTCCGAGGGCAAGCCGGACGAAGGCCGGAGCGTTCCCGTCACCTTCGCGTCGCAGGGAGTCGCGGTCCGCGACAGCAAACGGGTTGGTCCCACTCCCTCCACTGAAGACATGGCCTGCCTGCGCGCGCGAGGGGATGAGTCCCTGTTACACGACACGGTCCTCACCACTGACGCCCAGCCGACTGTACCAGCCCGTGAGGAATTGGCAGGGTATGAGCTACCGAGTCCGGTCGGCGAAACCACATCGCCACCTGTTGCGTCCGGACTCTCGACTACGCCGGTCGAGTCTCAGGACGTGGAACATGCGACCATGGCCCAGCCTCCCGGGTCGTCCTTCATCATTGACGAACCTATCAGTATGCCGGTCTTGGAGGCAACGACCCAACCTGCCGCCGGCGCGGACACACTGGCGGCTCCGATGCCGTGGGAACAGGTGGAAGAAACCACTGTCACTATCCTCCAACCGGAGCCTGTAGCTGACGATTCTGCACAGCAGGAAACCGAGGCCGCGCCGCCAATCGATGAAGCCGTACAGATCCCACCGCCGCGCGAATCCGACGCGGGAATGCATGACGAGATACGGAAGCTGCCTCCGCTGGAGTGGAAAACGCCGGCGACAGAGGACAAAGCGGACGCGCCCTCCGGACCCGAGGCGGGAGAACAGGCGTCGCCAGTGCCGATGGTCACGGGGACGAATAGGGATATTTCTTTGGTTGCTCCGATGCCGTGGGAGCAGGTAGAGGAAACGACGGTGTCGATTCCCCGGTCGGAGCCGGAAACGATTGAGACACGCGATGTTGTCTCGATCGTTGACGTCAGCGGGCGGGAATCGACGATCGGCTGGACCGGAGGGGAACGGGCCGACGCCGGGGTTCCAGCGGTTGACGAAACCGACTTGACGGAAGGAACGGCCACGGCGAGTCAGCCCGAAGCGACGAAGTCGGGACCGCCTGCCACCAAGCAAAAGACCGAGCCGGCGCCAATTCCGGAACCGCAGCCCTCTCCCCCGAAGCCGGAGCCGGAGGCCGACTCGTCTTCGTCAGAGCTACTGCGGGTGCTGGAGCCCGTTGTCGAGTCGGTTGCGCACAAGCCCGAAGAGGATCTATCGAGTGAGAAGGCAATACCCAAGATTGCCGCGATCCAGGTTAAGGAGAGTCTCGTCCGGCAAGAGAGTACTGAGGAGAAGGCCGCGGCCGCGCCTGAATTCCGGCTGAAGGAGAAGGCAGACGGAAAGGCAGAGGCGACCGCGGCACACGAACGGCACGACCTCGAATCACAGCGGCATTCTGACGAGAAAAGGCCAGGTGTCGATCGAGAGTTCCTTCCGCCTCTCGAACCCTACGTCGGCGAAGGGTCAGCGTTTGCGCAACAGACGGCTCCACCAAACCAGGACAGTGTTTTTGTCCCTGACGAAGTATCGATCCGCTCTGCTTCCGCTGAACCGGCTGGAACGGCGCCTCGCTCCAGGGATTCGACCGCAGAATGGACGCCGATGACTCCTCCATCGGCTTCCGCCACGGCGCCTCCCGACTGGACCGCGTCCGACACGACTTCAACCCACAGAGGAACGGGCTCCGGCAAGGGCATCGTGTCGGCCGTCGATGTGTTGTTTGGCGGCTCGGAAGGCAGAACCTCGGCGACGCCGTCACCGGTGTTTGCTCCTCGTAAGTCGCGGGGGTGGTTGTCATTGGCTCCGGCGCGTCTCCGCCTGGGCGTCGTCACGTTTGTCCGGAGCAGCCTCGCCACGACGCACTCGCTCGCGATGTCGCTTTTGATGCTCGCAGTGATCGGCGTGGCGGGGCTGGCGGTGGGGGTCGGTTTGGTCGGGCTTGCCTGGATTGTGATGGAAGAGCAGCCCAGCAACGCCTTCCACAATCTCAGCAGCGCTCCCGAACGGACGGTGCTTGATCCCGGGAAGAACGGATACCTCCTGCTCCTGGGATTCGATGCCGACCCATCACGCGATCCCGTGCAGGCCGGCTACGAGAGAAAGTTTACGGCCGCCGACCTCGAACTCTCCAAATCCTGTACGGGGGGCGATCGGGGAACAATGCTCGCGGTTCGAAAAACGGCATCGGCCAGCGCCATTGCGAGTTGGTTCCGGACATCCGACCCCGCCGCGCTTTTCAGGGATCAGGCCGGAGGAATCAGAACCTGGCTTCCGCAATACGAAGCATCGCTCGAACGGTATCGTCGGTGGTTGAAGATGCCGTTCGAGGACTGGGGCTATGGTCAACTCGTGAGCCCGAACTGCTCCGAAATCCTGGCTGCCCATCGGCTCTACGTCGCCGAAGGGTTTTCGGAGACCGCCGAGGCAGGGATCACCCGGTTGGAAGGAGACCTGGCCGCATGGAGGACAGCACTGGCTCAGGCTAAGACTCTGCCTATCAAAATGATGGCGGCCGATGCGATCAATGACGATGTCGCGGTCATATCGGGTCTGTTGACACGACTCGACCTGGAGGAAAAGTTCGTGCCTCGTTTGATGAAGATGGTTCGACCGTTGGATCAAGTCGAGCAATCGCTGCGCTGGCCGATGCAAAGCCAGTTCGTGATCGCTTCAAAGGCCAGCGATCCCGGACTCAAACGGGAAAAGCCGGAGGATCGACCGTTCTACGTGTCGATCGTCGCGGCTATGCCGCTGCCCAAGCAAAAGCGGCTCAATGCGTACGCCGAGTATTACGAGGCGGCGATGAAAAACGGCGAAGGCCCGCGTGCCTTCTCGCCCAAGCTTTACACCTACGTCAGGACTCCACCGCAAAACTGGTTAGATTACCTACTGAATCCCATCGATAACGTGGTGGGCCTGGAACCGCTGCCTCCGTGGGACCTCTTTAGTGGTCGAGTGCTGGAAGCGGACGCGCGCCTCCGGCTGGCCAGCCTCCAGGCCTGGATTAAACAGAGCCCGCAGGGCGCAGATCTCTTGGCGCGTATCGCCAGGGCAGGCCAGAGCTTCTACGATCCGTTCACCGGGTTGCCGATGCTACTCAGTGCCAAGAAAAACTTACTGTACAGCGTCGGCAAAGACGGGAAGGACGACGACGGCGATCCCGGGCTAGACGTTACCGTGCTGATCCCCCATTCTGCTCCTTCCGTCTCCACCGAGACCCGTCGAGCGGCTGCTTCGAAGTCCAAGTAGTTGCCTTCCTCTACGGGGTCGCAGTCACTTTCGTGGCCTCTTTCACCGGCGGTTCGATCTTGATCTCGGGCCCTTGCACCTTCGGCAGGACTCCTGCACCCTCCTTCTTCAGCACCCGCTGATTGTTCGGATCCACGAGGTTCTGCATGACATGGCTGTCATCGAACGACGCGGCTTCAAGCGCTGCCTTTTCGCCGCTCGCATTGGTCTGGCCGGGATCGTTCGCCAAAGGCTGTCCCGTGACCGGACTGACCGCCTTTCCCATCGGGTATCCAGGGTGCTTGGGTAACATCGCAGGATTAGCCAGCACAACGGATGCGCAGAATCCCCCACCGATGACCGCGGATAGAACGAGAAGTGCCGACCTCATGACGGACCTCCTTTTGTGAAAACAAAAATGCCTTCTCGGGGCCGGCCCCAAGAAGGCACACACCGCCTGCACAAATCGAACTCCGAGGTGCCTGACTCCGTTTACCCCGGTTTCATGGCGAGTTTACTCCCCCTGAATCGAGAGTAACGTCATGAACAACATGCTCCTCGAATCCTTGCTCGTCAAGGCGGACCAACTACGTATGGGGCCGGCGTTTCCTCTCGACCGGTTTCCCCCGTCCGGGGTGCCTTGACAGGCCCCGGCGCATTCCACACAATCTAGCTCGCTTCTGACCCATCAAGGAGCATGGCCATGCGACATCGCGGAGGATTTCGGCGCAAGCCCGGCATGAAGCAAGGCGTTATTTCGCTGACGCCCATTCCGACCAGGATCGTCTCCAACGAGGAATTCACCCCGCCGCCTCAGACGCAGGCTCAAGCGAGAGTCGAAGCCCTTATCACTTCGCTCGCGGACGAGGGCTCACACCGATTGGGGGTCACGCGCCGGGACTTTCTCAGAACTTCGAGCGGTATGGCCGCGGCGTTGCTCGCGATGAACGCCGTGTTCGGCAAGTTCTTCGACGTGCTCGACGTTGAGGCGGTCGAGACCGCCGCATTCGCCGAGCGGCGGGGCGATCCGTTCTTTATCTTCGACGTTCAGACGCATTACGTCGGGGCGCACTATGATCCCACGGATGCCGAAACGAAACGCAAGGGGGCGGTGACCAAACAGGCCCTGCTGGGATTGCGCCGCCGTGTGCGCGAAGCGGGGCTGAACCCCAAGTTGGCCGGCGACAAAGGCACGATCGACGATCTCTCGTGGGAGAACTTCATCAAGGAGGTCTTCCTGGACAGCGAGACGTCCGTCGGGTTGATCAGCACGCCGCCGGGACCTTATCCGCAGGAAGCGGTGGTTCCGCCGAAAGAGATGGCCCACATCCGGGACGAGATCAACCGCGTCGCCGGCTCGCAACGGATGTTGGCGCACGGTCTCGTGACCCCACAGCTCGGCCAAGCGGACCTGGACTTCATGGAGATGCAGGCCGGCGCGCTGAAGGTGGACGCATGGAAGTGTTACACCGGTTCGCCGCCGAAGGGTGTCGAGCACGGATGGTGGATGAACGATGAGCGGGTCGCCTACCCGATGCTGGAGAAGGCGAGGAAGCTCGGTGTGCCTCGCGTTTGCGTCCACAAGGGACTCCCGCTTGGACCGGTCGAGGAGTACAATCACCCGCGCGACCTGATCAAGGCGGCCAGGGATTTTCCGGATATCGCCTTTCTCGTGTATCACTCGGGGTTCAAAGGCGCCGCCTCCCTCGCGGAGACTTTCGCGAAGACGGGGGAGATTCCGTGGACGAGCGAATTTTGCCGGATGAAGCAGGCCGAGCCGGGCATCCGCAATATCTACATGGAACTCGGTTCGACGTTCGGCCAGTTGGTCATCACTCATCCGGCCATCTGTGCGCATCTGCTCGGTCAGATCATCGAGGCGTTCGGCGCGGATCATGTCCTCTGGGGCACCGATTCGATCTGGTACGGCACACCGCAGTGGCAGATCGAGGCCTTCCGCCGGTTCCAGATTCCGGATCAGTTGATCGAGAAGCATGGCTACCACACCCTCACGCGCGAGGTGAAAGCGCAGATTTTCGGCTTGAACGCGGCGCGTGTGTTCGGGGTGGACGTCCACGCCAAACGGAACGAAGTCCCGAAGGATTATGTCAGCCGTATCAGGATGGCTTATCTGGAGGAAGGGCCGGAGCCGAGCCATCGGCTGTATGGGTGGATCGCAGGTTAGAGGCGATGGGCGAGAGGCAATAGGTCGGAAGTCAAGATGGCTTACCCATCGCCCCTAGTTCGCACCTCTCGCGGCCTTTAAGGGAGACTCGTAATGAAAAGCGAAATCTTATATCCGGGCGCGTTTCCGATGGTACGGGTGTATCTGGCGGCGGGGGAAAGTGTGAAGGCGGAGTCCGGGGCAATGGTGGCGGCGTCCCCGACGATTGATGTCGAGAGCAAGATGGAAGGCGGGTTTCTCGGCGCACTGTCCCGCAAGCTCCTCACCGGCGAAAAATTCTTCTTTCAGACGCTCCGGGCGACCCGCGGAGCAGGAGAGGTGTTGTTGGCACCTACGGTACCCGGTGACATCGTCGTTCTCGAACTGGATGGAGTGAACGAGTACCTCGTGCAGAAGGACGGGTTTCTGGCCGGGGCCGAGGATGTCAGGATCGAAAGTCAGATGCAGAGTCTCAGCCGGGGCTTGCTCGGGGGCGAAGGGTTCTTCATCCTGAGAATCGGCGGAACCGGGCAATTGATTCTGAACAGCTTCGGCGCCATCCACAAAGTCGAGCTTAAGCCGGACGAAGAATATATCGTGGACAACAGCCATCTCGTGGCGTGGACGGCTACCACGACCTACAGCATTGAAAAGGCGGCGGCGGGCTGGATCGCCAGTTTCACCTCCGGCGAAGGGTTCGTCTGCCGGTTCCGCGGTCCCGGCCTGGTCTACATTCAAAGTCGCAACCCCAGCGGGTTCGGGGCCTGGATCAGGCAGTTCATCCCCGTCTCCGAATAGAGGGGCGAGGGGTAACGGGAGAGAAGGATACCGGGATGGATAGGCAAGCAATCCTTCATGCTGGTATCTGCGCACGCGCTAGACACGCTATCCCTGTGCACCGCTACCCCGCTCTCACATGACTCGCACGCCCAACGCCCTCTGTTTCGGCCATGACCTGCCGGGCGCGGGAGTGCCTTGCCGTGTCACTGTCGGTCCTGATGGACTGTCGATCGAGTTCACCGACCAGGCCAACCGACTCGCGAGGGAGATCGTCCCGTTCTCTGCTCTGTCGATCGGAGCGGGCGGGTTCGATCACGATCACCTCGTCTTGCAATGGACCGCGAACGGGGCAGGCCGAACGGTCTATCTGAAGGATCCAACGGCCATCGTCGCCTTTCGGCAATCCGCTCCGCAGGGGCTGACGGACCATCTGGAGCGGACCGCGGAGCGTGTACGGCGCTCGCGACGGAGCCGGCGCACTGTCATCGCGGTGTCCGCCGCTTCCCTGCTGGGGTTGCTGCTTGCCCTGTGGTTTGGCTTCGACGCCATCGTGTCGATGGCCGTGAGTCGCATTCCTGTAGCATGGGAGGAGAAGATCGGGGAAACGGTGCAGCGCGACTTCCTGGCCGGACAGACGATGCTTCCCGGCGGGCCGGCGGTCGAGGCGGTCCAGGAGATCACCAAACGGCTCACATCTCACCTTCCCGACAATCCCTACACGTTTCACGTCACGGTAGTCCGGAGCGATGTTGTGAACGCCTTCGCCTTGCCGGGCGGGTATGTCGTCGTGTTCACCGGGTTACTCCAGAAGGCGGAGAATCCGGAAGAAGTGGCGGGCGTCCTGAGCCATGAGCTCAATCACGTGCTCCAGCGGCATGGGCTGGAGCGGATCGTCAAAACATTGGGGGTTGTGGCGGTGGTCACCATCCTGGTCGGCGATCAGCAGGGCCTGATCGGGCTGGCCAAGCAATTGGGCGTGGAACTGCTCACGTTGAAGTTCAGCCGCGAGCAAGAGACAGAGGCGGACGTGACGGGGCTGAAGCTGCTCCACCGGGCCAAGATTGCGCCGGATGGCATGATCCGGTTCTTCGAGCGGCTCTCCGAGTCGGAGAGCGGGCGCGTCGAACTGCTCTCGACTCACCCGATGAGCGCCGCGCGGGCGGAGCGACTGAAGGCGGAAGCGGCGTCGCTCCCGCGCCAGGTGCCGGAGCCGTTCGGTTTCGAGTGGAGCAGAGTTCAGGAGTCTCTGGGGCGGGGCCAGAAAGGCTCGCCATGAGTCCGGGGTGGGGGATCCTTCGCGTCGGCGTGATTGCGGACACCCACGGGCTCTTCGATCGGGCCGTCCTGCGGCATTTTCAGGACGTCGATCACATCCTCCACGCGGGGGATATCGGCGGCAAGTCCGTCATCGAACAACTGGAACAACTCGCGCCCGTCACCGCCGTGTCCGGCAATGTGGATGGATATGGGCGCAGCGGATTTCCCCCGGAGACCGTGATCGAGCTGGGCGGCCGACGGATCGCCCTCCGGCATATCCTCTTCGAAGGCGGGAGGTTGACCAAAGAGGGGCGTGCCTTCCTGGAGCGAGTGCGCCCCGACGTTTGCGTGTTCGGCCACACCCATCAACCCACGGCAGAATGGGTCGGCGCGACGCTGCTGTTCAACCCCGGCTCCGCCGGCCCGAAACGCTTCACGCTTCCGCGGGGACTCGGTCTTCTGACGATCGACGACGGCATCACCACGGCTCACCTTGTCTTGCCGGATCGGGCCGAGTAACGTCGGGTCAGCCGCGCGATTCTCTTGATTCGACTCTTCATCGACCCGCATCTTGGATGCCGGCTCTTGACTTTGTGCGTCGACACAATTGTGGTATAACCGCTCTGACACCCGCGGCTGTACGTAATCGCCGCGGACCACAACGACAGGAGGAAAATCATGATAAACAAATTCTTGCTGCTGCTCTTCGCGCTCGCGCTGGTCAGTGTTCAAGCCCTCGACGCTTTCGCGGCCGGGAATCCTGACACCGGTCCTGGTTGCGGGCTGGGAAAACTGGCCTGGCAAGACTACAAGGGGCAGAAGCAGATTGCCCCGCAGGTAATGATGGCCACGACGAACGGTACCTTCGGCAGCCAGACGTTCGGGATCAGTTTCGGGACATCGGGGTGCACGAACGACGGCGTGATCATGAGAACAGAGCGGACCAACGTCTTCGTCTTCGCTATGTTCGACAACCTCTCCCAGGAGCTGGCAAAGGGTCAGGGCGAACACCTCGCGTCGCTTGCCACTTTGATGGGTGTGCCGCCTGAGCATCAAGCCGAGTTTTTCGCTATGACCCAGGAGAAATACAAAGCATTGGTAGAAGCGGGGGAGGCGTCGCCGGTGGCGGTGATTAAGGCCATCGAGGACGCTATGGCCGAGCACCCGGTTTTGGCCAAAGTCGCCGCGCCGCGCTAAGCGAGGTCGTGCGAGATCGTCGCTCGTTGAGCGCGACCGAACCAAGCGAGCGCGCAGACGGTTTTTTCTCACTCCTCGCTCGGTATTGGGCTATAATCGCCTGTGGTGTCGCCACACGGGCGGCAGGATCTCTAACCATAAGGAGGAGGACTTATGTTGAGAAAACTGCTCATGCTGTCGGTCTCGCTGGTCTTTATCGGTGCGCAGGCCAGTCTCTCGCTCGCCGCCCACCCCGACACGGGTCCGGGCTGCGGGCTGGGGAAGCTGGCCTGGTCGGACTATAAGAACCAAAAGAACATCGCTCCGCAGGTTCTGATGGCCACGACCAACGGGACGTTTGGCAGCCAGACGTTCGGCATCAGCACAGGCACTTCCGGATGCACGAACGACGGACAGATCATGAGCGAACATAGGGTGACAATGTTCGCCGCCATCAACTTCGACAATCTCTCGCAGGAGATGGCGCAGGGGCAAGGCGAGCATTTGGCGTCGCTGGCGACGCTGTTGGGCGTGCCGGCGGAGCATCAGGGCGAGTTCTTCGCCCTGACCCAGGAGCGATACACGTCTCTGATGCAGTCCGGCGAGACCTCGCCGGTGGCGCTGGTCAAGGCGTTGAACGATGCTATAGCCGCGCACCCGGTTCTCGCCAAAGCGTCAACCCGCTGATCGGTTCGAGGGGCTCCGGCCGCCAGGCCGGAGCCCCGTTCTTTCCCCTGTCTTCTTGTATTCTGCCGCCGTTGCGTATCTTCTTCATTGCAGGCCTCTTCAGTTCCTACCTCCTCACAACGTTTGCTCTTGCGGGCGCACCGGCGGATAACCCCTATCTCGTCGAGCTGGTCAGTCGAGCGCGGGCCATGAAACTGGCCGACGAACGGGAATGGCATCTCCTCCTACACTATCGGAAGAACCTCTTCGGCGGCTATACCAGCGAACAGGATGATCCGGGCTTTTTCCTGTCGCCGAAGGGAAAGACTGACCCGCAGGCCGAGTTGGAAGCCACGCTGGCCCAATTCTTCTCCGATGAGCTGGTCGGACGCTCCCGTCAGCCGGCGCAGTGTGCCTTTGTCGCGCGCTACCACTGGCTGAAAGAGAAACTGCAGTTTGATGACGCGCGGTTGGCGCCTATCCGATGCGACCGGTTCGAACGATGGTTGGCCGAATTCAACGCGGAATCGATCACGCTCATCTTTCCGTCGGCCTTCATGAACAATCCGGCGTCAATGTTCGGCCATACGCTGCTGCGGATCGATCAACAAGGTCAGACCGAGCAGACGCGCATCCTGGCGTATACCATCAACTACGCGGCGGACGTGCCGCCGGACGCGGGCTTGGCCTATCCAATCCGGGGGATCTTCGGGGGATATCGCGGCTATTTCTCGACTATTCCATACTATCTGAAAGTGCAGGAGTACCGGGATATCGAAAACCGGGATATCTGGGAATACAAGCTCAACTTCAGCCAACCGCAGATCCGCCGGCTGCTCATGCATGCGTGGGAGTTGGGCAACGCCTATTTCGATTACTTCTTCTTCAAGGAGAATTGTTCGTATCACCTGCTCTCCCTCCTGGAATACGCCGATCCGACCCTGCAACTCACCGACCAATTTCTCTTCTGGACGGTGCCGGCCGACACCGTCCGGCTGGTCGCGGCCCAGCCTGGGTTGGTCGGCGGCATCGCCTACCGCCCGTCTCGCAGCACGCTCATCAAACGGAAGCGGGAAACCCTCTCGGAGGCCGAACGCAGACTCGCCAATCGACTCATCGGAGACGTGTCCCTGATTCAATCGGAGACATTCACCCAGCTCCCGCCGAAGCGGCAGGCCTTTCTTCTAGACCTGGCTTCGGATTATCTCCGCTACAAGATCGATGCGGGGGACTCCGACGCCGCGGTCTACAAAGAGCGGAATCGTGCGATCCTCACGGCGAGAAGCGGACTGCGAGTCCAGCCCGACGACCTGAAGATCGCTCCGTTCGCCAAGCAACCGGAACTGGGGCACAAGACCTCCCGGGTGAGCGTCGGCGGAGGGTGGCGGAACAATGACACATTCGAAGAAGTGACGGTCCGGGCGGGCTACCATGATTTGCTCGATCCCGAAGTCGGCTACACACCGGATGCGCAAATCGAGCTCGCGTCGCTCAGCGTGCGCCACTACAATCGGGCCGAGCAGACCAGGCTGGAGCGGGCGACGTTGGCCAACGTGCTCTCCCTCTCGCCGATGGATGCGCTGTTTAAGGCCCCGTCGTGGAAAATCAGCGCCGGCTACCAAACGATCCGGCATCGAGCATGCCGGTTATGCGGGAACGGCAATGTGAACGGCGGGATCGGCGCGGCGGTGGAAACCCAATGGCTCAACCGAGAGGTCTATTTCGCCTTTGCGGAAGCGGACGCCAACTACAGCCACGCCTATGAGGAGCGGCACAGCGTCGGCGGAGGGGGAACAGCGGGCATGCTGGCGGACCTGAGCGATCGTTGGAAACTGATGCTCTCAGCGACCTATCTGCGGTATCCACTCGGCGACAAGTCCGACGATGTCAGGTGGTTCGTCGGCCAACGGTATACGCTCGGACAGAATCTCGCGGTCCGGCTGGAGTACACGCACCGCGATCGGGACAACGACGTGCTGTTCACGGTGCAGGCGTTCTTTTAGGCGAACTTTGTGAGCGATTGGCCGATGGGTTCGCGCGGCGAGCGGTAGAGAAGAAGGTCAGGCCGCATCCGAAGCGGCGACATTATGGCAACATTCGTTCCACTGTGGCGCGCGGGAGTGCAATAGCACCGACGCCGATGATCTCGCCGGTTTCAACGCGAACGACCTTGGCATTGACCTCGACGCCGGGCGGTCCCAGATCGGCGAAGAGCGTGGTTACGACCGCGTCGACACCCAGGAGTCTGCCGATTCGCGTTGCGGAGTCCTCATCGAAGCCGCCTGTGTGGGTTAACGCCAGTTCTTGGGTCACTTTGGACAACTGAGATCGCTCCACCACCGTTGCCGTTCCTTCCTCATGCAATTTGGCGGTCAATTTCTCGGTCACATAATTGCAGAAAGGTTTATTTTCTTTCCCGGTGACATCTTGAGCGGGTAAGACGGCTATGCGAAGGACCCCGTGACCTTTCAGGTTCCCCGAAAGGCGGTGCGCCAACTCTCCAAACTTGGCGTCGACGGCCTTCTGTGTCGCCTCAGGGTTTTGAGGAGACGCCGAGTCGTTCCCAGTCGCTCGAGAAGGAGGCGGGGCTTTGACGAACTTTCTCTGACCTTCCTCGGCGGCTTGCAGCGCCGGTGACGGCGGCGGAGGCTGATAGCCGGAGGTTGCCAGAACCCTGTCGTCCTGGCTATAAACGACTTTCGTCTCTTCATCGTGGCCTTGGAGCAGTTCAATGAGGCTGTAAATCGGTTCTCCAAGAATTCCGATAATCGTCAGATAGGCATATCCATAGACGGCGGCTCGTCCCGGGTTCGAGGTATTGCCCATTTCGTACCGATAGGTGTCTTCGTGCTTCCCGTCGCCGAGATCTTTGGTGGTAACCGGCTTGCCGAACTCCCGCTCCACGTCCTCGCGGGTGGCTCCAACCTGGAGCGTATCGAAGTTCGGTTCCGGGTGTCCATGCAAAGCCATCGCGATCGAACAACCGGACAGCGTAAGCGTCCAGCAAAAACCAATCACAATCGAGAGCAGTTGCCAGCAAGGAGGCCCTTTCATGGTGCGCGGAAGCAAGGAGAGCATGGCTTTCTTCCCAACAGATGAAAATCAGGCAAGCATTTATACGAAATCATGGCTAGGCTAAGCAATCACCTAAAAGAGGGGCCAGGAATCGATGATGGTCGAGCGAAGTCAATGAATCTACGACGGCACGCATGAGCCTCCTTGACCGTCTCTTCGTCTATCACCCCGATCCCTGGCAGGACCGGGACTGGGCCAGGGCCAGCAGGCTCCCGCTGGAGGATGTCTGGTTCCCGGCCGCCGACGGGACCAAGTTATTCGGCTGGTATGTCGAGTCCTCGGAGACACCGGCGGTCTTGCTCTGGTGCCACGGCAACGCGGGCAACATCATCAACCGGCTGGACAATCTGCGGGAGCTCTACCGCCTCGGGCTGTCTGTCTTCCTGTTCGACTATCGGGGGTACGGCCGCAGCGAAGGCCGCCCGTCGGAAGAAGGGCTCTATCAGGACGGATTCGGCGCTTACGAGTATGTGACCCGCGCCCGCCGTGTCAGACCCGAACGTCTGATCCTCTTCGGCCGCTCGCTCGGCGCGGCCGTAGCCGGCGAACTGGCCGCCCGGAAGCCGGCCGCCGGGTTGATCCTGGAATCGTGCTTCCCCTCCGTCGAGGCGCTCGCCAAGTTCCATTACCTCGGCCTGCCTGTTCACTGGCTCATTGGCGCGAAGTTTCGACTCATCGACCGGTTGTCGCACATCTCCCTCCCGCTGCTCGTCGTCCATGGGGATCGCGATGACTTGGTGCCGCTGCAACTTGGCCAACAGGTGTTCGAGGCGGCGAAGGAACCGAAAGCCTTCTATGTCGTCCGAGGCGCCGATCACAACGATGTCCCGTTCGTCGGCGGCCCAGCCTACTTCGCCCGGCTCAAAGCCTTCATTCAAAGTGGCTTGGGGAGGTGAGGTGCGTAGGGCGTGACGGGAACTTCTTGTTTTTCAAAGCCGTCGAAAAGGAGGGCGACCGACCTGAGGCTTCGGACGGCGGCGTGCTATCTTTTGTAGGAGATTCCCGCGACATCTGGCCGTTCACGTCGATCAACAGGGAGGGACGGGGTATGAAACACGTGGTGCTTTCAATCGGGGTCGCCCTCGGATTGGCGGCCGGAATTGCCGCCTGTGACTCGGGTAGTCTTCCCGGAGACCCCAAAAAAGAGACCACGGCCCCGCTCGGGGACGCGGCGCTCCTCGCTGCTTCCTCATCACCGGGGCAGGCCGACAACGACGCCGGCGTCGAGCACTACAAGGAGCGACGCTGGGACCTGGCTGAACAGCAGTTCCGCAAAGCCGTTCAAGCCGACGAGAAGCTGGCCGAGGCGCATTACAACCTCGGGTTGACGCTGGACAAGTTGGGCGATCACGAAGGCGCCGCGGCGGCCTTCAAGAAAGTCACGGAACTCTCACCGAAAAACTCGCCGTTGAGGGAGTCGGTAATCCTCAAAGAGCACGTCGGGCTGTAGCTTTTCCCTCCTTGTCCGGGAGTCGCCCAGTCTCGCAGGCGCCACCCGATGCTGTCTTGGCTTCCCGCCGGCCGGGCGCTACGAGAAACGTACGTAATTATTTGGCGCTTTCGCCGACATTCTGGTACAGTGCGCGGGATTGGTCCTTCGGCAGCTACCGAAGGCATATCAGGGCACCGCCATGGGTCTGACCACTCGTCCTGATGGCGAACGGAAGCAGAAAGGAGGAATTCGTGCGGCGACAGTGCGAAGGACTGCTGCGGATGTGCCTGCCGGTTACCGTGATCGGACTAGGAGGATGCGCCAACTGGTTCGACCACCGGGGCGACTTCCCCTTCGCCGCTCCGTCATCCCCTTCCGGCATCGTGCTGAGCCTGCCATCGTCGCTGGAGCAGACAAACGAGCAACCCGTCGTGTCTGTGGCGATCACCACGGATCAGCCTGGGCCGGTCCTTGCTCAAGCCGCTCCCGAGCCGCAGACGGCCCAGGACGAATTCTATGATCCTTTTGCCAAACCCGGCGAAGCCCTCTCCGAACAGGAAGAGTACGATCCCTGGGAACGGTTCAACAGCGTCATGTTCGAGTTCAATCGCAGAGTCGACCGGTATGTGGTGAAACCGGTTGCGCAGGTCTACAACTTCATTCTGCCTGATCGGGTACAGGTCAGCGTGAGCAACTTCTTTCATAACGTTCGGTTCGTGCCTCGGTTCGTGAACAACCTCTTTCAGGGAAAAGTCAAAGGGGCCGGATTGGAACTGGGACGTTTTGTCGTGAACACAACCTTGGGCGTCGCGGGATTCTTCGACGTCGCGAAGGACGGGTTCAATTGGCAGACGCCCGATGAAGATTCGGGCCAGACGCTCGGTGTGTATGGGGTCGGCCCCGGTCCATATTTGGTGTTGCCCCTGCTTCCGCCGTTGACGGTCCGGGATGCCGTCGGGTATGTGGTCGACCTCGCGCTCGACCCGATCAACTGGCTGGTGTTCCCAATAGTGGAAGCCGAAGGTGTTCCGTCGCTGGTCGCCCACAAGAATCGCACCACGTCAACGTTTGCCCAGCTCGGCACCCGTGCCGGCCAGATTGTCAACGAACGGTCGCTGAACCTGGAAACGTTTGAGGGAGTGGAAGAAGCGACGCTCGATCTCTACACCGCGGTCCGCAACGCTTATCTCCAGAAGCGGGCGAAAGCGATCCGGGAATGACGTGAGGCGTGAAACGTGAGGCGTAAGGCGTGACCTACTGACGGGTATGGGGGCGGCATCAGTCGATCCTGGTTTCTTACGCCTGACGCTTTACGCCTCACGCCTAACGAGTTACGTGATGACGCCCAGTTCGCGTCCGACCGTCGCGAAGGCCTGCACCGCGCGTTCGAGTTGCGCGCGTGTGTGGGCGGCCGAGATCTGCACGCGAATCCGCGCCTGCCCCTTCGGCACCACCGGATAGCTGAATCCCACCACATAGATCCCTTCCCGGAGCAGCCGGTCCGCCATCTGCGTCGCCAGTTTGGCCTCGCCGAGCATAATCGGAATGATCGGATGGTCGCCGGAGATGAGGTTGAAGCCGAGCGCGGTGAGCTGCGACCGGAAGAACGCCGTGTTCTCGCGGAGCGCGGTTCGTAACGCATCCCCTTGCGCCACAAGCTTCAGCGCCTGGAGCGCGGCGGACGTGATCACCGGCGGCAGGGCGTTCGAAAACAGATACGGCCGCGAACGCTGTCGGAGCAACTCGATGATCTCCGCCCGTCCCGAGGTGAAGCCGCCCGCCGCGCCGCCCAGCGCCTTACCCAGCGTGCTGGTGACGAGGTCGATCCGGTCCGCGACCCCGAAGTGGTCAGGGGTCCCGCGTCCGCCCTTGCCGAGCACGCCGGTCGCGTGGCTGTCGTCCACGACGATCGCCGCGTCATAGCGCTCCGCCAGTGCCACGATCTCGTCGAGCTTCGCCGGATCACCGTCCATGGAAAACACGCCGTCGGTGGCGATCAGCCGCAGCCGGCAGGAGGAAGCCTCACGCAGCCGCGCTTCCAGATCGTGCATGTCGGAGTGGGCATAGCGGAACCGCTTGGCCTTGCACAATCGGATTCCGTCGATCAGGCTGGCGTGATTCAACGCATCGCTGATGACAGCGTCCCGTTCGTCCAGCAGGGTTTCGAACAGACCGGTGTTAGCGTCAAAGCAGGAGCTGTACAGGATCGTATCGCCGGTCCCCAGGAAGGTGCTGATCGCTTGCTCGAGGCGCTTGTGCAGATCCTGCGTCCCGCAGATGAAGCGGACGGACGCCATTCCGTACCCATGTTGCTTGAGTCCGTCGATTGCCGCCTGGCGGACATCGGGGTGATTCGCCAATCCCAGATAGTTGTTCGCGCAGAGATTGAGGACCTCGCCCTGAGCCACCCGGATTTCGGCGCCCTGCGGACCCAGGATCTGGCGTTCGGCTTTGTACAGACCGGCCGAGCGAATCTCAGCCAACTGTTCAGTGACAGCTTTTTTGAACGAATGGTACGCCATGGATCTTCGCGCGAGACGTGCGAGATAGGCGGGCACCCATTGCTTCCAGATACAATGGGTGCCGGCGCGAAGCGAAGGATTTACTCGTCGCGCTTTTCTCGCATGTCCCGCCTGTCGCGCGTTCCCTACGGAACCAACACCACCTTCCCACACTGCCCCGATTTGATCAATTCGAAGCCGCGCGTGAACTCGGCCATGGGCAAGGTGTGGGTGACAGCCGGTCTGACATTGAGCCCGGCCTTGAAGAGCCCGGCCAGGCGGTACCAGGTGCCGAACAGCCGCCGTCCGGTGACGCCGTACACGCGGATGCCCTTGAAGATGATCTCATTGGGGAGATCGAAACAGACTTGCCCGGTCGGAATGCCGAAGAGGGTCACCCGCCCGCCGTTCTTCACCGAACGGAACGTCTGGTGCAGCGCGGCGGGATCGCCGGACATTTCCAACGCCGTGTCCACGCCCTCGCCGCCGGTCATTTCGAGAATCGCCGCCGCGATCTGCTCCGGCGAATCCGTCTTGGCGTTGATCGTGTGGTGGACCCCGAGCTGCTTGGCCAGCCCCAACCGGTAGTCGCTCACGTCGGAGGCGATGATGACGGAAGCGCCGGCGACCTTGGCGACGGCGGCGGCGAAGAGCCCGGTGGGTCCGCAGCCGGTGATCAGCAGCGTCCGCCCGGCCAGGTCCTCCGCCAGGGCGGCGTCCACCGCGTTCCCCAACGGTTCTTGGATGCAGGCCAGCTCCGGCGGGATCTCCGGCGAAGTTTTCCAGAGCACTCGCTCGGGCAGGGCGACATATTCGGCGTAGGAGCCGTCCCGGTCGACACCGAGAATGCGGTAATCCCGGCAGACATGGGCTTGGCCGGTCCGGCATTGGAAACAGCGTCCGCAGGTGATGTGCGACTCCGCCGCGACATAATCCCCGACGGACACCAGCGTGACATCCGGCCCCACCTCCACGACCTCGCCGCACATCTCGTGACCGATGATGCGGGGCGGGTGAATCCGGCTCTGAGCCCACTCATCCCAATTGTAGATATGCGCATCGGTCCCGCAAATGGATGTCGCTTTCACCCGGACGATCGCTTCCCCAGGGCCCGGCGTCGGGTCCGGCCAATTCGTCAGCGTCATGCCGGATTGGGACGTGACTTTGACGAGGGCTCTCATTCCATCTCCGTTCATCTCCATTATACACAAGGCGCATGGATCCCTAGGCCGATTATGCGAAAAAAGAGGGTTGATCGGCGCGCAGAGTCTCGCTAGGATTCGCCCATGACCCTGTGGGCACCGCGATTCCTGTGGACCGCCTCGTTCTTGGTCGCAGCAAGTGTTCTGGCTTCTCTTTCCGGCGCCTCGGCCGCTCCATCGCAACCCAACTCGCCCGGCACACTGAAACGATGGGTTCAGTTCGAGCTAGTCGGCGCTGATCCCGACGGGGTGGTCTCGGTCGACAAGAGCTTCGAATTGGCGGTGATGCTTGGCGGAGTGCCTCTCGGGAATGATCCCGTGGTCGCGGTGTTCGACACCCCCTGGTTCAAGCGACGGATCGTTCCGATGGCGCCGGACTCGATCCCTATGACCCTGCGCGGGTCGGTGGTGTTGGAGCCGCACCCGCTGAGCGCGACGTCGGTTCCGCCGAAGGCCGCCAGGATTCAAGTGACATTCGCGCGGTTTCGGAACATGAAGCTGGACCGAATCATGACCCGGGTTGTCTATGTGACACTGGGCCGGCCCGAAGCGGCTGCACAAGGGGACACGATGGCGGCGACGGCGGAAGAAGAGAAAGACGCGGGCGACGCGTCGCAAGATGAAGCCCAGTTGGAGGTGCAGCCGGATGTGAAGCCGATGGTCAACGCGCTGATTTCCGAGGAGGACCTGCTGCCTCTGCCGGCGCCCGACGAGGGCAACGCGTATTGGCACGAGGTGAGCCGGTTGATCAGCCGCAGTTGGAGTCACCGGATGCGCCACCAGCGGCAGATTCCCGCGAGGGAGACCGTGCGGGTCCGCTTTCGGATGTACGCGAGCGGTCATGCCCAGTTGATCGAGATCGAACGGGGGTCCGGGGTGCGCGACATCGACGAGGCCGGCATTCAGGCCATCATCCAAGCCGAACCGTTCCCGCCGTTTCCGCGGGAGTTGGGAACGGAGGCCGTCGATGTGCACATCCGGATGCGGACCGGTTTGCACTCCGTGGTCAAGAACGTCCAATCTCCGAAAAGCCGGCGCAACGGCGCCGCGACGGTGACCCCGCAGCCCAAACCCTGACCGGTCTACGTCGAGCCTTACCCCCAGGAACAGGCGAAGCCGATCATGAGAGCCATGGTCTTGGAGAAACCCGGCAAGGTGGTGGCCAAGCCGCTCGCCCTGCGCGACGTGCCCGTCCCGGAGGCGGGAAGAGACCAGGTGCGCATCCGAGTCCGCGCCTGCGGCGTCTGTCGAACCGACTTGCACATTGTGGAAGGAGAGCTGCCACCGGGCAAACAGCCGGTAATTCCCGGCCATCAGGTTGTCGGGATCGTGGATCAGGTCGGCAAGGATGTCGCCGACGTGAAGGAGGGCGACCGTGTCGGCATCGCCTGGCTCCAGGAGACCTGCGGCCGGTGCGAGTTCTGCGCAAGCGGGCGTGAGAACCTCTGCCTCTCGGCGAAATTCACCGGGTATCACGTGGACGGCGGCTATGCCGAATGGGCGGTCGTGCCCGCCCGCTTCGCCTATCCGGTCCCGCCGATTTTCAACGACGACGAAACGGCGCCGCTGCTCTGCGCCGGCATCATCGGTTATCGGGCGCTGCGGCTCAGCGGCGTCAGGCCTGGACAACGGCTGGGGCTCTACGGGTTCGGCGCCTCGGCCCATATCGCCATCCAAGTGGCGCGGCATCGGGGCTGCTCGGTCTATGTGTGTTCCTTGAAGGAAGAACATCGTGCGCTCGCCCGTGAACTGGGCGCGGTCTGGGTCGGCGGGGCGGCCGACCTGCCGCCCGACAAATTGCACGGCGCCATCATCTTCGCGCCAGCCGGCGAACTGGTGCCGCCGGCGCTGCGGGCATTGGAGCGGGGCGGCACCCTGGCTCTGGCGGGCATCCATATGACGACGATTCCACCGTTGGACTACGACGCCGATCTGTTCGGCGAACGAGTCATCCGCAGCGTGACGGCGAACACGAAGCAGGACGGGCTCGACCTGCTGCGGGAAGCGGCGGCCATTCCGATTCGTCCCCGCACGCAGCGGTTCCGGTTGGAAGAGGCGAATCAGGCCCTCCAGGCGCTCAAGGCCGGGACGATCAAGGGCGCCGGTGTGCTCGTGCTGTGAACATGAAGCCGTCAGCCGTCAGCTTACTTTCCTTACTGAAGACTGATCGCTGACAACTGACGGCTGAAAACTGACCGCTCCTCCCGCGCCTCGTTGAGCGCGACAAGCGGGCCTGGAAAACCAAGCGCGGTCCTGTGTAGGATGGGCGCAATGACGCGCGCGATGACAACTCTCTTCCTGACGATTCTAGGCCTGCTCCCGGTCTCCGGCGTCTGGGCGCTGGAATTCACCGCCGACCAGATCACCAAAATCGACGGCCGCGTCCGTAAGGCCAATATCTATTACCGGGACGACATGTGGCGCATCGAGCATCACAACCTCGGCCCGGTCAACGTCACGATCGTCCGCAAGGACAAGCAGGTGATGTGGCTGCTGCTCTCGCGGATGAAACACTTCAAGACGGTTCCGTACGATCCCGAGCAGGCGCCCAAAGTCAGCGAGCATCTCAACGGCGAGGTTTCGCGCGAAGAGATCGGGACCGAGGTGCGGGAGGGCCATCCCACGATCCTGTACGAAGTCACCGTCAAGCAAGGCGACCGGACCGACGTCTATTATCAATGGTTCGCCACCGATATCCGGTTCCCGATGAAACTCGCGCGCAAGGACGGCAGTTGGATCGTGGAATACCAGCATGTGAAGCTCCGGTCCGTCTCGGATTTTCTCTTTCAGTTGCCGGTGAACTTTCGGCCCCTCGAAGAATTCGACGGGCTCCCGCAGGAAAAGAAAGACAAAGGCATGTAGGCAAGGGGGGAAAACGACGGTGCGGGCGCGAAATGCGATGTTGGCCGGAGTGCTGTTTGCGGTGGCCATGGGCGGTGTCGGTTGGGCGCTGGATGTGGCGGATGTGACGCCGGAATGGACCCCGGAAGGGAAGAAGATCGCCGCGGAGCGGGCCAAGCTGCCGGCGAAGGATGAGATGGTGCGGATCCCCGCGGGCTGGTTCCTGATGGGCAGCGACAAGAAGGTGGACAGGAACGCCTATCCGCCGGAGTTGCCGCAGCGGAAAGTCTATCTGGACGCCTATGACATCGACCAATATGAAGTGACGACCGTGCAGTTTCTGAGGTTCGTCCTGGCGACGGACCGGCCCCCGCTGGTGGATTGGAAATACGACGGCGGCAATTTCCAAGAAGCGATGGCGTCCCATCCGGTGATGCATGTGTCCTGGTACGACGCGGAAGCCTATTGCAAGTGGGCCGGGAAGCGGTTGCCGACCGAAGCCGAATGGGAAAAGGCGGCGCGGGGCGAAGACGGCCGCATCTATCCTTGGGGGAACCAGCCGGCCGGGTTGTCCCGCGCGAATTTCGGCCGAACGGGATTGTCGGGGCCGGTCCGCGATCGACCGGAGCGGCTGCTGCTGTATCCGCCGATCATCTCCGTGGACAAGTATGAGAACGCGGTCAGCCCGTACGGGGTGTTTCAAATGGCGGGCAATGTCGCGGAGTGGGTGGCGGACTGGTACGACCCCGCTTATTACAAGACGGCTCCGGACAAGAATCCGAAAGGACCGGAGAGCGGCACTCAGAAGGCCTTCCGCGGAGGCGGCTGGATCGACAGCACGCCTGTCGTGCGGGCCGCCCAGCGCAATGGAACCGATCCGAACACGAAAATGAACTGGCTGGGCTTCCGCTGCGCGCGTGACGCGAAGGATGGCGGGGACCAGGCCGAAGCGAAACCGCGGCAGACCGGCTGACACTGAATGAGAGGAACGCGTGAGCGTGGCGCGGACTGCCTTCACCGTGTCCCATTCCTCGCCCCTTACCATTCACCTCTGATCCCCTGACGCACTCCGTCGTTTGTCATCGAGGAGGGGACGCGCCCGCTCGCTGGCTTCCTTGACCAGGACGCCCATCTTGGGGTGGGAAGGTTCCAGGTCCACGGGCAGACCGTAGCGGCGGAGGCGCTCGCTGGCCGTCGGGCCGATCGATGCCGTCACGACTCGCTGCACGGCTTGCCGAAACCGGTCCGTCTTCTTGTCCTGCTCCAGCAGTTGCATCAGATGGTCCACTTGCGCCGCGTTGGTGATCAACACCACGTCCACCTGGCCGGCTAGGATCGCGTTCAGCGCCTGCTTGAGCGGGCCTGTATCCTCCGGCAACGCCCACCGATAGACGGGCACCCGTGTCACGCGCGCGCCGCGCGCGGCCAACGCCTCCAGGAATTCCGCATTCGAGACGCCGTATTCCTGGACCGCGACCCGCAAGCTGGCGACCGGCTTGTGCACATCGAGCGCCTGAAGGATGTCGCGCCAGGTGTTGGGCTCCGGGACGGTCAGCTCGGGAGTCAGACCGAGGTCTTTGAGAACCGCCACCGGCTTCGGCCCCCGCGCGACGAGGCACGTGCGGGAGAGCGCCGCCTTGACGGCCTCCAACGGATAGCGGGTCTGCAGCACGTCTACCAGCGCGCGTGTCCCTACGCCGGTCAGCAGGATGATCACATCCACCTGACCGGCCAGCAGTTGCTCGCCGAACCGGAGCGCCTCCGCGTTGTTGTCCAGCGGGACCTCGCGCAACGCGGGGGCGACGAGCGGTCGGCCGCCATGCCGCGCGATCAACCGCGCCATCTCGGTTCCCATGCGGCTTTCGAAGGCGGCGACCGTCAGTCCTTCGAAGTTTGATTGAGCGATCCGGCGATCTGGTGAAGTCATCGAGTCTTGCGGTAGCGGCTTAGAAGCCTATTGAGACGGATAGTTAGGTGCTTCGCGCTTTGGCCGTCTTGCGAGCGGTCGAGAATATTGCCAGAAGCTCTTTTGCCTCTTTCGTGATCGCCTGGATTTCCTCGGGAGTGACAATCCCGGCTTCTTCTAGAAGTTCACACCAGAGTAGCGTCTCATCCGCTTCTTCAACGACAGTGCCGAGCTTCGCAACGAATTCAGCTTTCGATCGTCCCCGGCAAGCTGCTCGATAATTTGCGGCGACGGCCGTTCCCGCCCGAAGCAACTGATCACCCTCGCTTCTCTTCCGTTCGTGAGTCGTTGAGACAGTTTCACGATGAGAAGGGCGAAGCGCTTTGTTCGTTTTCTCAGATCTTCTGCTTGAGTGCTCCCCAACACTTCACCAAATCGCCAGATCGCCAAATCCTACTTGACCACTGCGTCCTTCGCGCAGCGGAATCCGGTCGACTCGTTCCGGATCGTCGGGTCGCTTTTGACCCGGGTGAAGATCCGGACCAGCGGCGTCTCGACCTGCCAGCCCGAACTGCGGATCACCTTGTGCGTGCCGGTGTCGGGGCCTTTGGGGTTCTTGGCCGGGCTTTTCTCGTAGTATGAGGGGTCGTACCAGTCCGCCACCCATTCCCAGACGTTGCCCGCCATGTCGTAGGCGCCATAGGGGCTCTTGCCCGCTTCGTAACTGCCGACCGGCATGAGCGTTTTCTCGCCGATCCATTGTTGGTTGAAGTTGAGGTGCTTGGCCGTCGGTTCGACGTTGCCCCAGGGGAAGCGCCGGTCCTCCGTCCCCTTGGCGGCTTTTTCCCATTCGGCTTCGGTCGGCAGTCGCTTGCCGGCCCACTTGCAGTAGGCCTCCGCGTCGTACCAATCGACGTTGATGACGGGCCGGTCGATCAAGGACTCGGAAATGGCGACCCCTTGCCACAGGTTGCGGGTGGGATTCTTGGGGTTTTGCGGCACGCGATGGCCGGTGGCTTTAACGAACGCCAGGTACCGACCGTTGGTGACTTCGTATTTATCGATGTAGAAGGCATCCAAGTAGACCTCATGGCGGGGATACTCATCGCGACCGCCGTCCCGGTCGCCGGCCGGCACGCCCATGGGGAAAGGCCCAGCGGGTACCAGGACCATCGGCGCGCCGTCTTGGCCGGTGATCTCGGTCGGAAGTGTCTTCGGATCCGACGACGAGGCGGCCGGGGTTGGGACGGGCTGGATCTCAAGAGCGACCAACAGAGACAGGACGACGAACGAGAGAAAGGTTCGAACGCACATGGTGCTGAACTCCTTGGTTTCGTATGGGGTCATCGAGCGGCATCGTACCACAGGCGATCGGCGAACCGACAGGCGCGGGGAATCCTCAAGGTCGGTGCGAACGCACCTGTCGGCCGGAATTTCCGTTGACGGGATGACGGCATCTCCCTACTATAACCGCCAAGAAAGCAGCGAATAGCCAATAGCCAAAGTGAATAGCAAGAATTCATTTGTGAGCTTGAAGCTTGCGCGGCCGGATGAAAATCGAAGCGACAAGTGACAGCGGATTGCCTAAAGCTGTTTGCTGTTCGCTACCGGCTACTCGCTATTTTTAGCAGATGTCCATGTCGATACCTTCGCATCGGGGTTTGCGCCATGTGGCGTTGCGAGTGACCGATCTCAAGCGATCACGGTTGTTCTACGAACGCCTGCTCGCCATGCAGGTCGTCTGGGAACCGGATCCCGACAACGTCTATCTCAGCTCCGGGACCGACAATCTGGCCTTGCATCAGATTCCACAGACGGAATTGGCGGAGTACCGGTCGTTGCGCGGCCAATTGCTGGATCACTTCGGCGTCATCATGGACAGTCCGGAATCGGTGGATCGGATGTTCCAGGAGGTGAACCGGGAACTCGACGCGTTGGGCGGGAAGCTCGTGAAGCCGCCCAAACGCCACCGCGACGGGAGCTATTCGTTCTATTTCGCTGATCCGGACGGCAATGTCATTCAAGCGCTGTATGAACCCTCAATCAGCAGGAAAACGTAATGCGTGACGCGTCATGCGTGAAGCGCGAGGATCATATCGTTCCGCATAACGGATTACGCATCACGTTTCACGGTATTGCATGAGCCGAATCTGGGACAGTTTTCCGCGCGATCAGTATCTCGGTCTCGCTCCCTGGACGTGGGTCCAGTTGGAGAGCGCCGAGCCGCCAGGCCCGTTTCCCTTTATCGGCGGCGTCGCGCCGGAGGTCGTCGCCAGCCTGCACGAGGCGCACAGCCTCCTCTTGAGCTGCGTCGAAACGGCGATCAGTGATATCTTCTCGCGCCGCGCCCCGCTCGACGATCCCTCGCTGCGGACCCGTCTCGAGGACGCCTACGCCGAATTGGTCCAGTCGCGCCCGCACCTGAGCCGGCACATCCGCTGCGGCCGCAAGCCGGACGGGACCTTCTACTGGGAGTTTTCGCTGGATCCGACCAAGTCCGCCACCGTCACCAACGCGGGACTGCGCGTCTTTCAAGCGGTCAAGCGACAGGCGATCCCGTTGGGCTTCGAGCGTCCGATGGGCCCGGCCGTGGGCAAGCTCCTCGGGTTCTTGGACGGGACGCATCGGGTGGAGGAAATCCGGACGGTGGTCACGTCATCCGGGAGGGATGTTGAGCGTACGTTGACGCGATTGATGGAGCTGCTGCTCCAACATGAGTGCTTGGTCCGGTCCGCTCAAGCGACGGTGCGAACCCGCTGGCTGGAGGCGACCCGGGATCGAGACACGGTTCATCTTGGCCACGCCGCGCTGCTCTACCGGCAGCGGGAGCAGTTCTTTCTCTTCGATCCCTGGCTCATACCCTGGTTCGCCGAGGCCCCGGTGCCGTCGCTCTGGGTCTCGCTCCTGCCCCGTCCGTCGGCCATCTTCCTGACACACGACCATGACGACCACGTGGACCCGCGGACGCTGCTTCACATGCCCAAGGACGTGCCGGTGTTCGTGCCGAGCCGGAGGAATCGGCGCAAGCTGTACTACGACTATCTTCCGCTCCTGCGAGAGTTGGGTTTTGGCCAGATCGTCGAGCTCGCGCACGGCGAGACCTGGGCGTTCGACGGCGGGGCGGTGGTGTCGGTGCCCTTCTTCGGCGAAGACCCCTGCGACTTGGAAATGCCGCGGAACTGCTACCTCATCACCGATCGCGGCCATAATACCCTGGTGCACGCGGACAGCGGGCCGACGAACTCGGGCCGGTCGGCGATCAAGGAGGGAATCATCCAGGACCTCGTCAAGCGCTATGGGCCGATCGCCACGGTCTTCGCGTCGCAGCAACAACTCTTGGAAGTGCGGACCTACGCCGCCCATGCGTGCCTCTCGCATCCCGGCCGCTGGCTGGATGTCGGCGAGAACGGGTATCTGACCAACTCCTATCTGGCCGAGTTGTGCGCGACCGCGCAGGCCAAGCTCTTCGTATCCTATGCGACCGGCGGCGCCGATTGGTACCCGGACCATCTGTCGTTCATGTTCAGCCGGCGCAATCCGGCCCGGACCGCGCTCCTCACCGCCAATTGGGAGCCGCCGGAAAAATTAAAAGAGCTTCTGGAACCACAGGGCTGCGGGTATCATTACAGCCGCGCTTTGGATCTCTTTCGACCTCGATCCGACGGCCGCGTCGACGTGCTCTCCATCGCTGATCATGTGTCCCCCCTGAATCTGTATCGGCTGGATCACGGCGATCCTCCCTTCGCGCGTCAGGGCGGATGAGCATAACTTTCTACAGGAGTGAAATGGGACGACGATGACCGGCGCAGAGGCTTCTCACAGTCCCTCCACGCCCCGTGTGGCGGTGATTGGATCCGGCTATTGGGGCAAGAACCTCGTCCGCAACTTCCATGAGCTGGGCGCGCTCGCGGCGATCTGCGACAGTAACGAGGACACGCTGCGGCAGTTCGCCGGTCAGTATCCGGGGTGCCGGACCTATCGGGCCTTCGGCGAAGTGCTGCGGGATGAGTCCATTGCCGGCGTCGCCATCGCCACGCCGGCTGAGACCCACGCCAACCTGGTGCGAGAAGCCTTGCTGGCCGGCAAGGACGTGTGCGTGGAGAAACCCCTCTGTCTCTCCGTGCAGACGGGAGAAGGGCTAGTCGCGTTGGCCCAGGAGAGGGAGCGCATCCTCATGGTCGGCCACTTGCTTTGGTACCATCCAGCGGTCCTGCGGTTGAAGGAGCTGGTCGAAGGCGGGGAGCTTGGGCGCATCCAATACATTTATTCCAATCGGCTCAACCTGGGGAAGATTCGGCGTGAAGAGAACATCCTCTGGTCCTTTGCGCCCCACGATATTTCGGTCATCCTGGGCCTGCTCGGCGAGATGCCCGATACGGTGCATGCGCAAGGCGGCAACTATCTCCACCAGCGGATCGCGGACGTGACGGTAAGTTTGCTGTCTTTCCCCAGCGGCGTGAAGGCGCACGTGTTCGTGTCCTGGCTGCACCCGTACAAAGAGCAGAAGCTCATCGTGGTCGGCGACCGGAAGATGGCGGTGTTCGACGACCTGGAAAAGAAAGACAAGCTGCTGCTGTACCCGCATTCCATCGAATGGAAGCATCACGTGCCGGTGCCCAACAAGGCGGAAGCGCAGATCGTCGCGATCGAGCCGGTCGAGCCGCTGCGGGCCGAGTGCCAACACTTTCTGGACTGCATCAGCACCCGTCGCCAGCCGAGGACGGACGGACATGAAGGGCTGCGGGTCCTGCGCGTGCTGCAACAGTGCCAGGAGGCGCTGGAAGTGCGGCCGTTTCTGTCCAGCGCCCCGTCGCCCAAGCCGGCACAACCGGCGCGTCCCTATTTCGCCCACGAGTCGGCCTTCATCGACGAGGGGGTCGAGATCGGGGAAGGGACGAGCATCTGGCATGTGTCGCACGTGCTCAAGGGCTCCCACATCGGGAAGAACTGCAAGATCGGGCAAAATGTGGTGATCGGTCCCAACGTGGTAATCGGCAATGGGGTCAAGATCCAAAACAACGTCTCGGTCTACGAGGGGGTGACGTTGGAGGACGACGTCTTCTGCGGCCCTTCCATGGTCTTTACCAACGTCTTCAACCCGCGCAGCGAAATTCCGCGCATGAAGGAGCTCAAGCCGACGCTGGTTCGCCGGGGAGCGACGCTGGGCGCCAACTGCACGATCGTCTGCGGCATCACGATCGGCCGTTATGCCTTCGTCGGAGCCGGGGCGGTCGTGACGAAAGACGTGCCGGACTATGCATTGGTCGTCGGCATTCCGGCGAAGCTTACCGGCTGGATATGCGAGTGCGGCGTGAAGCTGAATGTGAAGGGCGCGAAGGCCGCTTGTCCGACCTGCGGGAAACGTTATAGAAAAGAGCGCGAGCGGATGACGCCCGCCTCGTAGCAGTAGGCGCGCGAGGCGGAAACGCGAGCGATAGGCACGAATCATGAGTCAATCGAACACATCTGGTCCGGTGATTCTGGTGACCGGGGTGGCCGGCTTCATCGGCTACCACGTCGCCCGGCGGCTGCTCGAGCGAGGCGACCGGGTGCTGGGGCTGGACAATGTCAACCCGTACTACGACGTCCGGCTGAAAGAAGCGCGCTTGGCCCATTTGTCGCCGTTCGAGCGTTTCGGGTTCGTGAAACGGGACCTGGCGGATCGCAACGCCATGCGGGCGCTTTTCACGGAGCATCCGATCCGCCGCGTCGTACACCTGGCGGCCCAGGCGGGCGTCCGCTACTCCCTCGTCAACCCGCACGCCTACACCGACAGCAACATCGAAGGATTCATGAACATCCTGGAGGGGTGCCGGCACGCGCGGGTGGAGCATCTGGTGTACGCCTCCTCCAGTTCGGTGTACGGCGGCAACATGCATATGCCTTTCTCTGTCCACGACAATGTGGACCATCCGGTGTCGCTCTACGCCGCGAGCAAGAAGGCCAACGAGCTGATGGCCCATTGCTACGCCCACCTGTACAAGATTCCCTGCACGGGCTTGCGGTTCTTCACCGTGTACGGGCCGTGGGGCAGGCCGGACATGGCGCTCTTCATCTTCACCAAGGCGATCCTGGAAGGCCGGCCGATCGAGGTCTTCAACTACGGCCGGATGCAGCGCGACTTCACCTACATCGACGACATCGTCGAGGGGGTGGTCCGGGCCCTCGATCGCCCGGCGCAGCCCGATCCTGCCTGGTCCGGCGAGCGGCCGGACCCCGGTACCAGCTCCGCGCCCTATCGCCTCTACAACATCGGGAACCACCAGCCGGTCGATCTGCTTCGCTTCATCGAGGTGCTCGAGCAGGCGCTCGGCAAAAAGGCCGAGAAGAAGCTCCTTCCCATGCAGCCCGGCGACGTGCCCGCCACCTACGCCGACATCGACGACCTCACGCGCGACGTCGGCTTCAAACCCGCCACGCCGATCGAAGTCGGCATCCCGCGCTTCGTGCAGTGGTATCGCGAATTTTATAAGGTGTGATGGACAGCATCCCGGCAGACGAACAGGAGGGGCCGGGCTGTGCTGCTTCCGCTCGCACCCATTTGCACGAAGCCAAACTGCGCAACGGGTTCCCGTCCGTTGGGGTCCGCCGTAAGCCTCATCACCCGTTGCACTCGGCCCGTTGCAACAAAAAGCAACGGGCGCCCCGGCAACGGGTACCCGGCTCGGCTGCTCAACTTGTCCCGTCCGGAGCTTCGCTCGAACGGGACTTCGAACAGTGCTCGCCGCCCGCTTCCAGCGGGCCGCTTCAGCTCGGCAACGGCGAAGCGCCAACCGGCTCTGATGCCCGCTCCAGCAGTACAGCCCGGCTGAATAAAGGAGGCCGACTCCGTAAGTCACTTTCGAGATGGTGCCCCCTTTGTTCTTTGCATGTATGACTGCAAGACTTGACCCTCCATGCTTATGAAACGTTTGGGTATATTTCTGATAGGCAGTACGTTAGACTTAACAAAGTTATTTACAAGCAGCGTAGTCCACCTCGGGCAGTGGGGCATTTGTCAATGTTAAAGCTGGAAGTGAGCAAGGCAGACCTTGGATTTGAAGCTGGATATTCTCAACCGGAGTTCGGCCTCTTTCGGGAGGGTGCTTCTCTCCTACACTATGTGTTCAAGCGTCTGGAACCTTATGGGCTGCGGCTAGCTGACCTGAGAATTGAGCGTAGCAGCGCAAGCGTGGCCGAACACCATGTTCTTTGCTACCTGTTCAACTACTGGATGGTGATCAGAATCCGGGTTGATCGCATCGAGGTATTGTGCTCCGAGTTGCCACGGGATTATGTGGGTAAGACGAAGGGAGCACTTGTGGACATTTGCGGGGCCGTCAAGGACCACAGCCCTGGCCTGGGCTTCCGGACCTTTGCTGTAAGCGTGGGACTACACGCGAAGCTTGAGGGTCAACCGGTAAGGAGTTATTTAAGTCGATTTGTCATTAAGCCCCCGCAGAACCTTGGTGAGCCTACTGGGAATGGAGCTGTTTTTTATTTCGGCCCCGACAGGGATCGACTTTTGTCTTCTATCACAGCCGATCTCTCGGCCATGGTGCCAGACGCCATGTATCTGCGGATCTACAGTGTATGGGACGCGCAGAAGGTGAAACCTGATTCCTTGCCAGCAATCGCAGAAGCATTTGTCGCTCAAGCCCTGGAAACGCTGGGGTTACAATTACCGGTCTAAACAATATTTGCCACGACGCTCAATCCTTCATTTCGGCAATCTCCGATCCAAAGTCTGGCTAAGGTCCAAGCCGCATCTCTGTCAAGGCCTTTCTCTGCGCGGTACGGACTCCTGGCCAAGTCGCAGTTCGAATACCAGATTGAGCATGAACCGACTCTCCCTTTGATCGAGGCTTGGAGTAGACTCACATCCCCGCTTGGTGGGGTGACTTCCGTTGACTTGGCGTTTTTCGACGAATCCCTTACTAAGTCTCTGGCTCTCGAAAAGCTCATGTCGCCATCGAGCCTTCGTGAGCAATCTTCCCTCGTTTCGCGAGCCTCAACAACTATAGAGGAATCAGCGTTTCCTGAGCCTGATGTTCTTCCCTTTCTAAGCGCCATTCGTAGGTCCATTGAGACCGAGCAGTTGTCACCCGCACGCTCCCTTCTTGATGCGGCCCCCATTCGCATTCTCAGTGATCCAGTCGTGACACAGCTTCGTGCTGTCCTCGCTCCGCCCGTCGTTACGCGGGTCCAAAGGCGCGACATTGACCGGAGGACGGAATACGAATGGCTACGCACAGAGGGCTCGAAATACCGCGGGCGATGGGTGGCGCTGAATGGCGACCATCTGGTGGCAACGGCCGAGACACTCCGTGAGTTACGCCAGCAATTGCTGGCTATGCGTCTGGCACAGCCACCACTCATCCATCGTGTTGAGTGACCGAACGTTTCGATGCTTGTCAGACGCGACGGCACTCAATTTTCAATTGGGCGATCCCGGTTTCGAGACCAACCGCAGGATACAAGTCGACCGACCGCCAAGATTTTTGTCAAGATCGTGCCAGGATCGCTAGGAATGCCGATCTTGGCTCAGCTTGATACGGGTTCGGCATGGTCGATCCTTAACCAGGAAGTGGGAGGGGAACTCTCTCTGCTGAATGGCGGAGGGGAGTCAGCACAAATGTCCACTCGAATGGGACCAGTGAGAGGTCGTCTTGAGAGGACCCAAATCGAACTTGTTGCGGACGAAGGAGATGGGTTGAGTATCGATGCGACTGTGTTCGTTTCACCGGATTGGTCAGGCGATAATTTCATTGGATACTCCGGCTTCTTAGAGCGAATTCGCTTCGGCGTGGACCCAAGTGACAATTACTTCTACTTCGGGCCCATCTCATAATCCCATCAGCAATCTATCTGCGTGGGTAAAACAGTCTCAGGTCTTATGATGCGACCGCGATATAATAAGTGCGCTCGCTGCTCTATCCGGAATGCGAAAATGGCCAACTCTTTCCGGAGAACAAGAGGAGACTACTTTTGAAGTGTTTCGGGGTCAACTGTTTGGCAGGTGAATTCCCACGCTCGCCACAGGCCGGGCTCATTGCTGGAGCGGGCATCAGGGCCGTTTGGTGCTCCAACTCTTTTACCCGAGGGCGGGCTGGAGTTCTTGCCGCATATCGCCGAAGGGGGCGGGACACAACTTGCCGCGGCGCGCGGCCCTTGCTCATGAGACGCAAGGGCGCAGCCTGTACTGTTTGAGGCCGCTGCGGCCGAGTTTACAGGATGCGAGCGGGCAAGGCTTAGTTGGGTGCCCCCGGAGGTGTCTTCAGCGGCAGAACTCCAGCCCGCCCTCGTCTCCCCTCCCAAACGGCCCCGGCCTTGAGCGGAAGCAATGGGCCCGGCCATCTCCGTTCTTCGTCAGCCGAGCGGAGCGCTTCCTCTGTGCTGGGCCAGTCGGTGCTCGAGTTTATCCGGCGTGATTCCTTCCAGGCTCGGCAGGACCAGGTGCGCCTCCGTCAACTGGTCGGCCGGGTAGGTGGTGGCGAGGGCGACGACCTTCATGCCGGCGGTCAGTGCCGCGCGGATGCCGGCGCGGGAATCTTCGAGGACCAGGCATTCCTCTGCCCTGATCAGCGGCGGCTGTGGCGCTAGCCCGTTCAACCGCTTCAAGGTCAGTTCATAGATCTCCGGGTCCGGCTTGCCGGTCGTCGTGTCTTCGGCCGAGACAATCACCGGGAAATCCCGCTCGATCGGCGTGTCGTGCAGCGCGTAGAGGATCTGCTCGCGCCGTCCGCCGGAGGCGATGGCCAGCCGACAGGTTTGGGCGGCCGACTTCACGAACTCCACGACGCCGGGAAACAGCTCCGGCTTGTGGGTCGCGGTATAGTCTCGAAAGAGGACGGCCTTCCGTTCCATGATCGACCGCAACCTGGCCAGGTCGCAGGAGCCAGTCGCCGCCGTCAGCAACGCCGTCGCGCAGTTCCGTTCGTCCATCCCGAGGTAGGGACCATAATAGTCGTCCTTGGTCAGCGAGAGTCCGTGCTCGCTCAGCGCCTGCTGGAAGGTAAGGAGATGGGGCGTCTCGTCGTCGGCGATGACGCCGTTGAAGTCGAAGATGATCGCTCTGATCCTGGCCATGGCGCGCCTCACTCTACCCGACGAGAGGCTGCGCAACAAGACACACTCGCTTGCCCGCCCGCGCGCCCTCCTGTATGCTCCGGCCTGTTCCTGGTTTTCCAATGAAAAACCGATTTGATGCTGGCGCTGGCGGCAGGACGCCGCTGACCGAAATAAGACTCATATGACCGATCACACCGTCCTCCGAGAACTGCTGCTGATCTTTGTCGTCTCGATCGGCGTTGTGTTTCTGTTTCATCAGTTCCGGTTGCCATCGATCGCGGGGTTTTTGGCGGCCGGCGCGTTGATCGGCCCGCAGGGGCTGAATCTGGTGTCCGATCTGACGCAGGTCGAGGTGCTCGCCGAGATCGGCATCGTCCTGCTGCTGTTCACGATCGGCATCGAGTTTTCCTTGGCGAATCTGAAGGCCGCCCGGCACGTCCTGTTGCTGGCCGCGCCGATCCAGGTCGGCGGGGTGCTCGTCCTGGCGTTGATGGCCGGATGGTTGGCGGGAATTCCTACACACCAGGGCATGTTCTGGGGTTGCCTCTTCTCGCTCAGCAGCACGGCGATCGTGCTCAAGGCGCTCGCCGACCGCGGAGAGACCGATTCGATGCACGGGCGCATGACGGTCGGCATCCTGATCTTCCAGGATCTCGCGGTCGTGCCGATGATGTTGCTGACCCCGATCCTGGCGAGCCCCGCGGAGGACGCGGCGAAGACCGTGTTGCTCGCGCTGGCCAAATCGGCGGTGCTCGTCGCCGTCATCATGGCGGCGGCTTGGTATCTCGTGCCCAAGCTGCTGGAGCACATCGTCAGGAGCCGCAGCCGGGAGCTGTTCCTGCTGACGATCATCGCGCTGTGTCTCGGCATCGCCTGGCTGACGTCCTTGAGCGGCTTGTCCCTGGCCCTAGGCGCCTTCATCGCGGGACTGGTCATTTCCGAATCGGAGTACAGCCATCAGGCGATGGCCGAAGTGCTCCCTTTTCGCGATAGCTTCAGCAGTCTGTTCTTTGTCTCGCTCGGCATCCTGATGGATGTGCGCGTGGTGCTCGCGCATCCCGGCTTGGTCGCCGGAGTGATCGCGGCCGTTCTGATCGGGAAATTTCTCGCGGGCGCGGGCGCGGTGCTGGCGGCGGGCCAACCCCCGCGCTCCGCGGTGCTGACCGGCGTCGCCTTGGCACAGGTCGGAGAGTTCAGTTTCATCCTGGCGCAGGAAGGCGAGAAAACCGGGCTGATGACCGGGGAGCCGTATCAACTGTTCCTGGCCGTCTCCGTCCTGACCATGGTGATCACGCCGTTTCTGATCCAGTGGTCGCCGCACTTGGCCAGACGGACCGAAGCGCTGCAGCGGCTGCACCACCTGCTGCCGGGGCGGACGATGGCCCATGTCGCGTTGGCCGAGGGACAACAGCTCAAAATCAGGGATCACGTGATCATTGTGGGTTACGGGCTCAACGGCCGGAACCTCGCCCGGGTGCTTGCAGAGACCGAGATTCCCTATGTCGCCCTCGATCTCGACGGCGATACCGTCAGGCGGGAATCGCGCCACGGCGTGCCCATTTTCTATGGAGATGGGACGAACCCCCACGTGCTGCGGCACATGAAGATCGAAGAAGCCAGGGTCCTGGTGCTGGCCCTTTCCGATCCCTTTACGACCCGCCGGGCGGTGCAGGTGGCGCGGGCGCTGAACCCCAAGCTGCACATCGTCGTCCGGACCCGGTATCTCCGCGAACTCGAGGAGTTGCATCAATTGGGGGCGGACGACGTGGTGCCGGAGGAGTTCGAGACATCCATTGAAATCTTCGCGCTCGTGCTCCGCACCTACAACATGCCGCAGGACTTCATCGTGCAGAAGGCGGAGCAGATCCGGCGCGAAGGCTATGCCTTGCTCCGGCGGAGCGAGTTACCGGAACTGGCGCACCACTTGAGAGGCGGGACGCTGACGGACGTGGAAGTGGAGACGTGTCGGATCGACGAGGACTCGCCGGCGATCGGGAAGTCGCTGGCCGAACTGTCCATCCGGCCGAGGAGCGGCGCGTCGGTGATTGCCTGGACGCGAAACGGGATCACGGAGTCCAATCCGTCGGAGAAGGTGCGGTTGAAACCCGGAGATGTGGTGGTCCTGCTGGGGTCGCGGGATCAGATCCGGCGGGCCATAAGTCTTCTGGCCGAATCCAGGATGGAATGACGGCGTTCAGGGGTGGGCGCCGGTCATCAGCTCGTAGGCCTCCAGAAGTGTGCCCACCTCGATCACCGTGATCTGCCGCCGGGCGGCCAAGTCATACAGATCCCTCTCAGGTGTGCGGGCCTGACTGCGCGGGACCAGCACGGTCTTGAAGTGCGCATTGGCCGCGCCGGTGACCTTTTCCAGAAGGTCGCCGACCTCCAGAATCCGGCCGTCTCCCGTGATGGCTCCAGTGAGTGCGACATCGGACCGTACAGAGTCGCCTCGCCACGCGGCCATCACGCCCACGGCCACGGCGCTGCCGGCGCTTTCGCCGTCGATCACCGTGTTGGGAGCATGGTTCTTGATGACGACCGTCCACCCGCGCGGGTCCCGCCCGAGCGCGTTCGCCGCAGCGATCACGGCCAGTCGCGCGGCGTCTTTCCATTCCTGACCGACGACCGACCCCCCGCGAAACGACGATTCGTCGAACAGGACGGTGGGACCGTTGAGTCCGGCATTCTGGTCGACCTGGATGACCACGTAATGGACGCCGCCGTCCCCCTCTTGAGTCGAACTCACGGCCAGCGCCGGCACGGTCACCAAGCGATGCGATGACGCGGCGTCAGCCGCGCCCTGCTCGGCGCACACCGCCCAGGCAGCCGCAACAATGACCAATCCAGCCCGCCGTCGGTGCTCGCTCCAGAATCGCTCGCGCATCTCCCGCCCCCGGCTCTTGACGTTCAGCTTCTCCAGCGGAGCGTGACCGGCTGTTTAAGAGGGTGGTCAAGGGGCTGCCCGGTCTGGACGGCGGTCAGGTGGGCGGCTTTCAGCTTGTAGTACCACTTGGCGGGCGTGTCGGCGTCGTCCAGCAACATGAGGGCGGGCTTATACCGCAGGCCGACGGCTTGGCGTTCCATCGCGCGCTTGTCCTGGTTCAAGAAGACCGTGGCGAACAACCGGAACAGCGTCTTGGCGAACGGGACCCAGCGGAAACAGTTCCAGGCGGCGCAGAAGTCGATCCGGCATTCGTGCTCGGTGATGGGTGTGACGGTCGCCCGGGTGGACACCCACCACCTGCCGCACTGCACGAATTCATGCCGCAGGTTCGGAAGCACGAAGTCGATGGTCGTGGTGAGCGGGCCCCCGCCGGTGAGGCCGAGCAGTTTATAGGGACCGCTGTTGCGCGAGGGCGCATGCGCGACCATCCGGAACCCGCCGGGAATCGGCTCGAAGGTCTTGACCTTTTCGTGGATGCTTTTCCGTGTCCGCCACCAGGCGCTTTGATGCACGAACGGGCCGTGGGCCGGGTCCATCAGTCCGACGATGCCGTCGTCGATGGTGCAAGTCAAGATGGTCGAGATGTGAAAAAGGGTGTAGGGCTCGGAAGGAACCGGCAGGCGCGGCACGTCGGGCTGCGGACGGTTCGGCTCGCGGGCATCCGCCATGTAGACCCAGATGTAGCCGTCCTGTTCCTGGCACGGGTAAGCCGTGACGCCGATTTTCTCGGTGTCGAGCGCCCCGTTCACGAGGGACGGAATCTGCTTGCAGCGCCCGTTCAGATCGAACTGCCAGCCGTGGTAGGCGCATTCGACACGGTCCCCATCGAAACGTCCGAACGAGAGAGGCATGCCTCGGTGCGGACAGATGTCCCGGAGCGCGGCGACCCGGCCCTGCAGTGTCCTGCAGAGAACGAGCGGTTGTCCGAGCAACACCTGCGCTGTCATCTTGCCGGCGCGCACCTGAGAACTCAGGGCGGCCGGATACCAAAAACCGAAAAGTGGACCCGTGCGTGACGGCCTGAAGCCGATCTCGGCCTCGGGGTTCATGGGTTGGGAGGATCGCTGCACGGGAGACGGGTCCGTGTGAATGTGGCGAGACACTTATGACGGACTATAGCGGTCCATGTGTTCATGGTCAAGCCCGACGGCGTTCGCGCCCGAAGCGAAAACCGTTGTCTGGCGCGTCGTTCGCGCGGCGGTCGCCTTGACAAGGCGAAGAATCGGAGAATATAGTCAATCGTGCGCTTTTTCGCATGCGTTGTGCGCGGAACGCGCGTTGGTCGATCCAGAGAATGCCGAGGTGACGCCATGAGTACCACACAGGTCGAACCGGCCGCCGCATTGGCGGAGTTGGAACGCACGAAGCCCGACAAGGTGACGATTGTCTTGCTCAGCGGGGATATGGATCGCGCCATGGCCGCCTTCATCATTGCCACGGGCGCGGCTGCGATGGGCATGGAAGTCACGATGTTTTTTACGTTCTGGGGGCTCAACGTCATCCGTAAAGAAGGCGCGAGCACGACAGCGAGAGATTGGCTCCGTCGCATGTTCGGATGGCTGAACAAGGGCGGAGCACATCGGTTGCCACTTTCCCGGTTTCATTTCTGGGGCTTGGGCACCAAAATGATGCATAAGGTGATGCGGGACCATCGCATGCCCGGCATCCCCGAACTCATGCAGACCGCGCAAGACCTCGGCGTCCGCTTCATCGCCTGCACGACCACGATGGGGCTGATGGGGATCTCCAAAGAGACGTTGATCGACGGCGTGGATCAGTTGGCGGGCGTGACTACGTATCTGGCGGAAGCGAAACAGGGAAGCGTCAATTTGTTTATTTGACAAGCGAGACATGCGGGACTGGCGAGAAAGGCCAGAATCGAGGTATGGCTCGTCTCCCGTTTCGCGCACATCTCGCTTGCCGCGCGGAGCTTGAGCATGATGCAGGCTGATGTGAAACTCGACACGCTCGGGTATTTCTGCCCGATGCCGATCATCATGACCTCGAAGAAGATCAAGGAACTGCTGCCGGGCCAGGTATTGGAGGTCGTCTCCGATGATGAAGGCATCAAGAAAGATATGCCGGCCTGGTGCCAAACGACAGGACACGAGATGTTGGGTCTTGAGGAAGAGCAGAATCAATCCAAGCGGATTTACAAAGCGTTCGTCAAGAAAACAAAGTAGCTGGGTGTGAATCGGATGAACGTGGAGCCGGCGACCTCCGGAAAGGTCGCCGGCTCTTTTTTATCGACAAGAAACCCACAGCTTCGAAACAGCTTGCCTCCAACATATTCACAAGATATTGTTGTTCAATAAATGAAATCCCACCTTATATAGTAGTTTTTCATTGACAGGCCGGATTCACTTTGCTACAACGCAGCTCGATCATTCTTCTTGCCGAACCGGCGACAAGCTGCCCAGCTAAGTCCTGAAAGGCCACCCGCTTGGGAGGCAGTCAAGGATGGCGAGCCTGAGTCGGCAACAGCGTGCTTTCTTGTTGCTTCTTCTCAACGCGACGGTCCCGGCCGGATTTCTCCAGGTACCGCCCCCGCCTCTCCGCAGTCGACGCAACCAGCGGCATCAATTGGCGGCATCACGGAACGGATGGGCTCAACCAAGGAGGTTTGCAATGGCGACGTCTGCACCTGTCGTGGACGAACAACTCGAAAGGATTTCCAGCGAGATTGCCGCCAAACTGGACGGAGGACAAACCGGCGCGCTCCTCGATCCGGACACCGGGAAGCGGGAGGGAATCCTCGTGAGTTCCTTTCTGGAGAACATCGCGGTCTTCGGACACACCGGCGACGCACTGTCGCTTGCCGACGTGCGCCACTTGCACCGCACGGCGGTGCAAGCCCACGCGCGTCGCGCCCTCCTTTGTGTGCCGGCTTCGACCATGATTCCCAACTCGGTCCTGTTGCTGGCAACGCTTTCGAAGATCCGCATCGTGCGTCTGGAGGAATCTGAGCCGGTGCTGTGGTAGGGCCGGGGGGCGACAGTCTCTGGAGGCACGTCACCTCGCCGTCCCTCCGCCGAGGAGGACATCATGTCCGGACCATATCGTTTGCGGCTCCTTCATCTGTTTGTGCATCGTCGATCGGCCGGCGCCTTTATCTTGTCAAGAAACGGGAGGCTGGCGGATTTCGTCGGGTTGAGCACCGACGACCTGGCCGGCGCGCTGGCTCGATTTCGAAACGGATCCGGTTATCGGTACTTCTGGTACGCCTATGCGAGGTCGCCTGCCGAGGCGGCCCATCTCGCCGGCTACTGGTATCACCGGTATCGGCCGACCGATAATCCCGCTCCTCCGGAAGGGATTGGTCATTCCGATTGGCGATGCTCCATAGCCGGCTGTTCCGCCTGTGCGCTCACGCATTCGGGCCGCTAAGCGGACTCTCCAATCAGCCAGCAACGTCCTCGCGCCTCGCCTCGCCTTGACTTGGCTCCGGAACATCTTTACGGTAGCGTCTCCCTGACGATTGACGTGGTTCAGCCTGCCGAAGAGACGCGTCTTGCAATCGGTCGGAACGAGACCGCTCCTATTGATCAATTGCCGCCAGCTCCTGACGCTTCGGGGACCCGTTGGTCCCCGAAGCGGCGGGCACATGAACGAGCCGGGGTTGATTCGAAACGGCGCCGTGCTGATCCGCGGGAGCACGCTCGAACTGGCGGGTCCGCAAGACCGTGTCGCGCGATCCCGGGCGGCTCGCGCGGCCGAGTGCATCGACCTGCGCGGCCGTATCGTTCTTCCGGGCTTTGTCGATTCCCATACCCATGCGCTGTTCGCCGCGTCCCGCGTGGATGAATACGAGGCTAGAATCCGCGGGGCCACGTACAGCGAAATCGCCGAAGCGGGCGGCGGCATCCAGGCCAGCGCCAGGCAGATCCGATCGATCAGCGAACGGAAATTGGTCCGGCGGCTTACCGAGGTGGTCGGCCGGTTTGTCGAGCATGGCACGACGACCCTCGAGATCAAGAGCGGATACGGGCTCGATCCGGCGCAGGAACTGAAAATGTTGCGGGCGATCAAAAAGACTGCCCGGCGCACCGAGTCCGAGCTGATCCCGACGTTGCTCATCCATGATGTGCCGGCGCGACTCAAAGCCAGACGGGCGGCGTATCTGCGTCTCGTCGTCCGGCGCTTGATCCCTGAAGTCGCGCGCAGAAGGCTGGCGGAATGTTTCGACGTGTTTTGCGATCGCGGATATTTTTCGGTGGCGGAGGCAAAGACCCTGTTGGTGGCCGCCGCTCAGGCAGGCCTGAAGCTGAAGCTGCACGCCGAGCAGCTCGCGCATACCAGGGCGGCCCGTATGGCGGCCGGATTGGGGGCCATCTCCGTGGATCACCTCGATCGGGTGAGCGACGCCGATATCCGGTGGTTGCAGAAACACGGCACGATCGCGACGCTCCTGCCGGGCAGCGTCCTGCACCTGAACTCCGGTCCCTATCCCCCGGCACGCCGGCTGATCGATGCCGGCGTGCCGGTCGCGCTTGCTTCCAATTTCAATCCGGGCAGCTCGCCGACCCTCAACATGCAGATGATCCTGACACTGGCCTGCTCCCAGATGCGGATGACGCCGGCGGAGGCGATCGCGGCCGCCACGATCAACGGCGCCTATGCCGTCGGCCGCGGCGATTGTACGGGGTCGTTGGAATCGGGAAAGCAGGCCGACCTAGCGGTGATGGACGTGGACGACTACCGGGAGATTCCATATTACTTCGGCATGAATCACTGCGTCATGGCGATCAAGAACGGGAAGGTCGTCTTTTCGAGAGACGCGTAGCGATCAGCCCTCAGCGGTCAGCTCATGTCATAGCTGATGGCTGGACGCTGAAAGCTGTTCGAGGCTATGTCCATGGACCAAATCATTGAGTGTATCCCAAACTTCAGTGAAGGCCGGAACCCGGAGACGATTGCGGCGCTGGTCGCGGCGATCCGGTCGATCAAGGACGTGTTCCTGCTGGATCAGGAGATGGATCACGACCATCATCGGGCGGTCTTGACCTTTGCCGGTTCGCCGCGGGGTGTTGCGGAAGCGGCCTTTCAGGTTACTCGCGTCTCCACCGGTTTGATCGACCTGCGCCGGCATCAGGGGGGGCATCCGCGTGTCGGCGCCACGGATGTCGTCCCGTTCGTGCCGATTCGCGGTGTCACGATGGACGACTGTGTCGTTCTCGCGCGCGAAGTCGGGCATCGCATCGGGATCGAGCTCGGCATTCCGGTGTTTCTCTATGAACAGGCGGCCAGCGCGCCGCATCGCATGAACCTGGAAGCCATCCGGAAGGGAGGGCTGGAGGGGCTGACCGAACGGATGCATAACGATCCAGCCTGGCAACCCGATTTCGGGCCTCCGATGCCCCATCCAACCGCCGGAGCGACCGTTGTCGGCGCGCGCGCCCCGCTCATCGCGTTCAACGTCAATTTGAACACCGGCGACCTGGAAACCGCCAAAGCGATCGCCAAGAAAGTGCGGTTCTCCAGCGGCGGGCTGCCGTATGTGAAGGCGATCGGGGTGAAACTTGCGAGCCGCCGGATCGTGCAGGTCTCGATGAACCTGACCAACTTCGAGGAGACGCCGATCCACGTCGCATTCGAATCGGTGAAACAGGAGGCCGAGATGCGCGGCATCCAGGTAGCCGGCAGCGAGATCGTCGGGTTGGTGCCGCAACAGGCGCTGATCCACACAGCCCAGCGGTTTCTTGCATTGGAGCAGTTCGATCGGAGCCAGGTACTGGAAACACGGCTGGCGAACGCGATGGCGCAAACCGGGTCGTCTGTAGAACGGGCCGCGCCGACGCCTTCCGGCGACTGGGCCGCCTCAGTGACCGGTTTCTTGGCCGCCGTATCCGCCGGTACGCCGACGCCTGGGGGCGGAAGCGTGGCGGCCCTGGCAGGCGCCCTGGCGGCGGCGCTCGGCGTCATGGGGTGCCGGATCGGACCGCCGCGGAGCAGCCGCACTGTCGAGGAGCAGTCGTCGCCGGTTTCGAACCATGACATCGATCTCGCTCGAATCGAGCGCCGCCTCGTGGAACTGGGCGAGAAGTTGCGACGGTTGATGCAGGCCGACGCCGACGCCTATGAAGACGTGCTGCGCGCCTACCGGTTGCCGAAGACCGATCAAACCAGAGCCGATGCCATTTCGGCGGCCTTGCGGAAGGCGACGGAGGTGCCGTTGGAGACGGCGGTCTTGGCGGCGGAAACAGGAGCGCTCTTGCGCGCCTTGCTGTCTCGCGTCAAGTCGTCGGTCGCCACGGACGTCAAGGTCGGGCTGAGGATGGCGGTCGCGGCGATCGAGGGCGCGAGAGAGAATGTGACGGTAAATATAAAAACACAAACAAATCAAGAAGTTGTTAGCCTGATCTCGACGAAGCTCCAGGCCGTCGAAAGGAGCCTTGAGGAACTGAAACGCTTGTGATACATTCGATCCCTCGCAGTTCGACGCAAACAGCGAAAGTGACGGGTCGTTTTTCCCAGGAAGGATGCAGACAGTCTCATCATGGAAATCAAGGTCTTCAACAATAACGTCGAAAAGGCGCTGAAGGTCGCCAAGAAAAAGCTGGCCGGGGAAGGGCTCTTCCGCGAGCTCAAGCGGCGCCGGTTCTACGAGAAACCCAGCGTACGCAAGAAGGCCAAGCAACGCGAAGCTCAACGGCGTCGGCAGAAGTGGCTCGCCAAGCGTCGGATGGACTGAGTCCCCGCAGCCTTTTCCCTCCGCGTCGGTTTTTGCCTGTCGGGTTGTTCGCGACTCCCGCGCTTGAGAATGCGTGAGAAGGAGATCCATGCTGCGCTGCGCATCCTGCGGAAGGAAGTGCGGCGGTGGCAGGACCCCGTCGTGGGCGTCGTGGCCAAGGAATCCGGTCGCGACCCGTTCCGCATTTTGATTTCCTGCCTGCTCAGCCTCCGGACCAAGGATCGCACGACCGCCGAAGCCAGCGAGCGGCTTTTTAGCCTGGCCGCCGATCCGGCTTCCATGCTGAAGCTGCCCAGGTCGCGCCTCGCGCGGACCATCTATCCGGTCGGGTTCTATCGCACCAAGGCCAAGCAGATTCACGAGATGTGCCGGCGCTTGTTGGACATCTACGGTGGTCGTGTGCCCGACTCGATCGACGAACTGCTCACCCTGCCGGGGGTCGGTAGGAAGACGGCCAATCTTGTCGTGACGGTCGGCTATCGAAAGCCCGGCATTTGCGTGGATGTCCATGTTCACCGGATCAGCAACCGCTGGGGTTACGTGAGAACGAACACGCCGGAGCAGACGGAGGAGGCCCTGCGCAAGAAGCTGCCGCGGCGATACTGGATCACCTACAACGACTTGCTCGTGCCGTTCGGGCAGAACATCTGCCTGCCGGTCTCTCCCTATTGCAGCCGGTGCAAGCTCACCCGATATTGCGAGCGGGTGGGAGTGACGCGCTCGCGTTGAGCGAGCGCACGCGCGAAAGGCGGGACGTGCGAGAAATGTGAGAAATTGTTTCCCGCGAGTCTCGCTTTTCGCGCAAGTCTCGCGCTAGATGAACAGTTTCGTTTCCGCGTCGGCGGTGAGGCTGAGAATGGCGGGGAGGCCGAGGACTTCGTCTACGTTCTTGGCCACGGCGGCGGGATCGACCCCCATGTATTCGAGGCCGGCGCTGCAGGCGATCAAGCGAAAACGTCCCACCAGGCGCGCCTCCTGAAACATCTCAGAAATTTTCGGAACTTTTTTCTCCTTCAGCAGCCGGCGGACCTCATCGGCCGAGCGCGTGTACTCCGGCGGGAAATCGATCTCGTCGATGTGCCCCTGAGCCAATTTCTTGATCGTCCAGAACAGCAGGATGACGATCACATCCTTGCCCATCGCGGCGGCGGTCAGCCCCAAGGTGGCGACCTGATGGAGTTTGTCGTAGGTCGCATTATGGGCGAAGATGACGAATTTCGGTTTCTGTTGCACGGGTCTTCCTGTCAAGAGGAGAGCGGATTATACCGTCGGCGCTCAAACGTACTCAAGCTGTCGTCGTGCCGGTCACGGGTCCGATACCGTCGGAATGCGCAAACCATGACGGTGGGCAGCCGAACTTGCTTCCGGATAACCGGCGTCGGCGTGTCGTAGAATGGCAAGGGCCGGGTCGTTCGTGAGCACCCGCTCGATCTTTCGTTCGGCTTCCGGCGTGCCCTCTGCCACTGTCGCCTGGCCTGCATGCAGGGAGTAGCCGATCCCGACGCCGCCGCCGTGGTGGAATGAAACCCAACTGGCGCCGGAGGCGGTGTTCAAGAGCGCGTTGAGAATCGGCCAGTCGGCGACGGCGTCGCTGCCATCGCGCATGGCTTCCGTTTCCCGATAAGGGGAGGCCACCGAGCCTCCGTCCAGATGATCGCGGCCGATGACGACCGGCGCCTTGAGCCTGCCGGCTCGAACCAGCTCGTTGATGCGTACACCCATCGCCGCCCGTTCACCGTAACCCAGCCAGCAGATCCGCGCCGGCAACCCCTGGAACTGGACCCGCTCGCGCGCCAATCTGATCCAGCGTTGCAACGAAGCGTTGTTCGGGAAGAGCTCCAGCGCCGCCTCGTCGGTGACCGCGATATCCGAAGCTTCACCCGACAACGCGATCCAGCGAAACGGCCCCTTGCCCTCGCAGAACAGCGGCCTGATATAGGCGGGCACGAAGCCGGGAAACGCATAGGCGTCTGTGACCCCCCGCTGAAACGCCATGGTCCGGATGTTGTTGCCGTAGTCGAAGACGATCGCGCCGGCCTTTTGCATCGCCAACATGGCTTGGACGTGCGTCGCGATCGAATCCAACGCCCGCTCCGCATACTCGGACGGCTTGGTCTGCCGCAACTGAGCCGCCGCAGCCAGAGAGAGACCGGCCGGGATGTACCCGTTGAGCGGATCGTGGGCCGAGGTCTGATCCGTGACGAGATCCGGGACCACGCCGCGACGCACGAGATCGGGCAGGACCTCCGCGCAGTTGCCGACCAACCCGACCGACAACGGCTCCCGGTTCGCCTTGGCCGTTGTGACCCACGCGAGCGCCTCGTCCACCGAAGCGGTCATCCGGTCGCAGTAGCGGGTCGTGATCCGGCGTTCGATCCGGAGCGGGTCCACTTCGACGCACAGGATGGCGGCGCCGTTCATCGCGGCGGCCAACGGCTGGGCGCCCCCCATGCCCCCCATGCCGCCGGTCAGGACGAATCGCCCGGCAAGATCTCCGCCGAAGTGCTTCGTCGCCGCCGCGGCGAAGGTTTCGTACGTACCCTGTACGATGCCTTGCGTGCCGATGTACATCCACGATCCGGCCGTCATCTGGCCGAACATGATCAGCCCCAACGCCTCCAGCCGGCGGAATTCTTCCCAGGTGGCCCATCGGCCGACCAGGTTGGAATTGGCGATCAACACCCGCGGCGCCCATTCATGCGTGCGGAGAACGCCCGCCGGTTTGCCCGATTGAATGAGCAGGGTCTGATCGTGTTCCAGGGTGTGCAGCTCGCGGACGATGGCGTGGTAGGCTTCCCAGTTGCGCGCGGCCTTGCCGGTCCCGCCGTAGACGACGAGATCCCGCGGGTTCTCCGCGACCTCGTCGTCCAGGTTATTCATCAGCATACGGAGCGCGGCCTCCTGCGGCCAGCCTTGGCAGGACAGCGTCGGGCCGCGCGGCGCCCGGATCATTTCTGTTTCTCCGTCTTGACCTGGGCTTTCACCCCGTTGATGAAGGCGTCGATGGCGGCGTCCACTTCCCCCGCCGTCATGGCGCGGTCGTGGTTCTCGCTCTCGTCCACGATGTAGGTCTCGCTGTCTTTTTCCTGGCGGACCACCACCGTGTTCTCAGGGGTGACTTCGATCATCATGAACCATTCCCTGGCGCCTTTCCGAATGGAGACTTCTTTGGCGAAGGTGCCCGAGCTGATCGCCCCTCTCTTGCTCACTTCGACCTGCAGGTCGTCGCTCTCGGCGGCGACGGACTGGGCTGTGACCATGGGGACCGAACAGGCCGCTCCGGTAAGGATGACCGACAGGAGAGCCTGCAAGCCGGTCGCGAGCGTCTGTCGCAGTGTGTGGAAGATCGGGCTCCGGTCGTTCATGATGGTCTCCTTCGCGCACGCATCGAGTCGGAGAGGACGGCGGTCAGCGCGCCGCTCGCCACCACGCCTCGAACCTGTTCGATGTCGGGCGCCAGAACCCGGTCCTGCGTGAGTCGCGGGACCCGCTGTCTGATGAGCTGCAGGGTCCGGCGGTTTCCCACGCCGGCTTGCAGGGGCCGATGGAAGTCCACTCCCTGAGCCGCGCACAACAGCTCGATCGCCAGGATGTGCTCCGTATTGGACAGGATCTGTTTCAATTTCAACGCCGACCCCATGCCCATGCTGACGTGATCTTCCTGGTTCCCGGAGGTGGGGATCGAATCGACCGAGGCCGGATGCGAGAGTACCTTGTTCTCCGAGGCCAATGCCGCGGCCGTGACCTGCGCCAGCATGAAGCCGGAGTGCAACCCGGGTTCCGGGCTGAGGAATGGCGGCAGGTCGCCGTACTCGGGATTGATCAGGCGCTCGATGCGTCGCTCGGAGATGCTGGCCAGTTCGGTCATGGCGATGGCCAGATGATCGAGCGCCAGGCCGAGCGGCTGCCCGTGGAAATTTCCGCCGGACAACACCTCCTCCCGGTCGGCGAAGACCAGGGGATTGTCCGTGACGCTGTTCATTTCGACGCACAATATTCCGCGGACGTAGTCGAGCGCGTCCCGCACCGCGCCGTGCACCTGCGGCATGCAGCGGAGACTGTAGGCATCCTGCACGCGGGGGCAGTGCAGGTGCGAGACGCGAATCTCGCTTCGAGCCACGAGAGCCCGCAGGTTCGCCGCGACCGTGTTCTGGCCCCGATAGGGACGCAGCCGATGGATCCGCGGATCGAACGCCACCGGCGTCCCTTTCAAGGCTTCCAGCGACAGGGCGCCGGCCGCGTCGGCGGCGTCGACCAGTAACTCGCAGCGGCGCAAGGCCAGCAGCCCGACCGCGAGCATCGCCTGGGTGCCGTTGAGGAGCGAGAGCCCTTCTTTCGCTTCCAAGTGTAGAGGCTTCAAACCGACGTGCGCAAGCGCGGTCCGACCGGTCACGCGGCGCGAACCGACGAAGGCCTCGCCTTCCCCGAGCAGAATCAGCGCGAGGTGCGCAAGCGGGGCAAGATCGCCACTCGCGCCGACCGACCCCCGGGAAGGGATCACCGGCAAGACATCGCGGTTGAGCAGGGTCAACAGATACTCCGCGATGACGGGTCTGACGCCGCTGTGCCCCCGCGACAGCACGTTCGCGCGGAGAACCAGCATGCCGCGGGTCTCCTCGCGGCTGAGGGGTGGGCCGACGCCGGCGGCATGGCTGCGGACCAGATTCAGTTGGAGCTGACGGATGTCGGACGGCGAGATGCGCTGATCGGCCAGCTTGCCGAACCCGGTCGTGACGCCATAGACGGGTTCGGGTCGTGCCGCCACGCGCTTGACCACACGGTAGGCCGCCGCCATGCGGCGTTTCGCCTGGGGAGCCAGCCGGACCGGGCGGCGATCCAACACGACCTCGTAGAACGACGCGAGGGTCAGGTCTTCGCCGGTCAGCAGCAGCGGCTTCACGGCTGCGGATTATAGCCCGCCGGAGGAGAAGGAAAAAGTTCAAAGTATACCCATGACTTTTTCTTGGAGCCTTTGTTAGGATGCGCGCCCGATGGAAGCGCTGCCGTGGGACACCATCCTGGCCTGGCTGGCCGTTCTGTCGGTGGTCGGATTTATCGGGACCCTCATCGCCATTCCTTATGTGTTGGTCAGGCTCCCGTCCGACTACTTCGACATCCGCGTTCCGAGGACGTGGATGAAAGACCACCACCCGGTTCTGCGGATGATCGGGCTGATTGCCAAGAACGCCATCGGCGCGGTCTTTTTCCTGGCCGGCTTCGCCATGCTGTTTCTGCCTGGGCAGGGGATTCTGACCATGCTGATCGGCATCTCGTTGATGGATTTTCCGGGTAAGCGCCGTTTGGAAGCGAAGCTGGTCGGACAACCGACCGTGCTGCAGGCCATCAACAAGATGCGAGAGAAATTCGGCAAGCCGCCGCTGACGGTGAAGGACGATCCCTAACCATCGTCGCTGGGTCTATCTGGTCTGTCTGGTCTATCTCGTCTTTCTGGTTGATCTGATCGACGCAGTCGGCCGTGCTCGAAGAAGCCGAACCGGACAGACCGAACAGACCAGACGGACGAGACAGACCAGATAGACAAAATTGACATGCCCACCCTCTACCTCATCGACGGCAGCGCCTATGTCTATCGCGCCTTCTTCGCGCTCCCGCCGCTGTCGAACTCCAAGGGGTTCCAGACCAACGCGGTCTATGGCTTCACCACGATGCTGATGAAGATTCTCCGCGAGCACCGGCCGGACGGCTTGGCGGTCGCGTTCGACGAGAAAGGGCCGACCTTGCGTCACGATGAGTTCAAGGACTACAAGGCCCAGCGGCCGCCGATGCCGGAAGGGATGAGCGCGCAGATCCCGTACATCCATCGCGTGGTGGAGGCGTTCGGGCTCCCCGCCGTGCGACTGGCCGGCTACGAGGCGGACGATCTGATCGGCACCCTCTCGCGGAAGGCGGAGGCGGCGGGATTCGACGTCGTCATCGTCACCGGCGACAAGGATATGTTCCAACTGCTGACGCCGCATGTCCGCATTTACGATCCGGTCAAGGACAAGTGGTACGGCGAAGACGACTGCCGCGAACGGTTCGGCGTCGAGCCGGCCCGGGTCGTGGAGGTGATGGGGCTGATGGGCGACGCCACCGATAACATTCCCGGGGTCAAGGGGATCGGCGAGAAGACGGCGATCAAGCTGATCACGCGGTTCGGCAGCATCGAGGACCTGTTGCGACATGTGGACGAAGTGACCCCGCCGAGGATCAGAGCCTTGCTGATCGAACAGGCGGACAACGCCCGCTTGAGTCGGCGGCTCGCGACGATTCAGACGGACGTGCCAGTCGAATTCAATCCCGAACAATTCGCCGTCCGGCCCGCCCACGGGGAAGAATTGATCGCCCTGCTGCGGGAGCTTGAGTTCACCAGCCTGCTCAAAACGCTTCAACCGGCCGAGTCCGCCGGCGCGCCGCTCGGCTCGGAGGTCCGCAGGATCAAGGATTCGGCCGACGCGCGACGTTTCGCCGATGAAGTCGGTAGCGTGAACCTGGTGGCGCTGCAGTGCGTCTGCGGCGGCACGGAGGGAGCGGCGGCTCCGTCGGGAGTGCGGGCGATCCTCCAGGGCGTCGCCTTGAGCGCGCCCAACGGCATGACGGTGTTTGCCGCGCAACCCGACCCGGAGTCGCATCGCGCCGGTTGGCCCAGGCCGCAGCATCCTCTTTTGCAGCCGCTGGCCGATCTGCTCCAGAGTCCGACACGGGTCAAGGCGGTGCACGATCTGAAGTCGGCCCTGCTCGCCCTGGGACGGGCCGGATTGGATCTGCGTCCGCCCTGGTTCGATACGATGATCGCCGACTATCTGTTGAATCCCAATCGCCGGTCCCATTCGTTGGAGACGGTGGCGATGGACCTGCTCGGCTATCGTCTCGGAGCCGAGCGGCCGGCTGCCTCCCCCGGAGAGGAGGCGTCGCGACAGTTGTTCGACGAGCCCGGCGGGGGCGAAGCCGAACAGCGGACGGCCGAGCTGGCGGCCGAATCGGCGTCTGTGATCCTCCGGCTCGTGCCGATGCAGAAAGAACGGCTGCAGGAACAAGGAAGTTGGCGGCTCTTCGAAGACGTGGAAATGCCGCTCGTGCCGGTGCTGGCCGAGATCGAGCGCAACGGGTTCCTGCTCGACGTGCGGGCGCTGGAGCAGCTCAGCAAAGAGCTGGAACGGGAGCTCGATCGGATGATGGAGACGATCGCGCATCTCGCGGGAGGGGAATTCAACATCAATTCGCCCAAACAGCTCGCGGCCGTGCTCTTCGACAAGCTGGGCCTCGCGCCGATCCGCAAGACCAAGACGGGCTATTCGACCGACGAAGACACGCTGACGCAGTTGGCGACCCAGCACGAGTTGCCGGCGCAGATTCTCAACTACCGCAGCCTCAGCAAGCTCAAATCCACCTATGTGGATGCGCTCCCGCAACTCGTCAATCCCGAGACAGGCCGGCTCCACACCTCGTTGAACCAGACCGTGGCCGCGACCGGGCGCTTGTCCTCGACCGAGCCCAATCTGCAGAACATTCCCGTCAAGGGCGACTATGGACTCCGGATTCGCGAAGCCTTCATCGCACCGCCCGGGCACCTGCTCCTCTGCGCCGACTACAGCCAGATCGAGCCGCGCATTCTCGCCCATCTCTCCCAGGACGAGCGGTTGTTGCGGGTGTTTGAGCGGGGCGAGGATATTCACATGGCGACGGCGGTGGAGATTTTCCGGTTGCCGCCGGAGCAGATCACCCGAGAGATGCGGCGGGCGGCCAAGACCGTGGTCTTCGGGATCGTGTACGGGATCAGCCCGTTCGGTCTGGCGCAGAACATCGGCGTCTCACAGTCCGAGGCGAAGAAATACATCGACACGTACTTCGAGCGGTACGCGGGCGTAAAAGCCCTGCTGGATCGCACCATCGCCGAGGCCAAAGAGAAAGGGTACACCACGACGATCCTCGGTCGCCGACGGCCGATCCCCGAACTGCAGAGCGCCGATCCGACTCAGCGCAGCTTCGGCGAGCGCATGGCGGTGAACAGCCCGATTCAAGGCTCGGCGGCCGATCTGATCAAGGTCGCCATGATCAGCGTTCACAAACGGCTTCACGCCGAATTGCCCGGCACCAAGATGATCCTCCAGGTCCACGATGAGCTGATCTTCGAGACGCCGGAGAAAGATCTGGAGCAAGCGAAGCAGCTTGTGAAGTCCGAGATGGAGGCCGTGGGGAAGAAGCTGGGGCTCTCGGTGCCGCTCAAGGTGGATGTGGGAGTGGGCCGCAACTGGCGGGCGGCGCATCCCTGACACCGTGCCCCCTTGTGGAGAGGTCATCTCGGGCTTGCCGGGCCGAGACTTCAGTCACTTTCGCCCCATCCTTGCGCCATCCTCATTGTGACAAATTCCTTGTCAGCCCTGGCGGATTTGCTACAACCATAATCCATCCGCACCTCGCCTCATCACCCGGTGCTGACGACTTGGTCTGATGGAAGACGCGGTCTCGCCAGCGTATCGTTCACAGGTTGCGTGGGTCCTTGTCGTCGCTTCAGGCGTGTTGGCGATCGGAACGGCTTCCATCGACGCTCCGCGGGTGCCGCTGCTGCTGGTGCCGCTGTCGTTTCTGCTGGCTGCGTACGGCGCCGGTACATGCCTCGCGCGGGTCTACGGAGAGATCGACCGCCCAGCGCTTTGCCCGGCATCCAGGCTCGCCACCCGGTTGGGCGTCGGCATCGCCGGGCTTTCGTTCGTCGTGACCGTGACGGCCATGGGGGGAGGGCTCTGGTTCGCTTCCGTTCTCATTCTTCCGTGCGTTGCGGTCGGCGCGTGGAGTCTCGTTCGGGCCATCCGCAACCCGGGACAAGTTCCCCGCTTGATGGAGCCGGCCCTGGCCGGGCTCGTCCTGGGCGCCGCATGGCTCGTCGCCTGGCTGTGGGCGACGATTCCTCCGACCTTCTTTGACGAGCTGGTCTATCATCTGGTGATTCCCCAACGAGCGCTGGCGACCGGCCGTCTGGAGGGCGCCCCGTGGGTGTTCTACACCCTGATGCCGCACGCCTCGGATGTCCTGCTGGCCTGGGGAATGGCGTTCGCGGGAGATCTCGGCGCGCGCGCCACTCATTTCTCGATGTGGATCGTCTGCTCGCTGGCCGCGTGGGCGCTGGCCCACGCCCTTGCGGACTCTTGTGCGTCGGCTCGAGGCGCGGTTCTTGCGGTCTGCGCCTTGGCGGCGTCGCCGACCGTGTGGTTTCTGGCGACCTTGCCGTTCGCGGAACTCTGGCTCGCGACCGCCGTACTGATCGGCGGCGTCATCCTCGTCAAACCGGACCCGTACACGCGACCTTGGCTCGCCCTGGGCTTGCTCCTCGGATTGGCCGCGTCGCTCAAACTCACCGGCGTGGTTTGGGTCGCCGCCGCGCTGGCCGCGGCTTTGGCGATGCGGTGGACCTGGACGGAGGCGCTGAAAGCGGGACTGGCGGCATGGGTCGCCGTTCTCCCTTGGTGGCTTCACGCCTTCCGGTCTACCGGGAATCCGGTCTATCCCTTAGCCTATCGGTGGCTGGGAGGAACCGGTTGGAGCGACGACAACCAGGCCCGATTGCTCGCCGACTTGCCTTATGGATCGGGAAGCTTGGGACCGGAGGGCATCCTGCGCCTTCCCGTCGAGATGCTTCAGCACCCGGAGCGATTCGGGTCCGCAGGCGACGCGGGCGCGCTGGCGGTTCTTTCGACCGGTTTCCTCCTCGCCATGCCCGTTTTGTCGAGACTCGCTCGCTGGGATAGCCGTTACCGACACTGGGGCGATGCGGGAGCCGTCTTTGTGGTGGTCGCCGGGACGTGCTGGGTGCTCACCACCCCGACCGTCCGATTTTTCGCTCCCGCGCTTGCCCTCGGCCTCGCCTCGCTCGCAGCCCTCGGCCTACGCCTTCGAGGGTATGCCCAGGCGCTCATGATGGCGCTCCTCGGAGTCGCCGGCGTTCTGGGCACCCAGAGTTTTCTCAGCCAACACATGCAGGTCTTCTCCTCGGATCGGATCGCGCTGGGACAGGAAACACGCCACAGCTTCTTGAGCAGAAATCTGGAGCACTTTCACGCCGCGGAATTTGTCCGAGCCGCGTTGCCTCCGGATGCCCGCGTGTTGTTCATCGGGGAAACCCGGGCCTACCATTTCGCCCGTGCCGGGATTGCGCCTTCGGCGATGGATTCCCATCCCCTCTCGCGATGGGTCGCGGAAGCGTCCTCCCCGGAAGCCCTTGCGGCCAGACTGGCGAGAGAAGGGATCACCCACGTGGTCCTCAATGTTCGTGAGTTCCATCGCCTCCATAAGTCTTACGGGTATCTCGCGTTTCGCGGGCAAGAAGCGGAAGAGCGGGACCGGCGGCTGAAGGCGTTGCCGCGGGCGCTGAAGCCCCTGTTCCAGCGCAACGGAGTGTATGTCTTTGAAGTGCCGCGCCTGCAAGATGAGAAATCGACCGCAGACGCTTCATGACGCGGGGCGCGGGGAGTCGCGGCGACGGATCCCTTCGAAGAGAACAGAGATTGGAAAGGCCCTTTCATCGATGACGACCCCGGAAGCGCGCAACCGTCCCAAACTGTCGGTGGTCATCCCCGTCTATAACGAACGCGCGACGATCGAGGAGGTGCTGCGGAGAGTGAGCGCGGTTCCGATCAATAAGGAGATCATCGTCGTCGATGACGGGTCCGACGACGGAACCGCCGAGATCCTTCAGCGCTTCGGCTCGCGGTCTTCGCACTCTCATGCGGAAGCGGCCCGCAAGACGGATCCCGGTTCCTTCGAGCACGTTCGGATTCTGTTCCAGGAACACAATCGCGGGAAAGGGGCGGCGCTCCGGCGCGGATTCCAAGCGGCGCGCGGCGAGATCGTGATCGTTCAGGATGCCGACCTCGAATACGATCCCCGAGACTATCTCCAGCTTCTTGATCCCATCGAGCGAGGCGTCGCGGATGTCGTCTACGGGTCCCGATTCATGGCCGGCCCGCACCGCGTCCTGCTGTTTTGGCATTACGTCGCGAACAAGACGTTAACGACGCTTTCCAATATGCTGACGAATCTCAACCTGTCCGATGTATGGACAGGCTATAAGGCGTTCCGCAAAGAGGTGCTGGATCACGTCGCGCTGAAAGAAGACCGGTTTGGATTTGAACCGGAGGTCACCGCCAAAATCGCCAAGGGCAGGTGGCGGATCTACGAAGTGGGCATTTCGTATTACGGGCGCACGTATCAAGAAGGAAAGAAAATCACCTGGAAGGACGGCGTGAGAGGGATTTGGTGCATTCTTCGCTACAACTGGTTCTCCTGACGGGGTTGCAGAAGGGCGCCGAACCTGATGAATGGACTGGGAATCTCATGACAGCGCATCTCGCACCAGCCTTGATCATCGAGTATGAGGCTAGCTGCTTCTAGGTACGTACAGCGCGCGCACGATTTCGCTCGTATTAAACAGCATCGCGTTCATCCGCGTGTACGCCGCGTAGCCGAAGAGGTGGTCGCGAGGGTTGGTCGAGCCGGTGCAGTCTTTGTAATCGACCAGAAGGCATAGGCCGTCGGTCGGGCAGCGGACGGCGCGGCGGGCGCATTCCAGCCAGCGTTCGAATCCATCGTAGGGCTCGACCAATTCCCACAGCGCCTTGTTGGCCGCTTTAGCCTCCTCGGTCGCCGGCACCGCGTCGCTGCCGGCGACGGCCAGTTGCTGCACGTAGTCGCCCCCCCAGGCGACCGGCATTTCCATGGTGATCTGCGGCAGCTCGATCTTGGCCAGCCAGGTCTTCCCGTCTGTTCTCAACACGCGATGATTCACCACGTGGAGCAGCTTGCCCAAGCCGGACGGGTCCCATCCATAGCGCACCGGGGTCCCGAACGTGACGACATCGAGCGCCGCGCCGGTCAACGTTCCGGTGGGGAGCGTGCCTTCCAGCCGGTCGAGGACGGCCGACAGGTCGGTCTGTTTCGTATATCCCGCGTATCCGCGCAGGATCTCGAACACCCGCTTTCGCCCGACGATCGGGGACGGCGTGACGAGATTCGAGGCGAAGGCCAGCACCTGCCCGGCGTGCCCGTGCGCCTGGATCAGAATCCTGTCTTCGGCCCCGAGTTGGCGCTCCTGGCACAAGGCGCGCAAGCGATCGAGGAACACGCAGGCCGCGATAGCTCGCCCGAGGTGGTGGTGCTCGCTCGACCAGAGTTCGCGCACGCAGACAATCGGCTTCGACACCGCCTTGTTGACGGCCTTGCTGAACAAATCGACATAAGCGACAGTAAAATTGCCGGCGTCGCCGGCCTGGTCGTCGAGCAGCTTCTTGGTCCGCTCGTCGTTCGTAAACGGCGGCTTGAGGCCGGTCTTGCCGCTCGGCAAACCGTTGTCGCCTTCGCGCATCAGGGCCAACAGGGCGTCGACTCCGGAAATCCCCCGCGAGTAGCCCCGTTTGAGCCCCCCCGCTTCGTCCAGGCGCTGCACGCCGAAGAGATCGCTTCCCAGAAAGGTCCCGTGAAAGAACACCACCACCCGCACTCCTGCTTGAGACAGCTTGGCGCCCAAGGAGGCCATCGCGTCGAGCCAAGCCGGCGAATCCGGCGAGGCGCCGACAATCAGTTCGCGAAAGCCGACCCGGTCGCCGGGATTCTTGCGTGACATCTCGTCATGTTGAAAATTGTTGTCGATCGGCATGGCGGGATGTACTTACCCGAAACCCGGTTCGGAGTGCAATGGTCGGAATGGTCGGGAAGAGGCTGGGAGCGCGCGGTTCAGCGAACGACCGCAGGCGTCAACTCCGGAGCGTCAGGCGCGGATTGGGGAGCGATCCGGCTTTTCAGCATCACGGCGGTGGCGGTGCACGTGCCGCCCGCTTCATCGATCTGCCGGTCGACGATCTTCACGCCTTGCAGATATTCCCGCACGATTTCTTCGCGGGTCACTTCAATGTCCTGCTCAGCCTCTCGACCGGTGCGCTCCCGCACCCGGTCGACGGCGTGCTCCTTGACCAGCACACGAATCTGTTTAGCCAAATCGGCCCGGGCAGCCAACTCCGACACCCGCTGACAGACAAGGCGCCCTTTGGACAGGTCCCCTTGGCCCAGGCCGATCAGAAATTGGTCCGAGGAATATTGACTCTGGACTTGCGAGGCATGTCTTTCAGCCGCCGGGTCAGGGCTGGGTCCACTGGGTCCACCGACCTGCGGCCAGCTCGCCTGCCGCTCCTGCTGCTGGAGCCGGTCGAACGACGTTTCGGCATGTTGGCGGACCGGGGGCGAAGCTTGTGATGGGTCTGCGGCACGGCTTTCTGCAAGAAAGAGCCAGCCACCCAGCACCGCTGGGCCTGTCGCCATCATTATCAACGAGAAAGCTGGGCGTTGTGCGGCCAGCCATTCCATCTTCATCACTTGGCTCCCCTGCCTCCATGTCCGCCTTTCCCTCCGCCCAAACCGCGACCCGGCGAGGGCGCCCCTGCGCGCGGGGCTCCGTGAAGGAGACGTTGACGTGCTCCCGGCGGCGCGAGGAGCCGATCCAGCCCTGAGGGCAAGCGCCGTCCCTGTCGTGGTGTGGCTACGTGCGGATGAGGGATGGCCTTGGCGGCGGGCAGAGTCCCGCTCACCGTTGGTGGCGAGGGCGGTGCGGCCGGCATCGGCGCCGGAGTCTGCTGGAACATCCGCGAGAGGTTGCGGGACGGCATTCGCGGTGAACTGGGCGTCGGCTGCGTCTGCCGGAGCGTGGGCGGTACGGGGCCGGGGATCGATCCCGGGGGTGCCAAGAGGAACGGATTCAACTGCGTGATGGTCGAGAGCCGCCGTGGTGCGCGTGATGGAGTGCGCGGTGGTGTGACTATCTGCTGATCGGGAGGCGGAGAACTTGGTGCCGGCTGTCGCGTAAGCACTTGCTGGAGTTGGTTCAGCGTCGGCGGAGATGAGATCGGCGCCGGCTGCTGAGGCACGATCTGGTGGGTCGGCAACGCGGGCGGCGTCTGCGACGGTGTGGGTGGGGCTGGCGGCTGCGGCGGGGCTGGTGGGACTCGGGCCGTAATCATCTGTTGGACGACATGGACATGAGGGTTCAAAGGATTCAATTGCCACGCCTGCGCGACGAGCGCGTGGATTGGGGCGGCGTTCTCCCACGGATAGAATCCCAGGAAGGGCGAAATAATCACCCAATCGGTCCAGGCTTGGGACACGAGCGCATGGGATTGAACCTTGTTGAGGAGTTCCTGACGCTGCTGGCTGATTTCCCGAACCTGCTCCGGCGAGGTCGCTTCGGCCAACGCTCGAGTCGCGGCGTCCAACTCCTGATGAAGCTGATCCACCTCCGCCTTGAGCGCGACCAACTCCTGCCTGGCATCTTCGTTTTTGCGCAATGCGGTAATGGCCTGGACGACTTCCTCACTGTCGACCTGCGCCGTGAGATCGACCCGGATCACAACCGTTTCGCCGTCGAGGTCCGTCGTGACCCGCTGATCGAGCACCAACACGACGCCGGCTGTATACGTGCGGATTTCATCCTGCGTGACATCAAGATCGCGTACGACCGTCACGCTTTCGAGATAGGTCGCCACCTGTTCGAGCGCGTTGCGCTTTGCGGCCTCCGTCGCGAGCTTGATCGCGTCCTCGCGCGTGTCGCGATCGCCCATGCGGTACTCACCGCTGGCCGTCACGATGCGGATTTCAGCCCGGGCCTGATCGTCGGAAAGGAACCATGGGAGGAGCAGGACGGCTGCGCACAGGAGAGAGAGGGCTGATCGACGAATGAAGAGGGAGCCCCTGGAACCCGTCGCCGAGGTCCGGCTGAGTGATCGAGTGGGCATGATCCGCACCCTTCCGGGGATGGATGACACGCCGGTGCTCTGTCCGTTGACGGCCCCGCCGACTTTCTCCCGCCCGGGCGGCTCAGCGTTCAGGGCAGCCCCGTGCTTGATCACAGCATAACACCGATCCGATGCCCGTGTCACAAGCCCGCGCCAGGCCCGCTTGCCTTCGCGGAAATTCGCGTGTTAATTTACGAAGCTCGGGGTGGGCGAACGAAAGACCTCAAAGCGCAAAGGTGATGGCTATATGGGCTATATGTATATGATGGTGGCAGGACTTGCTCGAAGCCGGGCGCTCTTATTGGTTGCGGCGTTGTTGCTGATCGCCGTTTTTTTACCCTGGAATTCCGCAACGGCTACGACAATGACGAATGTCCCGGCGGAATCCGGCTCGGTCGGAGTTTCCCATCCTCCGACGGTTCAGACCGAACACGTGATTCTCTTTGTTCTGGAGGGATTGAGCCAGGACTCGTTGAAGGGCGGGACGATGCCGGTGCTCAGTCGGATGATCAAGGACGGGTCGGTGACCTGGTCGGCGACCGCGGTGAAACCGGCGCTCAGGCTGCCGACGATGGCCTCGCTGCTGACGGGCTTGCCGGTCGAGAAACACGGCGTGACCTGGAACTCCTTTGAGTTCGTCCGCGGCTATCCGCGCCCCCCGACCGTGTTCGACTATCTGGACCTGAGCGGCGGGCGGGACAGCGCGATTTTTTTCATGGACGAATCGCTCTATCAACTGGCGAGACCGGAACCCTATACGGATTATCAGATGTGTGGACCGTTGAAGCCGGAATGCAGCACGGACACGGTGGTCCGCTATATTCGGGACTATTTCAAGAAAGCGATCAGTGGTCACGGTCACGGCCATGCGATTCTGGCCCTTCCCCATCTTCTAGTGGTGCATCTGCCCCAAGCGGGCCGGGCCGGCGAGGCGCATGGGTGGACCTCGAAAGAATACCGGGAAGCGTTGAAGACGGTGGACAAGGCGATGGGATCGGTCCTCGATCTCTATCGCGAACTCAATCTGTTGGACCGGACCACGGTGTTTGTGACTTCGTTGAGCGGGAACGGAGACCTAAAAATCGGTAAAAACGGCAGCGGCGGTCAGGGAGGCGATCTGCCCGTGGTGCCCTGGATCGCGTCGGGCGTCGGCATCAAGCCCGGACATGTGATCCGCCAGCCGGTCTCGATCATCGACACCGGCGCCACGGTTCTCCGGTCGTTGGGTCTGGAGACCCACACCGAGTGGGAGAGCCGTCCCGTGGAAGAGATTTTCCTGACGGCGTCGGCCGCAGCCTCGGTCAGTGCGGGCTCAACGGGAGCTTCGCCTCAGGGACGGTGAGACCGTGCGCGTTCGACGGGAACCTTCTCTCGATCGACTGAAGTGGTGGGTGCGGGGGGCCTGCTTGGTGTCCGTCTTGCTGATCGGATCGAGTCTCTGGACCGCTTCCGCCGCGCCCCCGGCGGCCTATTTAAAGGAATATCCAATCATTGTCGATGCGACGGCGCTCGACCCTCCGACCAGATGGCAGGTGCCGGGGGTGACGCCGATGATCATGACGCTGGATCCCGAGACATCCGACGCCTATCGCACCACCGAACGCAAGGAGTTGAAGTTAAAACCCGGGAAGTATCGTTTCGGTACGTTTACGTTCGATTTCCCGTTTACCGTGACGCTCGACGGCGTCCTCGAATTTGCCCAGTCGCTCGATCAGTGCGTCGAGGGGCGCGGGACGCAGACGCTGACGGTCCGGTGTACGAGGACCGTGCCCTACGGCGGTCAGCGGGACTGGGAATACTGAGCAAGGGTCGTGAGGTAGGCGATGGCTCAAGCGGTCGAAGATTTGCTGGAAGCGTTGGAGGACGTCGATGACGCCACGCGCGAGGAAGCGGCCAAGGCACTGGCCGAACTGGCCGATCCCGGCACGCTGGAGCCCTTGATCCAGGCTTGCGGCGATGACTATTGGTCGGTCCGCGCGCACGCGGCGTGGGGGATCGCCAAAATCGGAGGGCCCAGGGCGGTCGAGGCCCTCATCGGTCTCTTCAACGATCCGATTACGGAGGTGCGCAATGAAGCCGTGGCCGCCGTGGCCCAGATGGGGCCGCCGGTCGTGGATCGACTCGTCAAATGCCTCAAGGACGAACGATGGCGGGTTCGGGAACATGCGGCCAAAGCCTGCGGCGAGATCAAGGACGCGCGGGCCGTTGATGCGTTGATCATCGCCTGCCGGGACCGGGACGGGGCGGTGAAGAGCGCGGCGGCCGAAGCTTTGGGGAAAATCGGCGACCCGAAGGCCGTTCCTGCGCTGATCAAACTCTTCCGCGACTCTTCGAAAATCGTCCGAGAGACGGCCGGTACGGCGTGCGTCGCGATCGGCCAGGTCTCGGTCGAGCCCCTGATCGAGTGCCTCAAGGATAAAGACTTTGTCGTTCGGTGCCACGCGGCCCGTGCCTTGGGCGGCATGACGACCGACTATCAGATCGGTCGGCCGTGGGTCCGCGAATCGCGCGTGGTCGAAGCCTTGATCGAAGCGCTCAAGGATCCCGACCGGGCGGTGCGGGAGGACGCCACGATCGCGCTGGGCATGATCGGCGATCCGCGCGCGATCGATCCGCTCATCGAGGCGATGAAGGACGGGGCGGTGAAGCGGCATGCGATCGCGTCCCTGGGCATGATCGGCGATCCGCGCGCGTTGCCTGCGGTGTTGGATGCGCTGCGCGGGAAAGGCATTCGCCAGGACGGGACGCCGACTCCCGGCTGCATCGTGAGCGAGGAAGCCTTCATCAAGGAAGCCGCCGCGACGGCCCTCGGCCACTTCCGCGATCCGCGCGTGATTCCGGATCTGATCATGTTGCTGAAGGACGGCATCCTGCGCGAGAAGGCGGCGCAGGCGCTGGTGTTGATCGGCGATACCGCCATCGAACCGCTGGTGGCGTTCCTGCACGATCCGAAGGCGTCGGAGGTGGAAGGGGAAGGCGAGCGCGTCTTGTCCTTCGCGTCGTCCCGGTTGAGCGCCAAGGATGCCTTGCGCTTGTTGGTGCTGGATACGCTGGAGAAACTGGGCTGGACGCCGCCGCCCGAGGAAGCGACGGTGGATTCCAGCGTGACCGACAATCTCCGGGTTGAGAAGCCGCTGGGAGAGACCGGGCGGTTCGGGCCTGCCGGCGACCTCGCCAAGGGGGCGATGTAGCGAGCAGCATTCAGCCCTCTGCGATCAGCCGTCAGCTTTTTCACCAAGATTCTATGCTGAAAGCTGAAAGCTGGCGGCTTCTTCTACTTTTTTCTCACCGCGACTCCGTGCGTATCGGCGGTTTCCTTGCCGTCCTTCATGTTGGTGATCCGCGCGATCCCCACGAACTCTCCTCCGCGGCCTCCATTTATCACCTTGATCACGCCGACCCCGGGGGTCGAGCCTTTGGCGTTGTTGACGGTCTTGTCGTTTCCGGTCAGGGGGGCGGGCCCTCGCGTCCCGACGAACACGTAGGCCTGGTCCGGGGAAACATCCATCAGGTCCGGAGCCGGGTCGTCGCTCACAGCCCCGGACAATTCGATCGTCCCTACGCTCAGGTTGCTCAACGTGTCGATGACCTCGATGTTGTTCCCCGCCCGGTCTGCGCTCCACAGGTAGCGTCCGACGGCCGCCATTCCGTGCGAATCGGCGAACTTGGTGTCGCGCGTGGTGATCAGTTTGGCTGAAACCGACTTCGGAAGGTCGGAAATATTCAAGGCGTAGACGTCGTAAGACAGCGGCGCGACCGGCCATCCTCCGCCGGAATTGATGTACACGGTGTCGCCGATCTGAATCCCTCCACAACCGGCCGGATGGATCTGGACATTATCCAAGGTGGCGACCACCTTCATCGGCGTGGCCGATACGTCGATGACGAACAGCCCCCCTCCTCGAAGCGTCACGAACGCGTACTTGCTGGACGCTTCCGTAATCGGACAGATCGGCGCCGTGTCCGGGCGCTCTCCGCTTTCCAGCGCCCCGAGGTTCAGCACGTCCTTTTCCGGGTCGAAGCTGAACTTATGGCCTGCGTAGTCCGTCCAGATCCTGATGAACTTCTTTTCCGCGATGTTGGCGGCGATCACCATCTTCTGATCGGGCGTCGGCCAGGCCGCATGGACGTTCTTTCCCATATTCAGACACGCTTCCGGCTTTTTCGTTGCGGCGTCCATGAAGAGGACCTGACCGCTCAGGAACGACAGGATGGCGTGAGACTGGTCCTGAGTGAAGAACAGCATGTGCGGGCGTCGGACGGCCTTCTTTGTCGCGTCCTGGCAGAACGTGTTGATGTCGCCGGCCAGATCGATCGTGACCGCCGGTTTGGCCGACGAGGGGTTGGCCGCCAACTGCGCGCCGTCATAAATATAGAGATAGCCGCCGCTCTCCTTGCCCGTGTCCGATTGGTCCGTGATCCACACCTCATAGGCGTAGGCGGAACTTGAAAGCCCCAGGCAAAGAACCATGACCGCCATTCCGAACCATCCCCCAGTGCATCGAGCGTTGTGCCTGATCCTGTTCATTGGAACCTCCTTGTCGGATGAAAAGTCCAGCCTGACGTGCCCCGCATGCTCAGAGACTACAGTCGTTCAACTTAATTGGAAGCCACGGTGGGAATACGATGGTCTCATAGTAGAAGGCGAGCGGAGCGCATGTCAATCTGAGGCCGTGCCGATCGGCGCGTCGCGGCGGAACGTCTTCAGTGGGTCTGTCGCTGCGGGTTCCACAGGAAGCCGACAGGCGCTGCAAGGCGTCTGCCGCGGCCGTGCGCGCGTCTCAGCAGGCGGAACGGGCCGGCGTCCGTTGACCGCGCGAAAAAGCCTGTGTTAAGGTCAACCGCGTCGGTGTGGGAGAAGGAGCGTGTCCGACTACGTGGCCGAACAAATTGCCGCGCTGAAAGACGAAGATTGGGCGGTCCGCGAGGAAGCCGCGTCGGCCTTAGGCTCTCTGCGTGATGCGCGGGCGGTGCTGCCCCTGGTGTCCCTCCTTCGCGATTCCGATCGGGCGGTGCGCGAGGCGGCCATCGGCGCGCTGACAGCGATCGGGGAGCCGTCGGTCATGGTGTTGGGATCCTGCCTCTCCGATCCGGAGCTTTCGGTCCAGGAGGCGGCTTCCTCCATCCTCACGGTCATCGGCGACAAGCGGGTCCTCGAGCCGCTGGTGAAGGCCCTCCAAAGCCCGGATTGGATCGTCCGGATGCATGCCGCCAAGGCGCTGGGGCGAATCGCCGCTGCCGAGGCGGCCGAGCCGCTTCTGCCGCTGTTGCAGGACAAGGTGAAAGCCGTGCGCGAGGAAGCCGCCCGGGCGTTGGCCTCGATCGGGTCGGCCGCCGTTCCCCTCTTATTGCAGGCTCTGAAGCATGAGGATTGGCTGGTCCGGTTGCACGCGGTCGAATCCCTGGGAAAAATGAAATCGCCCGCCGCCGTCGAGCCATTGCTGTATGTGCTGTTCAATGACCGGGATGCCGCCGTGCGGGAGGACGCCGTCCGCGCGCTCGGCGAAATCGGCGACCCTCGGGCGGTCGAGTTCCTGATCATGGCCATGAAGGAACCCGGTTTGCGGTTGCTCGCGGTGGAAGCGTTGGGGCGAATCGGCGACGCCCGCGCCGTGCCGGTCTTGATCGAGGTCGTCAACGGGTCGGGCAGGCCGGCCAGCAGCCGTCCGCTCGACGGGTGCGGCGACCGGTGGGATGAAGAAATGGTCGTGATGGGTGCGGCCGTTCGAGCGCTGGGCCTCATTCGAGACGAACGAGCCATCCCGACCCTGGTCGCGGCGCTCCAGAACACGATCACCCGCGCCGAAGCGGCGGCCGCGTTGGTGCGATTCGGTCCGGCCGCCGTACCGCGCCTGCTTCCGTTGCTTGCGAAGGAACAGGACGACAACATCCGCTACCACGTGAAGGAGGCGCTCACGCAATTGGGATGGAGGCAGGGGCGGATATAGAACAGGCGAGAGGTGCGAGGCAATGGGCAATAGGCGAGATGGCGGCAGGAATGAACCTCTGATTGGTCCATAGCCTTTCGCCTCTACCCCCGCCCATCGCCTGTCTCGTGAGCAGCTATGCCCAAGGAAAGTATCGAAACCCTCGTCGCGGAGTTGGTGCACGAGGAAGACTGGCGCCGCATGCGGGCCACGGCGGCCTGCCTATCCGGCGGACCGAGAGCCGTCCAGGCGTTGATCCATGCCTTGGAAGCGGGCGCCCCTGCGCTGAAGATCGAGGCGGCGGGCATGCTGGCCCGGATCAAGGATCCGCACGCCGGCGTGGCGCTGGTGCGATTACTCCGGCACGAGGATGAAGCGGTTCGGAGGGCGGGAGCCGCGGCATTAGAGCAGATGGCCGGGGTCGTGGACGCCGAAACAGCTTCCGCTCTGGTGCGGCAACTCTACGACGTGAAGGACGAGGAGGTGCGTAAGCTGGTGACGCATCTCTTGGGAGTCATTCCCAACGCCATCGCTCCCCTAGGCGAGATGCTTAAACACCCGGACGAAGAGGCGCAGGTGGCGGCCGCGACGATTTTGGAGCACCTGCTCGATCCGCGCTCGGCGGATGCGCTCATCGACGCAATGGGCTCACCCGCGGTCCGCGACATCGCCGTCCGCACGCTCAAAAAGCTGAACGCGATCCGCGAGCGGATCGATCGGGCGTTTGACGCCCTGCGGGAGGTCGAGGGCGCGAGCGAGCGGGAAGAGGCCCGCATGGCGACCGTGATCAATCTGCTTGCCGTCGGGCGTCCCAGCGTGGAGATCCTGATCGAGTACCTGCATGACGATGACTGGCTCGTGCGTGAAGCGGCAGCGGATCTGCTGGGCAAGATCGGCGACGTGCGGGCGGTCGAGCCGCTCATGGAACGGTTGCATGTGGACAAGGATACGGGGGTCAAGGAACTGGCGATCAAAGCGCTGGGACTGATCGGAGACGCGCGGCCGGTCGAACTCTACATCGAGGCAATTCCGATCCGACCGTTGCGCGTGTTCGCGATGGAAGCGCTGGCCAAAGTCAAAGATGTGGAAGTGCTGAAGCCCTACCAAGATCTCTTCGAGCGGCTGAAAACGGATCGCGACGGGCTGGTCGCTTACAACGCCGGGCTGATTTCGGACAAACTGGCGGCGTTGGCAGGCATGCACGACGTGGAGCACGAAGAGCAGGAACATCATGCATAACGAAGAACCACGATCCGATCGGGTAGAGCAGTTGATTTCCGCGCTGCGCGACGACAACGAAGCGCTGCGGGACCACGCCATCGCGAGCCTGGGGCAAATGGGGGTGGAGGCCGTGCCCCAACTGATCGGTCTGATGGCCGACGAGGATGCCGTGATCCGGGAAGCGGCGACCAGCGCCATTGTGCGGATCGGCCCGGCCGTCGTGGATCGACTCATCGAGGCGCTCGATGACGAGGAGTGGTCGGTTCGGGAACAGGCGGCGTCGGCGCTGGGAAAACTCAAGGATCCGAGAGGAGTCGAGCCGTTGGTCAAGGCGCTGAAGGATAAAGACGGCGCCGTGCGGACGGCGGCCGTCTGGGCGTTGGAGCGGATCGGCGATTCGCGCGCCGTGCCCGGCCTGATCGAAGCGTTGAGCGACAGCACGGTCCGGGAGGACGTCGCGCGGGTGCTGAAGAAGATCGGCGACGCCCGCGCCGTGGACGCGTTGATCGAGGGGCTGATGGGCAACAATTGGATGGTCCGCCGACACGCGGCCGAGGCGCTCGGGAAGATCGGCGATCCCCGCGGCGTTGAGCCCTTGATCGAGTCGTTGAAGGACGAGGACTGGCTCGTGCGCCGCAACGCGGCCGAGTCCTTGGCCCGGCTGGGGGACAAGCGGGCGATCGAGCCGTTGCTGCCCCTGTTGGAAGACGAGAACACGATCGTACAGGAAACCGTCGAAGGCGTGCTGACCAGTCTGGGCTGGAAGCCCGAGCGTACGGCTTAACCGATTCATAAAGGACGAATACCATGGCAGACGAAGCTCCCGTGAAGCTCATTCAGATCGGTCCGAAGGGCGGGGCCAAGAAAGACGGATTCAATCTCGTCACCGAGCGGGTGGTGGCGGTGAATCCCGAAGCCAGGCAGATCGAGGTGGAACTGCTGGCTTATGACGGCAAGACCGTGGTCCTGGATGTGGCGGAAGAGGTTCTGGAAGACCTCAAGAAGATCAAGGTCGGCGACGGCGCGACCATCCGCGTGGTGGAGGAGGGCGGGAAGCGCGTCGCCCAAAATTTTAAGATTCGAGCCAAGGACCCGAATGCCGCCAAGGCCGACGCGATGTTGCTGGATCTGAAAGATTCGCACTGGCTGAACCGCAAGTACGCGGCCGAGGTGTTGGGGGAGCTGAGAGATCCTAGAGCGGTGGGGCCGCTGGTCGAGGCGCTGACCGATGAGGTCGGGGATGTCCGACAGCGGGCCTACGATTCGCTGATCAAGCTGGGCAGCGTGTCGGTGCCGGCGCTGATTCCTTTGTTGGTGTCCGAGGAAGACGAGTTGCGGCAGTCGGTGACGGAGATCATTCGCAAGATCGGCAAGCCGGCGGTCGAACCCCTTGCGACGGCTTTGGTCGATGCGGACGATCGGCTCAAGAGCCGCATCCTGAAGGTGTTGGATCGGATGGGGTACAAGCCCAAGCCGAAGGAAGAGCCGGTGGCGGACCGGCCGAGGCTGACCAGTTCCTCCACCTGAATCGAAGCCGCGGGATCAGGAGGACGAGCTGGGTTCCCGCTTGGGTCGGCCGACGGACACATAGTGAAATCCGAAGCCGGCGATTCGAGCAGGATCATACACGTTTCGCAGATCGATCAGAGTCGGGCGCCGCAGGGCCGTTTTCAACCGATCGAAATCCAGGTTCCGGAACTGGTTCCATTCCGTCACGATGATCAGCGCGTCGGACCCTTCAGCCGCATCGTACGCGTCCTTGCACGGCACGATGCCGGGGAGCAGTTTGCTTCCTTCCTCAAGGGCGGCCGGATCGTAGGCGCGGATGACGGCCCCTTCCTTCATCAATTGCTGCGCGATCGCCAACGCCGGTGCCTCCCGCAAGTCGTTCGTGTTCGGTTTGAATGACAGCCCGAGCAGGCCCAATGCCTTGCCTTTCACACCGCCGACCGCGTCCCGAATTTTTTCTACCATGCGTTGACGCTGCTGGGCGTTGACGCGCGCCGCCGCGCTGGCGATTTCCAACTGATAGCCCACCCGTTCGCCGGTCTGCACGAGCGCGGCCAAGTCCTTGGGGAAACAGGAACCGCCGAAGCCGGGACCCGCGTGAAGAAACTTGCTGCCGATACGGTGGTCCAAGCCCATACCCTTGGCGACCACCTGGACATCCGCGCCGACCTGCTCGCACAGGTTGGCGATCTCGTTGATGAACGAGACTTTCGTGGCCAGAAATGCGTTGGACGCGTATTTGATCATTTCGGCTGTCGCAATATCCGTGACCACGAACGGCGTCTCGATCAGGTACAGGGGGCGATAGAGATCCTTCATGATCGCGATGGCGTGATCGCTGTCGGCTCCGATCACCACGCGGTTGGGCCGCAAGAAGTCTTCGATGGCCGAGCCCTCGCGCAGGAATTCCGGATTCGACACGATGTCGAAGCGATATGAACTGGACAGATTCGCCTTGATGACCTCCCGGAGTTTCTCGCCCGTGCCGACCGGCACGGTGGACTTGGTCGCGATGACTTTGTAACCGTTCATGTTCTTGGCGATGCCGCGCCCGACTTCTTCGACATAAGAGAGATCGGCTGAGCCGTCCGCGCGGGACGGCGTACCAACGGCGATGAACAGCACCAGAGCTTGGTCGACGGCCTTGGCGATGTCGGTGGTAAAAGCTAGACGGTTTTCTCTCAGGCCTTTGGCGACCAATTCGGTGATGCCCGGTTCGTAAAAAGGCACCGCGCCCTTTTCCAACATGGCGATCCGTCGAGCGTCGGTGTCCATGCAGGTCACGTTGACTCCGAATTCGGCGAAGCACGCCCCGGTCACCAATCCGACATAGCCAGTTCCGATGACGCTGATGTGCATAGTGGAAAGCCTCCAGAAGCTGAGCGATCGTATCGCCGGATCGTCCGGCGGTCATGTCCAGGCCGACGGAGAGCGAGTATAGCAAAGCGTCGAAGAGCCAGCCAACGAATTCGTCTTCTTCAGCGCCCATGTGCGGCCGATTCTACGGGCGTCAGGTTCCTCGATTGACACCCATCCGAACCGTTCAGTAGAATTTTGGCTTCGCGAGGACACCAGGGAGGATTCGCGTCATGGCACCGCAGACGGGAGCGATTTTGCGTCCTCTGGCGGTCATGATGAGCCGGGCGCTCAAGACGGTCGGCCCCGACGCGACCCTCCTGGAAGCCGCGAGACAGATGCGCGACGCCAAGGTCGGTGCGTTGCTGGTGGGCGAACGGGATGTCTACCTAGGCGTCGTCAGTGAGTCCGATCTGGTGCGCAAGGCGATGGCCGAGGGAGTCGATGCTCGCCAGACCCGCGTCCGCTCGGTGATGAGCAGCCCCCTGATCACGATCGAGATCGATCGCTCCGCGCATGACGCCAGCGACCTCATGGCGGAGAAAGGCATCCGGCACTTGGTCGTCACCGAAGAAGGCCAAATCGTCGGCATTCTTTCCGTTCGCGATCTGCTCCGGTACTTCAAGAACTGGGGGACGTTGTGATCCCTCATCCCGCGCCGATATCCGTTCGAACCCGACCAGGCGACTCGATGGGTCCCGCAGCTACATGACCACGGGACCAGGTTCCCCTCAATCCTCTACGGTACTGTTGCTGGTGACCGCGCTCATCTCTGGGGCCGTCGTGATGGCGCTGGAGATGCTCGGCAGCCGGTTGCTGGCGCCTGTCTTCGGAAATTCCTTGTACGTGTGGGGCGCGCTGATCGGCGTGATCCTGGCGGCGATGAGCAGCGGCTATGCCTTCGGCGGGTGGTTGTCGGATCGACGGCCCGGCGAGAAGGTCCTGGCGTGGCTTCTGCTGTTTTCCGGGGGCTGGACCTTTCTGCTGGCGTGGAGCGGGCATCCCGTCATGTTCAAGGTCGCCGCGCTGACGGACGACCCGCGATGGGGACCTTGCTTGGCGGCGAGCTTCTTACTGGCCCCTCCGGCGTTTGGTCTCAGCGGGGTGCTCCCAGCTCTTCTCCGCCTCGCCGTGAAGGACATGGGATATTTGGGGCGACATGCCGGGCGCATGATCGCAGTCTCGACGGTGGGGAGCTTGGTCGGAACCTGGGGCACGGCCTTCTTTCTTTTGTCCTGGCTTGGAACCCTGGCGCTGATCGGCTGGTTGGGGGGGATTCAGATTGCGCTCGGGTTTCTCTGGTTCGGGCGAGGGGCTGCGTTCCGAACACGGTCCCTTCTCTCCGTTCTCGGCGGGCTGTTCCTTCTGGGAGGATTGGTGAGCCTGGGCGGCCTGGCGATTTATCGTATCCAACAACTGCCGAAGCCCGTGTATCAGGTGGACAGTCCCTACCAGCAGGTCCGCGTGCGGGACGACGACGTGTTTCGCTATCTGATCCTCGATCGGACCTTCCATGCCGTGATGTGGAAGGCCGACCCCGTCACGCTGTTCTTGCCTTACAGCCAACTGTTTGTCGCGGCTCTTGCGCTCGTGCCTGAGCCCACGCGCGGCTTGATTCTGGGGCACGGCGGCGGATCAATGGCGAAATGGCTGGCTCGGACCTGGCCGGACCTGGAGCTGGACGTGGTCGAGGTCGATCCTGCCGTCGTGCGTGTCGCAGAGCAGTATTTCGATTATCACCCGCCTCCGTGGCACCATATCCATGTCAAAGATGCGCGAGCGTTCCTCCGCTCCACGGCAGCGACCTACGATGTGATCTGGATCGACGTCTTCGCCAGGCATATGGTGCCGTTCCACCTCACGACCAAGGAGTTTTTTTCGGAAGTGCGAGCTCACCTGAAACCCGACGGCGTCGCCGTCGTCAATTTGGCCACATCGGGAGAAGGCGGGGATCGCTTGCGGGAGAGCGCCGTCGTGCAAACGTTGCATACGGTGTTCCCAGCCGTCGAATCGTTCGGAGTGAAAGGCCCCTGGCGGACGAAACCCCAGGACGCGCAGAATCTGCTCTTCTTTGCCGGATCTCCCTTCGAGCGAATGACCTTCGAGCAATTTGTGAACCGGGTCAGCACCCTTGCGGCGGACGGACGGCTTCCAATGGAAGCGCTGGCGTTGTTGTCGACGCGCAAGACGGGTACCTGGCCGGCAGGTCTTGCCCTCACGGATGACTATGCTCCCTACGATCTCCTGATCGGACGCGCAGTCGATGACGGGGGACCGGGGCCTACAGGCTCATCGCAATGATATGAAAGCGTTGAAGAAATTGGTGCAGGCTCGCGCGCCGGCTCGCCGGACAGCGGGTCGCAGGGCCTCCCGAACTACAAGCTTGCTTCCCTTTTAACCCCTATGTTATAAGGTGTGCCACTCGACGCAGTGAAAATTTCGTGTCTTGACGGCAAAAGAGAAAGCAGAGGATAGGCTTTTCTGGGCGAGTTTAACAATCCGTGGGCTTGGCGAGAGTTCTTTACTAACCTAATCACTTCTCTTTTTCATTAAGGAGGTAGGTCATGGGCAAGATGATCTTATCTGTCTTTTTTGGCCTAGTCATGGTTGTGGCCGGCGCCTCGGGAGCCTTCGCTCACCAGGCTGGCGGCGTCGAAATCGGCGATCTCGAAACAGGATCCGTGGTCGGTCAACCGTTCAAGGAGTTGGTGGTTGACGCCGAATTCCATGCGGTTGAGATCGGAAACGTCAAAGCCTGGTATCCGCCCGCCACGATCATCGATTTTAAGGCTCGTCCCGGTCGGCCGGTGCTGTTCAAGGTCACGAACAGTTCCTCCGCCGAGCACGGTTTCTTGCTGACCGCTGACGAGGCATTCGGGGCACCGACGGTGTTGAAGGCTCAAATCGTGCTGAAGCCGGGGGAGACCAAATACATCGGTATTCCTACCAGCGACCTCTTCTACGCTACGACGGGCGTGACGTTGAAATATCGCTGCCATCTGCATCCGGCCCACGTCGGCGGGACCCTGTTGATGATCAAGTAAGATCCCGGCAAAACAGCCGGGCATGAAAAACCCCGTTCATCCCGGGAGGGTGAACGGGGTTCTTTTTTGGTTCGCGATCCGTACTAACTTGTTCAGGTCTGGCTTTGCGCTTCCGGCTGACAATCGGGAGGCGAGTCGAGCGGGATGTTCTGTGCTCCGGCCACCTTGCCCTCGACGATCAACAGAAGAAACCGGCTTTCGGTCGGTTCTCGTTTAAATCGTTCCTGGACAACGGTGTTGACGTCTACGACGATTTCATCATCGTCCCATTGCGTGCTGTTCACCACCCAGAAATGGCTGGTCGCGTCCGGGAAGCGGGTCGTCACGAAGCGCTCGATGATGGAGCCGAGGTCGCCCGTGCTTGGCTCGGCCGGTGTCGCCAGCCACAGGGTCAACGCAGCAAAACAGAGCATCGTCCATTTGTGTCTCATGGTTTCACCTCCGAGCGCCTGACAACGTCCGTTCGGCCGGACGTTTCCATTGTGAGATATAATCGGCTGCCCGCCGTGGTGGCTCTTGAAGGCAAACTCGCTTCACCACAAAATTGTACTGCTCTGTCGACTATAAAATCCAGGAATATGCTGGTTCGTGCCGCTGCGGATCGCTCGCGCGCACCAAAAGCAAACAGAAAGGCCTTCTCCCCTGCTGCAGGGGAGAAGGCCTTCGAGCGAACTATAGGACGGTGCGTAAAGCCGTCGTGGATCCGACGGTCGGGGCAGTTTAATTCCGCACCCCGCTCCACACCTTATCGGGATTGATCTCCTTGTCGGGATTGAGCTTCTTCGCTTTCTCTAAGAGAGCCTCTGTCGTCTCGGGATAGGCCGGATCAGGAACGCAACAGTTGTCGACCGGGCACACGGCGGCGCACTGGGGTTCGTCGAAGTGGCCGACACATTCGGTGCAGCGATCGTGAGTGATCACATAAATATTGTCGCCTACCCCCTGGCCCTCGCCGACATGGTAGCCTTTGCTCTCGGCATCGCTCCGGGTTTCGAAGATGGCCTCGTTGGGGCACTCCGGGAGACAGGCTCCACAGGAGATGCATTCGTCAGTAATCAGCAGTGCCATGACCCTTGCCTCCTTCCCGCGGTATCGGATGTGCTAGAAAAGACGGATCGAACGTTGAGTTGAACGGGTCGCTTCAGCGCGGCCTTCTAAGATCACAAAAAGTATGTCATTCTAGTTCGCTGTACTTTTCTAAGTCAACAGCGGCCGGACTGTTCAGAAGACCTATGCGGCTGATAACGATGGGCCGTTCGGCCCAAGCCTCGCAAGAGGAATGTGTGCACTTCCTGATGTGAGAGCAACTCGATGACTGATGCCGCGGGCTCCGATCCTCGTCAGAAAAAACAGCGTGCAGTAGTCCTGATCCTGCTCGCCGTTTTGTTGATTAGCGCGAGCTTGTTCCTCGGGAATCGCAAGGATTCCGACATCATTGTCGTGACGCTGCCGAGCGGGAAGCAGATCGAAGCCGAGGTCGCCGATACGCCCGAGAAACTGCTGTTTGGGCTTGCCTTCCGGGAGGGATTGCCCGAGGGCTCCGGGATGCTCTATATCTTTGAACGTTCCGGTCCGCATCGCGTCCGCACGAAAGGGTATCGCATTCCGGTCGATATGATCTGGGTCAACGAAAGTCGCCACATCGTCCATCTAGTCGAACATGCAGAGCCTTGTGCGGAAGATCCCTGCCCTTTCTACGGGCCTCCTCCGGAACACGCGCGTTATCTCATTCAGGCGACGGCCGGGCTGATCCGTCGCGAGCATCTCCAGACCGGCGCCGAGTTGAAGTTCGCCTTGCGGCTGTAGAATCCTCAGGAGCGCCCTCGGGCTGACGGTTGAGAAAGGGTTGAATGATGAGCGGGTTTCAATTCGTGGCGCGGGTCGACGAGATTCCTCCAGGTCGCTCGAAGGTCGTGATCGTGGATGAGAAACCGATCGCGCTGTTCAACGTCGATGGCACGTTTTACGCGATTTACAACGTGTGCCCTCATGAAGGAGGCCCGCTTGCCGAAGGGCGGCTGAAGGGATGCGTGGTGTCCTGTCCGTGGCATGACCTGGCGTTCGACGTGCGGAACGGGCAGGGAACGGATGGGGGCGGATACTGCGTCGGCAGCTATGAAGTCCGCGTCGAGGGGCAGGACGTCTTCGTCGGCGGCCGGCGCAAAATCTAGTCATGAATCGGCAGGGCGAGGCGCTGACGAGCGAGCGGGATCGAGACGCAAAGGTGCTCGCGTCTCGAGTGGACGAGCCGTTTCAGATTCATCTTTGGGAAGATCGGACCCGAGGGGAACTCTGGATTCCTTCCTACGATCCCGCGGCGTTGGTCCTGGTCGGCGATGATTTTCTGCGGATCGCGAGCGGCAATGCGGTCGATGCTGGTCGTCGAACGTTTGAATTCAAAGCGGTCGCGCCGGGTACGCACCGGGTGGTGTTCGAAAAGCGGATGGGCTGGAAGTTTACAGCCGAGGATCGGCGCGTGTTCCTCGTCCAGATCTTTTCCGGGGGCGACCGCCCGGCGGGGCGATGATGCCTGATATCGGATTTGTCAACGGGCGCTTCATGCCGCTGGCGGAAGCCGTCGTTTCCGTCGAGGACCGCGGATTTCAATTCGGCGACGGCGTCTACGAAGTCATCCGTACGTACGGAGGCCGGCTGTTTCAACTGGATGCGCACCTCGTCCGGCTGGAACGCAGCGCAAAGGCCATTGACTTGCCCTGCCCGCTCTCTCACGCCCAATGGACGGAACGGGTCGCCGAGGGAATCCGCCTGGCCGGATACCAGGAGTGCAAGGTGTATATTCAGCTCACGCGAGGGCCTGCGCCCAGAGATCATCTGTTCCCGACCGGCGTCCAACCTACCGTGGTGATGACAATCCGGGAACTGCATCCCTTGAGCGACAGCCTCCGGTCCGGCGTGGACGCGATCACGCTCCAGGACTTCCGCTGGGGCCGATGCGACGTCAAAAGCGTGAGTCTATTGGCCAACGTTCTGGCTCGCCAGCGCGCCAAAGACGCGGGCGCGTTTGAAGCCATCTTTATCAGGAACGGAGAGGTCACGGAAGGCGCGGTCAGCAACGTGATGATCGTGCGACGCGGCGTCCTTATGACGGCTCCGGAGGGAGAGCGTATCCTGTCCGGCGTGACGAGGAGCCTGGTGCTCGAACTGGCTCGCAAGGAGGGTCTCACCGTACATGAACGCCCCGTGGCGGAAGCGGAGTTGCGAGGGGCCGACGAGGTCTTTCTGACCGGGACGACCGTCGAAGTGTTGCCGGTCAACCGGATCGACGGCATCGCGGTCGGGTCCGGTCGGCCGGGACCTGTTGCGAATCTCTTGGGAGAGCGTTTTCGCGACCTGACGGCATAAGGGCCCCTTGCTTTGCTAGGGGTATCATGGTATTTTGCTTCCGCGTGAAGTGGGCGTTGGCCCACTTTTTTGTTTGCGGTGATGGCTGCGGCGGCGGTCGCGGAGGGATATGTGTACGACTCCCAGCGCGTCGCTGAGCGCATCCGGGAGATCGCGTCTCCGATTCTCTGGGCGCTCGGCTTGGAGTTGGTGGACGTCGTCTGTTCGGGACAAGGTCCTCGCACGGTCGTTCGGATCTTCATCGATAAGCCGGGCGGCGTGACGTTGCGCGATTGCGAGCAGGCGCACTTGTCGCTCGGTCCGGCCATGGACGTGGCAGACCCTATCCCGCATGCGTACACGCTCGAGGTGTCGTCCCCCGGATTGGACCGACCCTTGAAGCGAGTCGAAGATTACCGCCGTGCGATCGGGAAATCCCTCAATCTGAAGCTGAAGGCTCCTTACGAAGGTCGGTGGCGGATCGCCGGGCGGCTTGTGGGGGTCGAAGATCACGTGGTGTTGGTGGAGTTGGAGGACTCGACGGTTCAGGAAACAGTCCGGTTGGAGTTGGAGGCTATTGCAGAGGCCAAGCCTGAGGTGAAGTTTTAGGGCGTGCGAGAGGGCGAAGGTGAGCCATGAACAGAGAATTGATCGCGGTCATTGATCAAATCGGACGGGAAAAAGGCATCGACAAGGCGAGAGTGATCAGCGCCATCGAAGCCGCCCTGCAGACCGCGGCGAAAAAACGATTCGGGCAGGCCGAGAATATTCAGGTCGAGATCGACCCGAAAACCGGCGAGATCTCGGTCGTCTCGAAGAAAGTCATCGTCGACACGGTCACCAATCCCAAAGCGGAAATTTCGCTCGCCGAAGCCCGAGAGTTCGACAGCGAGGCGGAGATCGGCGATGAGATCGGCTCGTTGATCGAGATGGACGAACTGGGTCGCATCGCGGCGCAAACGGCCAAACAGGTGATCTTTCAGAAGGTCCGGGAGGCCGAGTGGGAGGCGGTTCAAAAGGAATATGCGACGCGGGTGGGCGATCTGATCAACGGGATCATCTTGGGCATGGAACGACGCAACTACCTGGTCGACCTGGGCAAGACGGAAGCGATCCTTCCCGTTCAGGAACAGATCCCCCGGGAAACCTACCGACGGGGGGATCGAGTCAAGGCGTATCTGTTGGAAGTGCGGCGCACGCCCAAGGATGTGCAAGTGATTCTGTCCCGCAGCCATCCTCAGTTCGTCGCCAAGCTCTTTGAGATGGAGGTGCCCGAAGTCTCGGAAAAGATCGTGGAGATCAAGGCGATCGTGCGGGAGCCGGGCGATCGGACGAAGATCGCGGTCGCGTCGCGCGACAAGGCCGTGGACCCGGTCGGGGCCTGCGTCGGCATCAAGGGGTCGCGGGTGCAGGCGGTCGTGCGGGAGCTGCGGGGAGAGAAGATCGACATCGTCGCCTGGACGCCCGATCCGCGGGTGTTCATCGCGGAAGCGCTCAACCCGGCCACCATCGAAAAGGTCGGGATCGATGAAGAGAAGAAATCCGCGCTGGTCGTCGTCGCGGATTCGCAACTCTCACTGGCGATCGGCAAAAACGGCCAAAACGTCCGTTTGGCGGCCAGGCTGACGGGCTGGAAGATCGATATCATCAGCGCGACCGAATACGAGAAAGAAAAGGCAGAGCGGGATAAGGAGATCAAGGCAGCCCTTGCGGAGGAAGCCGAGGCGCAACGGGAACAGGAGGAAGCGGCCCGGGCAAGCCGTGGCGCCAGCGTGGAGCCGGCCGCCGCCGAAGCCGCCGCGACGTCCGAAGCCGCAGCCGCGGGCGAGGTCCAATAGGGATGGTTCGAGATGCGAGTGTATGAGTTGGCCAAGAAGTTGGGCATGGAGAACCGAGAGCTCATTCCCGAGTTGAAGCGGATGGGTATTACGGTCGCCTCCCACAGCAGCGCCCTCGACGACGAGACGGCGCAGCGCGTCATTGAAAAATTGACGCCGAAAGGCAAGACCTCGGTCAAAAGCGGCGCCAAGACCGCGGAGGCAGGCGATCAGGCGGAGTCTCGGACGGAAAGAAGGGGAGGCCGTTCTCACAGGGAAGAGGCGAGCGCGGCGCTCCAGACTTCGGCGAGGGAGACGTTGCGCGATTCAGGCAGACCTGCATCTGCGCGACTGCAGCCTTCGGTCGTCGAGGAGCCCCCTAAGCCCGACAAGCGACGTATTCTGATCAAACGAAAAAAGACCGAAGAAGCGGCTGCGGAGACGGTCTCGGGTGCACCGTCGGAAATTTCCGCCAAACCTGGCCCGCCCCTGCAGGACGCGGCCCGAGCGGTCGGCCCTTCGCTGACGCCCGAGGCGACCGCGCCGCCGCAGGTCGAATCCCAGATCGAGAGCGCGCAGCCTCCAACGCGGACGCTGGATCATGCGCCCGTCGGTCCTCAGCCCGAGTTGCGCGAAACCAAACCGGCTCAGCCGGCGCCGGCCTCCGCTGTGGAACCGCTCCTCCCTGTGGGGAAGAAAAAGAGTTTCTCGATCGAGACGCTCGAGCCCGAAGGAGTCGGGCTGAAGGACAAGCTCAAGAAAGTCCGCAAGCCCGGTCGGGCCCGCGAAGAAGAGGACGTCAGGTTTCGGGACGATGCGGCCCGCTGGGAGGACCTGCGGGCGATCCCCGTGCACAGGAGGGAAGACCGCTCTCGCCATGTCCAGCCGAGCTCCGTCGCCGAGATCACCAAGCCCCGCAAGAAGAGCGTCAAGCTGACCGCCGGTCTGACGGTGAAAGAGTTTGCGGAACTGATCGGACAGCGCCCGGCCGATATCGTCCGCAAGTTGATGGAGATGGGACAAATGCTGACTTTCAATCAACCCATCAACCTGGACGCCGCCGTGCTGATCGCCGAGGAATTCGGCGTCAAGGCCGAAGTCTCGACGGAAAAAGCGGTCGAGGAACTGCTGGAAGAAGCGGCCGAAGGGATCGGCGACGAACGGTTGGAGCCGCGGCCTCCCGTCGTCACGATCATGGGACACGTTGATCATGGCAAGACCTCGCTGCTGGACGCGATCCGTCAGACCAGAGTGACGGAGCAGGAAGCCGGCGGCATCACGCAGCATATCGGGGCCTACACGGTCCGCGTAAACGGCAGGCAAGTGACCTTCCTGGACACGCCGGGCCACGAGGCCTTCACCGCCATGCGCGCGCGAGGGGCGAAGGTCACCGATATCGTCGTGCTCGTCGTGGCGGCCGACGACGGCGTGATGCCGCAAACCGTCGAAGCCATCCACCACGCAAAGGCGGCCGGGGTGCCGCTCATCGTCGCGATCAACAAGATCGACAAGCCCGGCGCAAACCCGGATCGAGTCAAGCACGCGCTGTCTGAGCACAACCTGATTCCCGAAGCCTGGGGCGGCGACACCATCATGGTCGAGGTCTCGGCCAAGCAGAAAGTCGGATTGGATACGTTGCTGGAGATGATTCTGCTCCAGGCCGAGGTGCTGGAGCTCAAAGCTGATCCATACCGTCCTGCCAAAGGAACCGTGATCGAGGCCAAATTGGACCGCGGCCGCGGACCGGTGGCGACGGTGCTGGTTCAAAGCGGCACGCTGCGCGTGGGCGATGCGTTCGTGGTTGGAACGTTCAGCGGCCGTGTCCGGGCGTTGATCACGGACACGGGCAGCAAGGTGCCGGAAGCCGGGCCCTCGACGCCGGTCGAGGTCATCGGTCTGCCCGGCGTCCCCTCGGCCGGCGACGCCTTTCAAGTCGTCAAAGATGAGCGCGTGGCCCGGGAGATTGCCGAGGCCCGGGCGCTCAAGCAGCGGGCTGCAGACTTGGCGGGACCCGCGAAAGTCACCCTCGATGATCTGTACGCCAAGATCAAGGAGGGAGATGTCAAAGAACTGCCTCTCGTGATCAAGGCCGACGTGCAGGGTTCCGCGGAAGCGTTGGCGGCTGCGGTGGAGAAACTCCCGGCCGGCGCCGTCAAGCTGCGCGTCATCCACAGCGGGGTCGGCGGCATTACGGAAACCGACGTGCTCCTGGCGTCCGCATCGCGGGCGATCATCATCGGTTTCAACGTGCGCCCTGAAACCAAGGCCGCGGCGTTGGCCGAGCAGGAAGGCGTCGACATTCGCCTCTACAGCATCATCTACGACGCCATTGCGGACATCAAGGCCGCGATGGAAGGATTGCTCGAGCCCACGTTGAAGGAACGCGTGCTGGGGCGGGCCGAAGTGCGTCAGCTCTTCACGATCCCCAAGGTCGGCGTCATCGCCGGCTGCTATGTCGTCGATGGAACGATCACCCGGGCGAGCGCAGGCGTCCGGGTCGTGAGAGACCACGTGACCGTGTACGAGGGCAAACTGGGCTCGCTGCGTCGGTTCAAGGACGATGTGCGGGAGGTACAGCAGGGGTACGAGTGCGGCATCAGCATCGAGAACTTCAACGATCTCAAAACCGGGGACATCATCGAGGCCTATACCCTCGACAAGGTCGCGGCTAAACTCTGAGCGAAGGTTCCGGTGTCTCCGCGGCGGCAGGCATGATCGTCGGGCTGTGCACAGTCGAGCTGTTCATTCCGGACGGCCACTCTCTGAAAGCCAAGCGGCAAATTCTGGTGAGTCTCAAGGACCGGCTGCACGGCAAGTTTAACGTCTCCGTCGCGGAAGTGGGCGAGCAGGAATTGTGGCAAAAAGCGATCCTCGGCATCGCCTGCGTTTCGAACGAGCGGACCCATGTCAACCGGGTTCTGGATCAGGCCCTGAACGTCATTCGCGGCGTACCGGCCATTCAGGTCGTGCGTTCCCAGATCGAGCTGTTATGAGGTGTGCGGCGGGCGCGGAGGTGGAGGTCTGCGTGAACGCGCGCCTGCGGACGGGGTGAAGCTGCGGGAGGCGGAGATGAAGACCGCGTACAAGCGTGCCGATCGGGTGGCCGATCAAATCCGCATGGAGGTAGCCGACATCCTGATGCGCAGGACGAAAGACCCTCGCCTGCGCTCCGTCACGGTGACGGATGTGCTGCTCAGCAATGACCTGCGCCTGGCCCGCGTCTACGTGACCACGATTGTGGGAGAGGAAGGAGAGCGGGAGGTCTTCGCCGGACTGACCAGAGCCAACGGGTTCATTCGGACCGAGTTGGGACGGCGGCTGGCGATCCGCCATACCCCGGAACTGATTTTCGTGAAGGATGTCAGCGGCCCGCGGGGGGATCGGGTGCTGCGCTTGCTTGACAGTCTCAACGCCGAGTCGGCGCCGTCCGAGTCGGGTCCTGCGACTCGAGACTGTGATCCTTCGGACGCTTCATAGGGGAAGCCTGCGGGGGTATACAAAAATGGCGCACGGTGCCCAGACATCTCGAACCTGTGAAGTCGGCGACGGCGTTTTGAACGTGAACAAGCCGGCCGGGTGGACCTCGCACGATGTGGTGGCCAAGGTGAGGACTTTGTTACGGGAGAGTAAAGTCGGCCACGCCGGCACCTTGGACCCGGCGGCGACGGGGGTATTGCCCCTGCTGATCGGGCGTGGGACGAGGATCGCCGAATATCTGCTGGATTGGGACAAAGAATATCGGGCGGTGCTGCGGCTGGGAGCGACGACGGATACCCAGGATGCGACCGGCGCCACGTTGACGACGCATTCCTTGGAAGGATTGACCGAGAAGCGAATCCATGAGGCGGTGGCGCGCTTTCAGGGACGTCTGAAGCAAATCCCGCCCATGTATTCGGCCGTGAAAGTCGGGGGCGTTCCGCTGTATCGGGCGGCGCGAGCGGGCAGGATCGTGGAGCGCGAACCGCGGGAAGTGACCGTCTATGAAATCGAGGTGTTGGACGTCCGTGTGCCCGACGTGTCGTTGCGCGTGCGGTGTTCCAAAGGTACATACGTGCGGACGTTGTGCGTCGATATCGGCGATGCGCTCGGGGTGGGAGGACATTTGCTGGCCTTGGAACGTCGGCGTGTGGGACCGCTCGTCTTGGAGCAAGCGGTCACGGTGGAGGACATCGGCCGTCAGCATGTGACGGGACGGCTGGCCGAGTCTCTGCTGTTGCTGGACGAGGTGCTCCGAACGATGCCCGCAGTCATCGTGGATCAGCGCACGGCACAGAGAGTCGTTCACGGGGCGCCGGTTCCGTTGCGGGCGATTATGGAATGGGATTCTCCGGCCGGGGAGCCCGGCCGGCGTGGGCCGGTCCGGATCAAGGATCAAGCCGGGCGGTTGCTCGCAATCGGCGCGTGGCCGGGCGGAGTTGAGGCAATCGGCGAGTCCGACGGCCTGGCGGAAGCCGCGGTGGCGGTCGAGAAAGTGTTGGTCGAGGTTTAACGCGAGTAGGGCGGACGGGAGACAACAAGGGAGCTAGGTAGAGTCATGGCGTTGCTTAAGGAAACGAAGACAGAGTTGATTCGGCAGTATCGGCGGCACGAAGCGGACAGCGGCTCGCCGGAAGTGCAGATCGCCATCCTGACGAACCGCATCGGCTACCTGACGGAGCATTTCAAGTTGCATAAGAAGGACCATCACTCGCGGCGGGGGTTGCTCAACTTGGTCGGCCGGCGACGGCGGCTGTTGGACTATCTGCGCCGCGTCGATGACGCCCGCTATCGGGCGGTTCTGGAGCGACTGGGAATCCGGAAGTAATCCCGGGCTCCTGTCGCTTCCGCGCTTCGGCGCGTTTATTCACCGGCTGTCGCCACAGGTGAACACGGACATGCGCTTAGCCGACTAGCACTGTTGAATTACGAATGTTGAATGAGGAATGTGAGAAGCGGTCCTTTAATTCAGAATTCCACATTCCTCATTCATGATTTGAACGCTGAGCGCATCTCTGTGGGCATCTGTGGGACAGGGAACCAGGGGAGACCATAGATGATACACACAGTGGAGCTAGATGTCGCAGGCCGCAGGCTGAGGCTCGAAACGGGACGCGTGGCGAAGCAAGCCGGCGGCGCCGTGTGGGCGTCCTACGCCGACACGGTCGTACTGGCCACGGCCGTGGCGTCGCAGACCGTGAAGCCGGGGATCGATTTTCTTCCGTTGACCGTTGATTATCAGGAGAAAGCCTACGCGGCCGGCAAGATTCCCGGCGGCTATTTCAAGCGGGAGGGGCGTCCCTCGGAAAAAGAGGTCCTGACCAGTCGGTTGATCGATCGGCCCCTACGGCCGTTGTTTCCGGACGGCTATTACTTCGAGACGCAAGTCATCGCCTCCGTGCTCTCGGCCGACAAGACGGGTTCGTCGGACGTGATCGGGATCACCGCGGCGTCGGCGGCGCTGGCGGTCTCCGATATCCCGTTCAACGGACCGGTAGCCGGGGTCAAGATCGGGCGTGTGGACGGGCGATTCGTCATCAATCCCGAGCTGGATGCGCTCGAGCGGAGCGACCTGCACCTGGTGGTCGCCGGAACCGCGGACGCGGTCATGATGGTGGAAGGAGGAGCCAACGAGCTGCCCGAAGCCGTCATGATCGAAGCGATCGAGCTGGCGCACGAGGAGATCCGAAAAATCGTGGCCAAGATCGTCGAACTCCAGGCGCTGGCCGGCAAACCCAAACGACCGGTGGTGAACGAGCAGATCGATCCGGCTTTGGCGGAAGCCGTGCGGGCGCTTGTGGCGGGCCCCATTCGCGACGCGATCCTGATTCCGAACAAAACCGCACGGCAGGAACGGCTGGATCAAATCCTCGGCGAAGCCATCGACAAGCTCAAGAGCGACGACCCGAATCGCGAGCGGCATGTCAAGCTGGTCTTTCGCTCCCTGGAATACAGCGAAGTGCGCAATATGATTTTGGAAAAGGGCGTGCGGGCCGATGGCCGAGGGCCGGCCGATATCCGGCCGATCACCTGCGAAGTCGGCGTCTTGCCCCGCACCCATGGGTCGGCGCTGTTCACGCGAGGAGAAACCCAGAGCCTCGCGGTCGTCACGTTGGGAACGACCGAGGACGAGCAGCGGGTGGACGCGCTGGAAGGCGAATACTCTCGGACCTTCATGCTCCATTACAATTTCCCGCCTTTCAGTGTCGGCGAGGCGAGGCCGCTTCGTTCTCCCGGACGTCGGGAAGTCGGGCACGGCGCACTGGCGGAGCGGGCCCTCAAACCCGTCATTCCCTCCAAGGAGACGTTCCCCTACACGCTCCGGATCGTGTCTGACATCCTCGAATCGAACGGATCGTCGTCGATGGCGACCGTCTGCGGCGGCACGATGGCCCTGATGGACGCGGGTGTGCCGATCAAGGAGCCGGTCGCAGGGATCGCCATGGGGCTCATTAAAGAGGGAGACCGGGTGATGGTGCTCTCGGACATCCTGGGCCTGGAAGACCATCTGGGGGACATGGACTTCAAGGTCACGGGGACCAAGCACGGTGTGACGGCCTTGCAAATGGACATCAAGATCGCCGGCATCACGCCGGCGTTGATGAGGCAGGCGCTGGATCAGGCCCGGGTAGGACGATTGCATATCCTCGTGCGGATGCTCGAAGCGCTCAGCGGGCCTCGAGCGAATTTGTCGCCCTTCGCGCCTCGCATTTTCACCATGAAGGTGAAACAGGACAAGATTCGCGAAGTCATCGGCCCGGGAGGTAAGACCATCCGCAGCATCATCGCCGAGTGCGGCGTCAAGATCAATGTGGAGGACAGCGGCGTCATCTCGATCGCCGCCGTGGACGAGGCGTCGGCCAAAAAAGCGATGGACATGATCAACAAGCTGACGGAAGAGGTCGAGGTCGGAAAGATCTACTTGGGGACGGTGCGCAAGATCATGGATTTCGGGGCATTCGTCGAAGTCCTGCCCGGAACTGACGGGTTGGTGCACATTTCGCAACTCGCCCATCATCGCGTGAAGTCCGTCTCCGACGAAGTGTCCGAGGGCGATCAGATTCTGGTCAAGGTCCTCGAAATCGACAAGCAGGGCAAGATTCGGTTGAGCCGCAAGGAAGCGATGCCCGCGCCCTCGGCATCCGCCGCGAAAGAGCCTGCCGCAGGATAACAAGACGTGTACAGAAAGCTCGTGTTGGACAACGGTCTTCGTGTGGTCGCCGAGCGGATTCCGACCCTGAAATCGGTCACCATCGGGATTTGGGTCAATGTCGGCTCACGCGATGAGCGGAAGGGCGAGGAGGGGCTCTCCCACTTCATCGAGCATATGTTTTTCAAAGGCACCCGGCGACGTTCGGCGACGCAGATCTCACGGGAGATCGACGCGCTCGGCGGAGAGATGAACGCCTTTACCGGCCGGGAGACCACGACGTTTTACGTCAAGGTGCAGGACCAGCAGGTCGAGCCGGCTCTTGAATTGCTCGCGGACCTGTTTCATCACTCCCGCTTCGATTCCAGAGAAGTTCAAAAAGAAAAACAGGTGGTCCTCGAAGAGATCCGGATGGTGCAGGACGACCCCGAGGATCTTGTGCAGGACCTCCATACCAAACAGGCCCTGGCCCGCCATCCGCTCGGGCGTCCGATCTTGGGACATGCGGCCACGATCAAGGCGCTGCGACGGCAGAACCTGCTGACCTACACGCGGCGACACTATGATCCGCGGCACACGATCATCGCGGTGGCTGGAAATTTTGAGACCAAGACAGTCGAGCCGTTGCTGGCCCGCTTCTTCGGCAGATTCAAAGCGACCGGCTTTCCGCAGCCCGACCGATGGCCGCCGGAAATCAAAGGCGGCGTGATCGTTCGGCGGAAACCGTTGGAACAAGTTCATCTCTGTCTCGGGCTCAAGGGGGTGCCGGCCGGGCATAAGGATCGGTATGCGGCCCATGCGTTGAACGGGATCTTGGGCGGCAGCGTGAGTTCGCGACTGTTTCAGCAAATCAGGGAAAAGCGGGGTCTGGCTTATTCTATCTATTCCTACCTCTCGACCTTTTCCGATGCGGGGACCCTCACCGTGTACGCAGCGACGAGACCCAAAGAAGCGCCGCGCGTGATCGAGTTGGTCTGCCGCGAGCTGAGTCGTCTGCGGTCTTCCGGCGTGGGGAAAAAGGAACTCGATCGGGCCAAAAACCAGATGAAAGGCGGTCTGATGTTGAGCCTGGAGAGTTCGCACAGTCGGATGAGCAAGCTGGCCAAGGATGAGCTCTATCTGGGCCACCACACGTCCCTCGCCGATATGCTGGTCGAAATCGATCGGGTTTCCGAAGAACAAGTGCACCGCTTGAGTTGTGAATTGTTCGATCCCCGCAGTCTCTCCATCACCGCATTGGGACCTATTTCCAGGAATGCGATCCAGCCGTCTCTTCTCTAAGAACCCTCCTTCTATCGAACGACCGTTGCCGGTCGGTTTCGTGATCGGCAAGCTCGTTCACAAGAACTTGAGATTTCAAGAGTTTTTGATATAGAGTCTCGGGAAGAGGCGGCCCAAAACATTCCCTTGACACCATATAGGGATTTCAGTACGATATCCGCGTTTTTCAGCGTAGAAAGGCTATTTCTTCAAACGCGCGGGGCGGGGACGAAACGAAAGGGGGTGTGGCACGCGGTTCTCGCGTTGAGGCGTTCTGGGAATTTTAAATTTGGAATTTTCGTTTTCTGAAAGCAGCTCTTAATCGGTTTTGTCATTCATGAAGGAGGTATGAGGTATGAAGAGGGTCGTAGTCATAGCGGCAGTTGCACTGCTTGCCGGTGCTGGCTTGATGACGGCCGAGTTTGTGGCCGCAGCCGACGCTCCCAGCGCTGCAGGTCCCACGGAGCAGGTCGTCGGTGGAAAACCTCTGAAGGGTGAACCCGTCAAGACTTTGAAGGGGCGCGTGTGGGCGCAATGGGCGGACAACCCAGACACGGAGCTGTTGTTCGGGATTCAGTACTGGAACACCGGTGAGCCGGCGTCAGGTACTCCGGCAGGTCGTTCTTCCACCGATCTGGACGTCAAGCCGCCCGATCCGCTGTTCACCTGCTGCGCATGGGGTTTCACCGGCGGAACGGAAAAGAACAATCCGTACTCCGGCTGGTACCATGCTGCGACGACCGTTCGTCTGGCGGTGAAGGACAAGGCGCTTATGGACCAGATCATCAAGGCGTCCCAGGACCTCGTGGCGATGGAAGTGACCCTCGACGGGCGGACCATCACCGGATTCAAGGTTCTCAAATAAGTCTTCAAGACACTTTTTTGGGAGATGAGTTTTTATCGTTCATAGCCTGCGTTGAAGGAGGGATGCGATCATGAAGCTTCATAAGAGAGGCTGGGCCTTCATGGCTGCGTTGGCCTTGGTGGTCGGTGCGGCGTCGACCGCTCTCGCGATCGAGGCATTCCAGGAGCGGTTTGAATGGGGGGATATGAGTAAGCCGACGACCCTCCAGGGACGAGTCATTATCCTGGACCCGTACGATGAGGCGGTGTGGATCAATATCGCGGTGTTCGGCGGCAACGCCGAGAGCGGATATTTCTGGCAGAAGATTCATCCGGGCAAGACCCTGAAATTCTACGCCGCGAACAAAGAGGTGTGGGAGAAGCTGAAAGGATTGGCGCGCCCGCACGCGGGTCCGGCTGCCGCCAAGGAAGTGCCGCCGGCAAGCAAGACGGCTTTGGTCGAGTTCGTCGCCCAGGAAGTCGAGCAGAACCATCGGGTGATTCAGTCGGTCAAGGAACTTCCGGAAGTTGCCGGTATGCCGGGTAAGACACTCAGCATCACCGCCCTGCGGCTGAAGGAGTGCCAGGGGAAGAACGAATTTGACCCGGCCTGCTACAAGGCGAAGCAGGGGTTGACGACTGCTCCGAAGGGCGAGGCAGCGGTTGCGATGCAGTATGACGTACTGAGCCCTGACAAGAAGCCGCTCGCCGGATTGATTCCGTGGACGGCACCTTATAACCAAGGAAAATAACGCGAGAGTATTGTGGGAAGAGGCGGCATCCCGAATCGGGGGTGCCGCCTTTTTTTCGCGTGGTGGGCGCGGCGCGAGTCTACTCCGTTTTCTCCTGAAGCCGTCGCTGCAGATCGGCCAGGCGGTTCAAGGCGTCCAACGGGGTCATTGAAAACAGATCCATCTGTCGGACTTCCTCGATAAGAGGATGCGGCCGGGGCAGGCGTCCTGTCTCCGACGAGGCGTCGGGGTCGGGGCTCGTGCCGACGGCGGTCGCCGTCGGCCGTTCCAGTTGCGCCAGGACTTCCCGGGCTCGGTCGATCACATCCGAAGGAAGTCCCGCCAGCTTGGCGACGTGGATGCCGTAGCTGCGGTCCGCCCCGCCGGCCACGATCTTGCGCAAGAAGAGCACGTCTCCATCCCGTTCCTGTACGTCCACGCGGTAGTTCCTGACCCCCTCTCGCTGATTCGTGAGTTGCGTCATCTCGTGATAATGCGTGGCGAACAAGGTCCTCGCGCCGAGTCGACGCCGGTCATGGATGTATTCGGCGACGGCCCAGGCGATACTGAGCCCGTCATAGGTGCTGGTGCCGCGTCCGATCTCGTCCAACAGGATCAGGCTGCGGCGGGTCGCGGAATTGAGAATATTGGCGGTCTCGATCATTTCCACCATGAACGTGCTCTGTCCTCCGGCCAGATTGTCCGAAGCGCCGACGCGCGTAAAGATGCGATCGACCACGCCGATCTTCGCCTCCGTGGCCGGCACAAAGCTGCCCATTTGCGCCATCAGCACGATCAACGCCACCTGCCGCAGGTAGGTGCTCTTGCCGGCCATGTTCGGGCCGGTGAGGATCAGGAGCCGATTGGTCTCCAGATCGAGCAGCGTGTCGTTCGGCACGAACCCGCCGTCGATCTCCAGCCGTTCCACGACCGGATGGCGCCCCTCGACGATGCGAATCGTTTCTCCCTCATCGACGATCGGGCGGACGTAGCGGTTGAGCGCGGCGGTCTCCGCGAGGGCGGCCAGCACGTCGACCAGCGCGAGCGCGGCGGCGATGGCCTGCAGGCGGGGTGTCTCACGGGCCAACTGCGCCCGAAGGCGCTCGAAGAGTTCCTGCTCGAGGGCTTTGACCTTGCTCTCCGCGCCGGTAACCCGCTCCTCCAACTCCTTCAGCTCGGGCGTCATGAAGCGTTCGGCGTTCACCAATGTCTGCTTGCGGATATAGGAATCGGGCACGCGCGAGAGATTGGCCTTCGTGACTTCGATGTAATAGCCGAAGACCTGGTTGTAGCGGACCTTGAGCGAGTCGATGCCGGTGCGTCGGCGCTCCTGCGCCTCCAATCCGGCGATCCAGGTTTTCCCTTCCTTGCCGGCCTTGCGCAGCTCGTCGACCTGGGGGTGAACGCCGTCCTTGAAGATGCCGCCGTCGCGCCACATGACCGGCGCATCGGGCTGAATCTCGCGCTCGATCAGGTCGTGCAGATCGCCGGCGTCGTCCCACGAGCGGACGAGATCGCGGATGAGCGGAGCCGAGAGCCGGGACAGATGCCGACGGAGTTCGGGCAGCGCCGCGACGGACTGCTTCAGAGCCAACAACTCTCGGGGGCCCGCCGCGCCGAGTGAGATCCTGCTGCTGAGGCGGCTGAGGTCTTGCACGCTTCGTAGGGCGGCCCGGACGGCGACGCGGGCCTGGAAGGCGTCCTTCAGTTCGGCGACCGCGTCCAGCCGGGCGTCGATCGCGTCGCACGAGAGCAACGGCTTCAGAATCCAGTCCCGCATCAAGCGGCTGCCCATCGCCGTGACGGTCCGATCCAGAACCGCAAGCAGCGTCGTCTCTCCGCGCCGCTCTCCTCCGGTCATCGGCCGAACCAGCTCGAGGTTCTGAACGGTCACGCTGTCTAGGTGCATGTCCTGGCCGACCCGGCGCACCTGGAGGCGACGGATGTGTTCCAGACATGCCGACGGTTGGGTCTCGCGCAGGTAGCGCAACGCGGCGCCGGCGGCCTGAATCCCCAGTGTCATGGACGCGCACCCGAATCCCTCCAACGAACAGACGCCGAATTGGTGCTGGAGCAGCCGCCGGGCCTCTTGCAGGTCAAAGCGGGCGGGGGGCTGGGCGCACAGGCGCGGTCCCTTGAGTCGCCCCACCCATGTTGCCACGTCCGACGGAGGCTCTTCGGGATACAGCAACTCCTTCGGCTCCAAGCGCGAGAGTTCATCGATCAGGATCGCGGCGGCCCGATCGCCGTGGAACTCCATCGCCCAGAATTCCCCGGTCGAGAGATCGAGCGCGGCGAGGCCGAACGAGGAGGCGGCGGCCTGCGCGGAGCGGCGTGACGGGGTCGCAACCGCCGCGAGAAAATTGGACTCGGTAGGCGGCAGGAGTTCCGTATCGATCAGCGTGCCCGGCGTATACAGGCGCACCACCTCGCGTCGCACGAGACCTTTGGCAAGCTTGGGGTCTTCCACCTGGTCGCAGAGGGCGACCGTCCGTCCCGCCTTCAGAAGCTTGGCGATATAGCCGGTCGCGGCATGGTAAGGCACCCCGCAGAGCGGGACCGGATTGGCGCTGGCTCTGTCCCTGGACGTCAACGCGATCGACAACAGCCGCGAGGCCTCCTCCGCGTCCTCGTAAAACATTTCATAGAAGTCACCGACGCGGAAGAACAGAATCGCATCGCGGTAGCCGCGTTTGATTTCTCGATATTGCCGCATGAGCGGGGTCAGGTCGGCGTCACTCATCGGAACGTTCCTCGAGAAATTCGGGGGCCGTTTGTCCGGAGGTTTTGTGCAGGGCCTTGTCCAGCGACTGGCGGAGCCGTTCCAGATCCACCTCGGCCTCCTGGAGCGCTTTGGTTTTCCGCCTCAGCTCGATCCGTCCTCGCACCCAGGCGGGGAACAGTAGGATGCCGGCGACCAGCAACCCGGTCGCGAAGGCGCCCAAAATGGGTTTATAAATCGGCGTCGAGGCGGAGCGGAATCCGAAGAAATAGCGAAGCGTGACCTCCTGTTCCTGGTTCTGGAGAAAAAACGCCAGGGAGAGCAGCAATAGGATGCCGACGAGAACGAGCCTGATCATGACCGACGCTTTCCGGTCCGCCTGCGCGGGGCGGACCGGTGCCCGCTCCGCCCCGCCAGAGCGGCCGTGAAGCCGGCTTTGAGCTTGCGATAGGTGGCGTCCAAATGTTCCGGCATGACCCTGGTCTCCGAGAACAACGGCATGAAGTTCGTATCGCCGTTCCAGCGGGGCACGATATGCAGATGGACATGTCCTTCCACGCCGGCGCCGCTCACCCGTCCCAGGTTCACCCCGACATTGAACCCGTCGGGTTTGATCTGGGCCCGCAAGACACGGAGGCTGAGGTTGGTGAGCCGCATCAGGTCCAGCGCGCTCTCGTCCGACAGCCGTTCGGTGCTGTCGACATGGGCGTAAGGGGCCACCAGCAGATGCCCGCTGTTATAAGGAAATAGGTTCATCATGACGAATCCGTACCGGCCCCGGTGAAGCAGCAAATTCGCCCGGTCTTGCGAAGCCCTCGCCTTGGCGCAGAAGATGCACCGGGTGGGCTTCGGCGATTGCCGGATGTACGCCATTCGCCAAGGCGCCCACAGCACCTTCATCCGGTTCGACTCCTCGACCGGACGCGGAGCTTTTCCGCAGCGGGACGGATTCTCCTCAACAGCTCCCCCGAGATCGGGCCGGTCGCGCTCAGGTGCAGCGCTCTGGTCGCCCGTCCTCTGTGGGTTAGGCGGATCTCCAGCCTATCGTCCGGCAATTCCGAGCCGGCGCGCTCCGCCCATTCGACCACCGCGACCGTTTCGCCGTCCAGATAGTCCGAGAGCCCGGTCTGCGCGACGTCATCCTGAGACTCGATGCGGTACAGGTCCGCATGGGCGAGAAGCAGCCGGCCGTGATATTCGTGAATCAGCACGAAGGTCGGGCTGCTGACCAGGCGGGCTGCTGCGCGAATTCCCGCCGCGATCCCGCGGACCAGCGTCGTCTTCCCGGTTCCGAGGTCCCCGTACAGGCCGATCACCTCGCCCCCGCGCAGGGCCCGGCCGATCACCCGACCGAAGCGATCCGTGTCCGTAACGGAAGCGGACAAAAACCGGAGGCCGTCTCCGAACGAGGTTGCCTGCGCCGCGCTCGTCACGCGTCGTGGGGACAGGACCGAATGCTTAGCGTTGTGAAACTTGGACGAGGGCATGGGGAATCTGATCGATGACATCTCCGGCGATCATGCCGGCGACACCCAGTCGGGCGGCCGCGATGTCTCCCGCCAGACCGTGGAGAAAGGTGGCGGCGCAAGCGGCGTCCCACTGCTTGAGGCCCTGGGCCAGCAAGCCGACGATCATGCCGGTGAGCACATCGCCGGTCCCGGCCGTGGCCATGCCCGGGTTGCCGGTCGGGCAGATGGCGACCGCGCCGTCCGGTCTGGCCACGACGGTCCTGGCTCCTTTCAGCACCAGGACCACGCCCCGCTGGGCGGCGAATCGACTGGCGATGCCGATACGATCCGCGTTCACTGATTGCGGCGTCGCCTCCGCTTCCAGCCTGGCCATTTCGCCGGGGTGCGGCGTGAGAATCGGCGGCGTCTTGCATTCCCTCAATAAAGAGGCCTTCCCGGCCAGGGCGTTCAGGGCGTCGGCGTCCAGCACGGCGGGTTTGTCCATCTGCCTGATCAGGGTCTGGACCAGTTCGACCGTTTCCGGATGAATTGTCAGCCCGGGTCCGACGGCGACCGCAGTCCTGGCGCTGATGAACGTCAATAGCCGGTCGAGGCCGGATCGCGCCAGCGTCCGTGCCTTGGTCTCCGGCATGGGCACGGTCATGGCTTCCAGCAACTTGGCTTCCAGCGTGTCGTTCACGCTCGACGGCGTCGCCACCGTCACCAGGCCGGCCCCCACCCGCAAGGCGGCCTTGGCGGCCATCGCCGCGGCTCCGGTTTTGCCGACCGATCCGGCGATGATCGCGGCATGGCCGAATGTGCCCTTGTGCGAGGACGGCGGACGGCGGGGAAGGACGCCACGAATCAAGGCTTCGGTCAGAAGCGAGAGGCGGCTCTCGACCTCTTCGGTGTACGAAGACGGAATGCCGATGTCGACGATCCGCACCTGTCCCGCATGGTCGATGCCGGGTCCCACGTACAGGCCCAGTTTCGGCAGCCCGAATGTGACGGTGAGAGTCGCGCGGACGGCGGCGCCGAGCACGGAGCCTGTGTCGGCGTGGATTCCCGAGGGCAAATCCACCGCCACCGTCGGCCGTTGGGCCTCGTTAATCGTCTCGATGGCTTCCCGATAGCTCCCAGTGACCGGCGCGGAAAGGCCGGTCCCGAGCAACGCGTCGACGACCACCTCGCTTTCAGCGAGCGGGGATTTGAGTTGCTCGATGGACCCCAGCGTGCGCACGGCGGACTTCCCGGCCGTCTGGACAAGGCGGCGATACATGGTCCGTGCGTCGCGGGAGAGGTCCTTCTCCCCCGTCAGCAGAAACACTCGAACCCGCGCCCGCTTCTTCGTCAGCAGGCGCGCGACGACCAACCCATCCCCCCCGTTGTTGCCTTTCCCGCAGACGATTGTGACGGTCTTCCCGCTCAAGCGGCCGAACACGTCTTCCATGTTGCTGACCACGCCGGCACCGGCTCGTTCCATCAACGTCAGGCTGGGCACGCCGGCCTCCAGGATGGTTCGGCGATCCAAGGCTTGCATCTGTTCGGCGGTGACGATCTTCATCGGGGGCAGGGGGTGAGGCAATCGGCTTGAAACCCGATCCCTCCTCACTCGCCACGGCACTTTCGCCGGATTACGAGAGGAGCTGTTTCATCTCGCGCACGGCCCGTTCGAGTCCGACCAGGACGGCTCTGGCAATGATGCTGTGGCCGATGTTGTACTCGACGATCTCCTGGATATGGGTCAGCCGTTTCACGTTCCGGTAGTTCAGTCCGTGGCCGGCGTTGACTCCCATCCCGAGTTTGTAGGCCAACTTGGCGGCTTGCGACAGGGCCTCGACCTCGAGCTGCTCCTCTTTCGCGCGCTTCGCGTTGGCGTAGCGACCGGTATGCAATTCCACGTAATCGGCCGCTACCTTATGCGCGGCCTTGACCTGAGCGAGGTCCGGCTCGATGAAGAGGCTGACCGGAATGCCGCCGTCGTGGAGCAGTTCGATGATTTTCTGGATTTTGTCCCGCTGGCCGGCCACATCCAGGCCTCCTTCGGTCGTCAGCTCCTGCCGCCGTTCCGGCACCAGGGTCACCAAGTGCGGCTTGACGCTGAGCGCCGTTTTCGCCATGGATTCATCGGCCGCGATTTCCAGGTCGAGCTTGGTCTGGACGACCTCCCGGAGCTGAGTCAAGTCACGGTCTTGAATGTGTCGGCGGTCTTCACGAAGGTGAACGACCAGCCCGTCGGCGCCGGCCAGTTCCACCAGCACGGCCGCGGCGATGGGGTCCGGCTCGACGCCGCCCCGCGCCTGTCGCAGGGTTGCCACATGATCGATGTTGACGCCGAGTCTCGCCACGTCGTCCCTCCACCGCGATGAACGGAACGTCCGATGCGCCGAGTTCAGAAATCTCTGTGAGTTTGTGCAAAGTTAGCGCATTATTACAGAAACCTCAGGGGCGAGCAAGGACCGGCGGCCGGGTCTGGCGGAACGAGGCCAGGAGTCCCATCGCTCGTCCCGGCGACAGCTTGCAAGTATCGGCGAAAATTGACTGAAATCGTTCCGGTCGATTAGAATAGGCCACCTTTTAGACCCAAGAGAAGCCCAGTCCTGTCAACCCGTCCCCGACCCGCGTCTGGTGAAGGAGCTTTCGTGCTGGAGGGATTCTACCGGATCAAACGGCTTCCTCCTTACGTGTTCGCGCAGGTTCAGGCCCTGAAGCTGGAAGCCCGCCGCAGGGGCGAAGACATCATCGACTTCGGCATGGGAAATCCGGACCAGCCGACGCCAGGCCACATCGTCGATAAACTGGTCGAGGCGGCCAAGAAGGCGAAGAACCACCGGTATTCCGCATCGCGCGGCATTACCAAACTGCGCCATGCGATCACCAACTGGTATCGGCGCAACTATGACGTCGAGCTGGATCCTGAAACCGAGGCGATCGTCACCATCGGCTCGAAGGAAGGGCTTGCCCACCTCGCGCTGGCGATGATCGGACCGGGCGACGTGGTCCTTACGCCCACGCCGACTTACCCGATTCATATGTACAGCTTCATCATCGCGGGCGGCGAAGTGCGGGGTATCGAACTGCGGCAAGACAGCGATTTCTTTGAGGACCTGCTTCGGGTCTATCGGCAGACGTTCCCTCGTCCCCGCATCCTCGTGATCAATTTTCCGCACAATCCCACGACGGCGGTGGTCGACCTGGAATTTTTCAAGAAAGTGGTGGCCTTTGCCAAAGAGCACGGCGTCATCGTGATCCACGATCTAGCCTACGCCGATATCGTCTTCGACGGCTATAGGGCGCCCAGCCTGCTGCAGGTGCCGGAAGCCAAGGATATCGGCGTGGAGTTCTATACGCTGTCCAAGAGCTACAACATGCCGGGATGGCGGGTCGGTTTCTGCGTCGGCAATCGCGAGGTGGTGGGGGCGCTGGCCAAGATCAAGAGCTATCTGGATTACGGCATTTTCCAGCCGATTCAGATCGCCGGCATCATCGCATTGAACGGCCCGCAGGATTGCGTGAGGGAGACGGTGCAGTTGTATCAGAAGCGGCGGAACGTCCTCGTGGGCGGGCTGAACCGGATCGGATGGCCAGTTGATAAGCCGCGCGCCACGATGTTCGTCTGGGCCCGTATCCCGCAGCCCTACCGGGGTATGGGGTCGCTGGAATTTTCCAAGCTCCTCCTGAAAGACGCGAAGGTCGCCGTGTCTCCCGGCATCGGCTTCGGCGAGGGCGGAGACGACTACGTGCGGTTCGCCCTCGTCGAGAACGAGCACCGGACCAGACAGGCGATCAGGGGGATCCGGAAAGTGTTGAAGCTGGACGGAAGCGAACGATGACATCGCGCATCGGAGTAGGCTTGATCGGCTTCGGCACGGTCGGAACGGGGGTTGCCCGGATCCTCATGAGCCATGCCGCCCTTATTCGGCGGCGGGTCGGCGTGCCCATCGACTTGGTGCGCGTCGCGGACCTCGACATCGCGCGGGACCGCGGCATCGCGTTGCCGGACGGCATGTTGACGACCGATGCGAAACAGGTTATCGACGATCCTGCGGTCGATATTGTCATCGAGTTGATCGGAGGCTATGACGCGGCCAAACGGGTGATCCTCGATGCGATGGCGAAAGGCAAGTCGGTGGTCACGGCGAACAAGGCGTTGCTGGCCGTCCATGGCGAAGAGATTTTCGAGGCCGCGGCCAGGCATCAGGTCGATCTGGGTTTCGAAGCCAGCGTCGGCGGAGGGATCCCGGTGATCCGCGCGTTGGTCGAAGGACTGGCCGCCGACACGATTCTCTCGGTCTACGGCATCATCAACGGGACGTCCAACTATATCCTGAGCCGCATGACCAAGGAGGGGCATGGATTTGCCGAGGTGCTGGAAGAAGCCAAGCGGGCCGGCTATGCCGAGGCGGACCCGACGTTCGATGTGGCCGGGATCGACTCGGCACACAAGCTGGCGATCATGGTCAGCCTGGCCTATGGGACGCCGGTCAACTTCAAGGACATCTATACGGAAGGGATCACCAAGCTGACGCCGCTGGATATCACCTATGCGAAGGAGTTCGGATTCGCAATCAAGCTGCTCGCCATCGCGAAATTTCTGGACGGGGAAATCGAGGCCCGCGTCCATCCGACGATGATTCCGTCGACCTCGCCGATCGCGCAGGTCGAGGGAGTCTATAACGCGATCCAATTGGTCGGGGATGCGGTCAACGACGTCGTCCTCTACGGCCAGGGCGCCGGATCGCTGCCGACCGGCAGCGCCGTCGCGAGCGACGTCATCGCGATCGCCCGCAATCTGCTGTCGGGCGCCACCGGACGGGTGCCACCGGCTTCGTTCCGGCAGGATCAGCGGCGGCCGCTTCGCGTCCGCCCGATCGAAGAGATCCGCTCGTTGTACTACATGCGATTTATGGTGCTCGATAAGCCCGGGGTCTTATCGCAGATTTCGGGCGTCCTGGGGCGGTATGGCATCAGCATTTCGTCCGTGCTGCAACAGGGCCGCAAAGAAGGGCAAACGGTGCCGGTCGTGATCATGACGCATACGGCGACCGAGCGAGACGTGCAGGCTGCCCTCCGTGAGATCGACCGGATGGCGTTCATCTCTCAACCCACCACCTTGATCCGCGTTGAGGGGCATGACGAATGAGGCAGGTCCCCCACCGGATTCGACGCGGTCACTGACCGATTTTCTTTCCTATGACACGCTGGCGCGGCGTCATCAACGAGTATCGCAAGTTTCTCCCGGTGTCCGATCAGACGCCGGTGGTGACCTTAGGCGAGGGCAACACGCCCCTTATTCATGCCGCGCGCCTAGGGAAGAAAATCGCGCCAGGCGTCGAACTCTATCTGAAGTTCGAAGGAGCCAATCCGACCGGGTCGTTCAAGGACCGCGGGATGACGATGGCGATTTCCAAGGCTCTGGAGTCCGGAGCCCGGGCGGTGATCTGTGCCTCCACGGGCAACACGTCGGCCTCGGCCGCCGCCTATGGGGCTTGCGCCGGCCTGGCGGTCTACGTCTTGATTCCGGCTGGCAAGATCGCGCTCGGCAAGCTCTCTCAGGCCATGATGCACCGGGCGACGGTGATTCAGATTGAAGGAAATTTCGACCAGGCGTTGGCCATCGTCAAGGAACTGGCCGCCACCTACAAGATCGAGCTGGTGAACTCGATCAATCCCTTTCGGATCGAAGGCCAAAAGACCGCCGCGATGGAAGTCTGCGATCAACTCGGCGATGCGCCGAGCGTCCATGTCTTGCCGGTGGGCAACGCGGGCAACATCACCGCCTACTGGCGCGGCTACAAGGAGTACCGCGCGGCCAACCAGTGCACCCGTGTCCCGCGCATGATCGGGTTTCAGGCGGCGGGGGCCGCACCTATCGTGCTCGGCCGGGTGGTGGAGGAGCCGCAGACGATCGCGACCGCGATCCGGATAGGCAATCCGGCCAGCTGGGCCTCCGCGCTCGAGGCGGTGCGGGAATCCTCCGGCCTGATCGACATGGTCACCGATGAGGAGATCCTGCGGGCCTATTCGCTGGTCGCGGCGGAAGCCGGCGTCTTTTGCGAACCGGCTTCAGCCGCCTCGGTGGCCGGGGTCATCAAGTTGAGCCGGGCTGGTTCGCTGCGTGAAAGCGAAACGGTGGTGTGTACGTTGACCGGCCACGGGTTGAAGGACGCCGATACGGCGATCGGCGTGTCGAGACAGCCGCTGACTGTGAAAGCCAGCCGCGACGATGTGGCCCGTCTGTTGAAGGTTTAACCCGGACCGTGACCCGATGAAATACGTGATTCTCCACGCGAGCGGAATGAGCGACGGTCCCTATCAGGAACTGGGCGGGAAAACCCCCCTACAGGCGGCTTCCACTCCGAACATGGACCGATTGGCCCAAGAGGGAGAATTGGGGCTGGTGACCGTTCCGTTCGACGGGCCGGTAGTCGGCAGCGACGTAACGGGCGTGTCAATCCTGGGCTATGACCCACGCAAGTATTATCCGGGTCCGGCGCCGCTGGAGGCGGCCAGCCTTGGCGTGACCGTCGGCGAGCATGATGTCGTGTTCCGTTGCACCATGGTCACGTTGCGCGCGGAAGCTACACCGGGCGGGCGGTCGACGACGGCCGATATCAAGAAGTTCGGCCCGCATGTGATCCTGGACGATGCGACCGCCGGCTACATCGAAACGGAGCAGGCGCGCGAGCTGATCGACGCGGTCAATGAACAACTCGGCTCCGAGACCATTCAGTTTTACCCCGGCATCGGCCATCGGCACCTGATGGTGTGGGTCGGAGGCAAGGCCCGCTCGACCTGTGTGGATCCGCGTCAAGCGGTCGGCCGTCCGATCGGCGACTATCTGCCGACTGGCGACGGGGCGGATATCCTGCGGAAATTGATGGAAGCCGCCCTCATTATTCTCCGGGATCATCCCGTCAACGACGAGCGGCGGGAAGCGGGGTTGAAACCGGCCAACTGTCTGTGGCTGTGGGGGCCCGGGCGCCCGCACGCCTGGCCGAGCCTGACGGAACGGTTCCGGGTCTCGGGCGCCGTCGTCGCCTCGAGCGATCTGCATCGGGGGATCGGGATCTGCGCCGGCTTGGAGGCGGTGGAACCGGTGGTTTCACGCGGAGCCGACGGCCCGGCGTTGACGGCGTTCGGCGAGGCAGCGCTTCGCGAGCTGGCCCGAAAAGACCTGGTGTATGTCCATTCGGCGATCCCCGATGAAGTCCTATACGGCGGCGATCCCAAAGCGAAGCTGCGGGTGATCGAGGAGTTCGACAAACACGTGGTGGGGACCGTGTTGAGCGGCCTGTCGCAATGGGGACCCTACCGGGTTCTGCTGGTTTCGGACCGGGCCGTGACGGGGAGCGACAAGACCATGGCCCCGTCGGCGCTGTATACGTTCTCGGAGGGGCCGACACCGAGGGCCGCCTCGGGCGCGCGGCGGTTCAGCGAAACGGACGCCCACTCCAGCGACGCGCCTCCGCGCGAAGCCACCAGGTTGATCGCCAAGTTGTTCCCTCGCGGTTAGGAACGGGCCATGGCGTTGATCGTCCAGAAATACGGCGGCACGTCGGTCGGGAGCATCGAACGAATCCATCGTGTCGCCGACCGTGTCGCCCGTGATCACCGGGACGGGCACCGGGTGGTGGTGGTCCTCTCCGCCATGAGCGGCGAGACCGATCGGCTCCTGCGATTGGCGCACGAGGTCACGCCCTCGCCGGACGAGCGCGAACTGGATATGCTCCTGTCCACCGGCGAGCGAGTCACGATCGCGCTGTTGGCGATGGACCTGCGGGGGCGAGGGCTCAACGCCCGGTCCTTTACCGGCAGACAGGTCGGGATTCTGACCGACAGCTCTCACACCAAGGCCCGCATCGCCCGCGTGACGGCCGAGCGGATCAAAGCCGCGCTGGCCGAAGGCGTCATCCCGGTCGTGGCAGGGTTTCAGGGGATCAACGAGCAGTCCGACGTGACGACGCTGGGTCGGGGCGGATCGGATCTGACGGCGGTCGCCTTGGCGGCCGCGCTCAAAGCCGACCGGTGCATCATTTTCACCGACGTGGACGGAGTCTATACCGCCGATCCGAACATCGTGCCGGCCGCCAGACGCATCGACAAGATCTCGTATGAGGAAATGCTGGAACTGGCGAGCCTGGGCGCAAAGGTGCTGCAGAGCCGTTCGGTGGAGTTCGCCGCAAAGTATGGGGTGCCGGTCGAGGTCCGATCCAGTTTTACCGAAGGAAAGGGAACGCTCGTGACGACTGAAGATGCGGACATGGAGGGCGTGGCGGTCTCCGGAGTCACCGGCGATCGCAACCAGGCGAAGATCACGATCGTCGGGGTTCCCGACAAGCCGGGCATCGCGGCGCGCATTTTCGGGCCGGTGGCGGAGGCCAACATCGTGGTCGACATGATCATCCAGAACGTGAGCCAGGCCTCGCTCACGGACATTTCGTTCACCGTGCCGCGAGTCGATCTGGGGAAAGCGGTCAGTCTCGTGCAGCGCGTCGCGAAGGAGATCGACGCCAAGTCGGTGACCGTGACCGAGGCCATCGCCAAGGTGTCGCTGGTGGGTGTGGGGATGCGGTCGCATTCCGGCGTCGCGGCCAAGATGTTCCACGTACTGGCTCGGGAGGGCGTGAACATCATGATGATCAGCACCTCGGAGATCAAAATCTCCTGCGTGATCGATGAGAAATATCTCGAGCTCGCCATGCGGGCCTTGCACGCCGCCTTCGGATTGGATCGGGTGCCGTCATGACATGCAAGCAAAAGGGCGCGAGGCGAGGGGCGAGGGGCGAGAGGGGGGAAGCTCTTCCTACCCCCGCGCCTCACGGCGCTAGCCTCTCGCCTTCGTTGGAGATCTACGATACGACTCTGCGCGACGGTGCACAGGCCGAGGATGTGAGCTTCTCGGCCGAAGACAAGGTCCGCGTGGCGCAGAAGCTGGATGAGTTGGGCGTGCAGTACATCGAAGGAGGATGGCCGGGCGCCAATCCCAAGGATATCGAGTTCTTCCGGATCATCAAGACCATTCCGCTGAGACACGCGACGGTCGTCGCCTTCGGCTCGACGAGGAAGGCCAGTAATCCGGTCCAGAAAGACCCCAATATCCAGGCGTTGCTTGCCGCGGAGACATCGACGATTACGCTCTTCGGCAAGAGCTGGGGGTTGCACGTGACGGATGCGCTCGGGATTTCCTTGGCCAAGAATCTGGAGATCATCGGCGACTCGATCCACTATCTCCGTTCCAAAGGGCGGAGGGTTTTCTACGACGCGGAGCATTTCTTCGACGGGTACAAGGCCAATCCGGACTATGCGGTGGAGACGCTGCGGAAGGCGGTGGAAGCGGGCGCGGAGCGGATCGTCCTGTGCGACACGAACGGCGGGACCATGCCGTGGGAGATCCGCAGGATCTGCGAAACGGTGCGGCGGGAGATCGCCGTACCGCTCGGCATTCACGCGCATAACGATTGCGAGATGGCCGTCGCCAACTCGCTGGTAGCGGTTGAAACCGGCATCGTTCAGGTGCAGGGGACGATCAACGGCATCGGCGAACGGTGCGGCAACGCCAATCTCTGTTCGATCGTGCCGAACCTGGAGCTGAAGATGGGACGGCCGTTGCTCGGCGAACGGCTGGCCCATCTGAAGCAGGTGTCCGGGTTCGTGACCGAGATCGCCAACCTCATGCCCAACAAGCATCAGCCCTATGTCGGGGATTCGGCCTTCGCGCACAAGGGCGGCGTGCACATCCACGCGGTCCTCAAGAATCCAGCCACCTACGAGCATGTCATCCCCGAACGGGTCGGGAACCGCCAACGCATGCTGGTGTCCGACTATGCCGGCCGAAGCGGCTTGTTGGAGAAAGTGGAGGCGTACGGCATCAAACTGAATAAGAATCACCACAAGCTGCAAGAATTGGTCAACACGCTCAAGGAGCGCGAGAGCCAAGGCTATCAGTTCGAAGGGGCCGAAGGGTCTTTCGAACTGCTCATGCGCAAAGCCATGGGCACCCATAAGCCGTCGTTCCAACTGCTCGGGTTCCGGGTGATCGTGGAAAAGAAAGACGAGACCGGCGCGCCGGTCTCGGAAGCGACCGTGATGGTCAAGGTCGGCGAGGCGGTCGAGCATACGGCTGCGGTGGGCGCAGGCCCTGTGAACGCGCTGGATCATGCGCTCCGCAAGGCGCTGGAGAAATTCTACCCTCAGCTCCGCGAGGTCAGGCTTCTGGATTACAAGGTCCGTGTCCTCACGGCCAACAAGGGCACCGAATCGAAAGTGCGCGTGTTGATCGAATCGGGCGACCACAAAGACAAATGGGGAACGGTCGGAGTGTCGGACAACATTATGGAAGCGAGTTGGCAGGCCTTGGCCGACAGCATCGAATACAAGTTACTCCAAAAGGAACGCTTCCGTGGGAGCGACGCTCCGCATTCATGATCAGGGTCCGAGAAAACTCCTTGACACGGCTGATAACCTCACGTAATTTATGGAAAAATCGTGTTAGGGCTAAGGGGTTCGCCGGAGCGACGGGACAGGAACTGGCAAGCAGGTTGTCAGGAGGGGCGGCATGAGAAAGGCTGATATCGCCAATGAGATCTACAAACAGGTGGGAGTGTCCAAGAATGAGGCCGCGGACATCGTCGAACTCATCCTGAACCTGCTCAAGTCGGTCTTGCAAAAAGGAGAATCGGTCAAGATTGCGGGGTTCGGGAATTTCGTGGTCCGCAGTAAAGGGGCCCGGAAAGGACGCAATCCGCGCACCGGGGAAGAGATCGGTATCACGCCGCGCCGGGTGGTCACCTTCCGCCCCAGCCAGGTTTTCAAGAAGTACGTCAATTCGTAAATCTCTTCGCACACGCCGGCGATCCAGTCGCGAGGGTCGGTCATGGGGAGTGAACCCAGACTGGGGAGCAAGGTCTTCTACAAGATCGGAGAAGTCAGCCACATCACGAAACTTCCGGCCTACGTGTTGCGGTTTTGGGAATCCGAATTCAGCTTTCTCAAGCCCAAGAAGAGTCGAGGCAACCAACGTCTGTACGTCCAGCGCGATATCGAGACGATTTTGGAAATCAAGCGTATGCTGTACGAAGAGGGGCATACGATCGCCGGGGTGAAACGGTACTGGGCGCGTCGTGGCCGCCATGCACACAGGCAGATTCGACCGAGGGAGCTTGCGCAACGGGTACGGGGAGACCTCCAAGCGATCCTGCGCATCCTGGAGTCTCACCCGGGCTGATGCGTCGTCTTCGCCGAGATCGGCGAACGGCGTCGGTTCTCCAGGCGATCGAAAGAGGAAAACACGGTCGGGGCGTGGCGCAGCCCGGTAGCGCACTCGTTTGGGGTGCGAGTGGTCGGCCGTTCAAATCGGCTCGCCCCGACCAAATAAGCGGTGAAGTGTGAGGGGTAAGGGGTAAGGGGTAAGGGAAGACAAGCTCAGCATCTCCTCACCTCTCACGCCTTACCCCTCACGGTTATGAAAGCTGCCCCGCGCAGCTTTTTTTATTGCTTTGCGCCGTCCATGAACATCCTGATAACCAACGACGACGGTGTGGCGTCGCCGGGTTTGCACGCGTTGGCCGAAGCCATGCGGGCGCTCGGCACCGTGTGGGTCGTCGCTCCCGATCGGGAACGAACGGCGGTCGGGCACGCCCTGACTCTGCACAAACCGCTTCGGCTGACCACGCTGGGCAAGCGGATCTTTGCGGTGAACGGGACGCCGACCGATTGCGTGAACTTAGCGCTCAAGGTGGTGCTGCCGAAACCGCCGGGTTTGGTGGTCTCGGGCATCAACAAGGGCGTCAATCTCGGCGACGACGTGACCTATTCCGGGACGGTCTCAGCGGCGCTGGAAGGGACCATTCTCGGCGTGCCGTCGATTGCGGTCTCTCAGGAAGGCGGCGACCGATTCCGATTCGACGTTGGGGCGCGGTACGCCGAGCGGGTCGCCCGTTTGGCGCTCGAGTACGGCCTGCCGGAGGAGACGATGCTCAACGTGAACATCCCCGACCGACCCTTGAGCGCCATCAAGGGCGTGCGGGTCACCTGTCTGAGCCGCCGGCGATTCGAGAACCCGATCGTCGAGAAAGTCGACCCGCACGGACGGAAATATTATTGGATCGCCGGCACGCGTATCGCCTGGAGTCGGCAGAAGGATTCCGACCACGAGGCGATCCGGCAGGGGATGGTGTCGATCACGCCGATCCACCTCGATATCACGCACTACGGGGTGCTGGAGCGGCTGCGGAATTGGGAAGTGCTGATCGGAAACAACAGGCCTGCATCGCACGCGCGCGGCCGCCGGTAAGGACGATCGTTTCTTGGTCTCGCTGCTCGAACACATCATCGCGGAACTCAGCCGGTTCATCATCGCGACGATCTCGAAATGCGGCTACGCCGGCATTCTGCTGACCATGGCGATCGAGAGCGCGTGCATCCCGTTGCCGAGCGAGATCATCATGCCGTTTTCCGGATACCTCACGTCGACCGGCCGGTTTTCCATGCTCGGCGTGACGCTGGCCGGCGCGCTCGGCAACGTGGTGGGGTCCCTCGCGGCCTACTACGCCGGCGTCTGGGGCGGGCGGCCGTTCGTGGAACGGTACGGTCCGTATCTGCTCATCTCGCGGAAGGACCTCGACCTGGCGGACCGCTGGTTCGCCCGATACGGCGAAGCGGCGGTGTTTCTGAGCCGTCTGTTGCCGGTTGTGCGGACCTTCATCTCGCTGCCGGCCGGCGTGGCTCGCATGAATGTCGTCCGCTTCGTCGTGTTTACCTTTGTCGGCGCCCTGCCGTGGTGTTATGCCTTGGCCTATCTCGGTCTGAAGCTGGGCGAGCGATGGGGCCAGTTGCGCGAGCACTTTCACCGGATAGACGTCGTGATCGGGTTGCTTCTCCTGATCGTTCTCGCCTATTTTGTATGGTCGCATTGGCCGCGGCGTCGCCGCGCTGATCTGAAATCGGGGCCTCCTTCGTGCTGAAGATCTACAACACCCTGTCCGGCCGGAAGGAACCCTTCGAGCCGCTCGTCGCGGGCTCGGTGCGGATGTACGTCTGCGGCGTTACGGTGTATGACGAGTGCCATCTGGGGCATGCCCGGAGCGCGCTCGTGTTCGAGGTGATCCGCCGGTATCTGGAGTATCGAGGGCTGGCGGTCACCTTCGTGAAAAATTTCACCGACGTGGACGACAAGATCATCAATCGCGCCAACGAACTCGGAATTCCCTGGCAGGCGGTGACGGCCCGCTACATCGACGCCTACTATCGTGACATGGGACGTCTGGGGATCGGCTGCGCGACGGTCGAGCCCAAGGCGACGGAGCACATGGCCGACATCATCGAGTTGGTGCAGACATTGATCCGAAACGGCGTCGCGTATCGGGTCAACGGCGACGTCTATTTCCAGGTGGAGAAGTTTCCGGCCTACGGGCTGCTGTCCAAGCGCAAGCTGGAGGACATGCAGGCCGGCGCCCGCGTCGAAGTGGACGAACGGAAGCGGCATCCGATGGATTTCGTCCTTTGGAAGGCGGCCAAGCCGGGCGAGCCTTCCTGGGACAGCCCCTGGGGCCCGGGCCGGCCGGGCTGGCACATCGAATGCTCGGTGATGTCGATGAAACACCTGGGCGAGACGTTCGATATTCACGGGGGTGGGGCGGACCTGATCTTCCCCCATCATGAAAACGAGATCGCCCAGTCCTGCGCCGCCACCGGCAAAGAGTTCGCGCGTTACTGGGTGCACAACGGGTTCGTGCAGGTCAATCGGGAGAAGATGTCCAAGTCGCTGGGAAACTTCTTCACGATCCGGGAAGTCTTCGAAAAGTGGGGATATCGGGAGCCGGTCACCGCGGAAGTGTTGCGGTATTTTTTTCTCTCCACCCATTATCGCAGCCCGCTCGATTTTTCCGATCAAGCCTTGCAGGAAGCGAAACGGGCTCTGGATGCCTTCTACGATCTCTTCCTCAGGCTTGAGGAGGAGTCCCCGGCCGAGGGCGGTGTGGCCGACAAGCTGTCCCCAGCTCTGCACGAGCTCCAACACGCGTTCCGTGAAGCCATGGACGATGACTTCAATACACCGGCCGCGCTGGCGGCTTTTCAACAGTTCCGGTCGACCGCCAACCAGTTGCTGAAAACAGGGCTGTCCCGGGCGCATCGAGCGCAGGTCCGTGAAACCTTCCGGTCCTTGGGACAGGTGTTGAGTCTGTTCCAATTGGGCGTCAAGGAGTGGGAGTTTGCGACGCGAGGAGGGATTTCGTTTGCGGAGCGGGAAGCTCCGAGCCCATCGCTCGAGGATACGGAAATCGGACGGTTGATCGCCGAACGGAACGAGGCGCGGAAGAAAAAAGATTTTGCGAAAGCGGATGAAATCAGGAAATCGCTGGCGGCCCGGGGGATCATCCTGGAAGACCGGCCAGACGGCACGACCCGCTGGAAGCGGTGAGTCCGCGGACATCATCTACGGGCTGCATGTGGTCCGGGAAGCGCTGCAGGCCGGCGCTCGGCCGTTCCAGCGGATTTTGGTGCTCCGCCAAGATCGGCAGTTCGCCGAGATCGTGCAGCTCGCTCGCGCCAAGCAAGTTCCCGTTCATGTGGAACCTCGGCCGGCGCTGGATCGACTGGTGCACGAGGGGCGGCACCAGGGCGTCATCGGCGTGATCGCAGCCAAAGCCTATGCCGAGACGGACGAGATCCTGGGCTGCGCCCGCGCGCGCAACGAGCCGCCGTTCGTGGTCATCCTGGACGGCGTGGAAGATCCGCAGAATTTGGGCGCGGTGCTCCGGTCGGCCGACGCCGCCGGCGTGCACGGGGTCTTTGTGCCGGATCGGCGCTCGGCGGGGCTCACGGGAGCAGTGGCCAGGGCGTCGGCCGGAGCGCTCGATCATGTCAGAGTCGGTCGTGCGCAGAACCTGTCGCGTCTGATCGAGGAATTGCAGGCCGCCGGATTGTGGGTGTACGGACTCGACCCGAGAGCGCCTAAACCCTACACAGCGCTCGACTTTCGGGGACCCATTGCGGTGGTGCTGGGAGGAGAGGGAAGAGGGATCCGCCCGGGAGTGTTAGACAAATGCGACGACCGGGCGAAGATTCCGATGCACGGCCGGGTCAACTCCCTCAACGTCTCCGCCGCCGCGGCCGTGACGCTGTTTGAAGTGGTCCGGCAGCGCTCCGGGGCCGCTCCCGTCGCCGCCGAGGCTAGCGGATCTTGATCATTCCCCCCTGGATCGCCGCCTTGAGCAACTGCGCGGTGTTCGACACCCGGACCTTCTTCATCATATTGGCCCGGTGCGCCTCCACAGTTTTGACGCTGATCTTCAGCCGTTGGGCGATTTCCTTATTCTTGAACCCCGACCAGATCAATTCAAGGATTTCTTGTTCCCGGCTGGTAAGGGCTTCCGGCCGCTTACGTCTGGGCGGAACGAGCTCCAACGTTGCTTTCCGAGCACGGTTTCGAGGACTGACTTTCACCTTTGGCATATGTCAGGTTCTCCTTCTTGGTTCATCACAAGACTGTATGAGGTTCTCAAGTCTCTGCGGCCACAAAGCACCGCATGGGCGGAGAAGGCTTCCGAATGTATAAATAACCTGGATCGCTAGGGCAAATGCAAGTATTTTCTGTCTGAGAAATTTTGCTCTAGGTGTGATCGCTAAGACAACCATGCCTGCCTGACTCTGCTTAGGCAGACAAACCGGGATTGACTCCATGGTTTCGATCCCTCTGTATATGGTCATCGGCGTTTTCGGAGCGCTCATCGGCAGCTTCCTCAACGTGTGCATTTACCGACTTCCGCGGGGGGAGTCGATCGTCTGGCCCTCGTCCCGTTGCCCGTCGTGCTCTCGGCCGATTGCGTGGTATGACAATATCCCGATTCTGAGCTTCCTCGCGCTGCGAGGAAAGTGCCGGGCCTGCGGCGCGCCGATTTCATTCCGCTATCCGCTCATCGAGGCCGCGAATGCGGTCGGGTACGGCGTCATCTTCTGGCATTTCGGTGTCGGATGGCCGTCGGCGGTGTACGCGGTCCTCTTTTCCGCGCTGCTCGTCGTGACCGGCACCGACTTCACCCACCAAATTATTCCCAACGCCGTCACCATCCCCGGTATTCCGATCGGACTGCTCTGCGCGACCACGATCCTGCCGGTGGGGTTGGTCAACTCGGTTTTGGGTGTATTGGTCGGCGGGGGACTGTTGTGGCTCTTGGCTTGGGTCAGCCCCTACCTCTTCGGGAAGGAAGGCATGGGGAGAGGCGACATCAAGCTCCTGGCCATGATCGGCGCCTTTCTGGGATGGAAGGCGACCCTGTTGACGGTCATGATCGGCGCGTCGGTCGGGTCTGTCGTGGGGGTGGGTCTGATCTCCCTCAACGTGATCAAGAAAGATGAATACATCCCCTTCGGTCCCTTTCTGGCGCTTGGCGCCGTCCTGTCCCTCTTTTTCCATGAGCCACTGCTCGAATGGTATTTCAACTTGGTCGCTCCGCCTGAATGATCTCGCCGGGACCCTTTCGTCGACGCTTCTCTCCGCATATGTCCCTTGATCATCGGTTCAAGCTGTATCTAATCCGGCATCGGCCTGTATCCGAACTATGACAGTCACCTCCCGGTCCGTTGTCAGATTATTCCTACCCGCTGCACGCCTCTCATAACGCTCACCGCGCATTTCCCGCTTCCCGTGCGGCGAACCGCGCATGAACGGTTTCGACCATCGGGATGCTTTTGTCCGTTTCGGTTGTCGGTGGGCGCGGCACGGCTTTTGGAAAATCCTGCGGCCGATGGTGGCGAGCGAATAAAAGAAAGAGGCTTCGATCATGCGAGACATGCCTTCCGACGCGCTCCTTCAAAAAGGCTTAGTCCGGGAAGCGGGAGCCAGCCTCACGGAGTTGCTGGTGGTGGTCGCCATCATTGGTCTGGCGACCGTCTGGGGGGGAGAAAGTTTCCTGGCTTTGGCCGCACGACAACAGGAGAAGGCGGTGATGACGGAGATCGCGGCCGAGCTGCGGTTTGCCCGCCAGCTTGCGATCGGACGCCGGGAACGGGTTCGAGTGGTGTTCGATCTGGGGAGCGCGAGCATGAGAACCGAACGGGCTGACGTCTCCGGCCATCGGCTTCGCGCGTATCAGTACGGCGGCAAGGGAACGGTGGTCGAGGGACTCAGCGGCGGCACACAAATCCTGTTTCATCCCAGCGGGCGCTCCGCCTCTCCCACCACGATCGTGCTGCGTGGTCGATCGGGCGAGCGACGGTCGATCACTGTCGGCATCACGGGGAGGGTCGCCCTGTCATGAGCACGGCGGGTGTCCGATTTCAATCGAAGCCATTCCGCTCTGCCGCCCTGGCGGAGGATGTCCGGAGGGGATTCAGCCTCATCGAAGTTATGATCGCCATGGTGATTCTCTCCATTGGATTGCTGGGCGCCATGACGACCTTTGAATGGGCCGATCGCGGGCTTCGTGAGGGAGTCACACGGACACGCGCGCTGGCATTGGCGGAGTCCAAGTTGGAGGTCAAGCGGGCGGTGGCGTGGAATCTGCTCCTCACGGAGGATTGGGATGCGGATGGTCTGCCCGATGCGACCATGCGCGATGACGGGGTTGAGCCGGACGAGATCGCGGGCGATCGGGTCTACACGGCGAGTTCTGATCACAAGGAGATCCGTCTCGTCTGGACGGTTGCGATGGACCATCCCGGTCCTCTTGCGTATGTCGGATCGGTTGTGATCCACGTTCGAGCCGACTATCCGTCGGCGAGCGGTCAACGCCGAGAAGTGCGGCTCGGCACGGTGCGGGCGAATCCGCGGTTCGTCGGTCTGCGATAGAACGTTTCCCGAGCACGTGAACAGAGGGAGCATCATGATGATGGCGAGGCGGCTGGGAGATGAACAAGGAACGACGCTGCTCGAATTGTTGATCGGCTTGGTGGCCGGTGCGGTCGTCCTCTCGGCCGTGCTGCAGACACTCAAGCACTGCCAATCACGGTTCCATGCCCAACAGGACACCATCGCCCGCCATCAGGATCTTCGTCTGGGACTGGAGGTCATGGGCAGCGAACTCCGCATGGCCGGATCCGGCTTCTCTCCCGCCGACCGAACTGTGCGCAAAGCCGACTCTCAGGAAGTCGAGTTTGCGGCGAACCTCGGAGGCTATGTCACGACGTTGGCTCAGCCGGTCATGGCGGGCCAGCAGGAGCTGCCGGTCGGTGACGGAACCGACTGGCCCAAGGGAAAGCGTATCGTAGTGTGTGCGGCGGAACGGTGCGCCGAAGGGCGACTGGCCAAGGACGGTCAGCGCGCCAGGCTGACGCTCGCCGCTCCGCTGGGACAGTTCTTCCCGCCGGGCAGCGTCGTCTCCGTCTCCAACGATGTGCGCTACTACCTCGGACGGGACGAGCGCGGCGCGGCCCGGGTCATGCGTATGGTGGACGGCGGCGCCGGCACGCTGATCGGCGATGTCGCGCATTTCGAGCTGAAGTATTTCGATCGGGAGGGCAGGCCCGCCCACGCGCTGGACCGCGTGGCCCGGGTTCGTGTGGAAGTGGCGGTCGGTCGCGGGCGAGCGATCGTGACCCATGACATCGGACTTCGTGGGTAAGGGAGGTCAATCATGAACTGCGGATCGGTGAACGAACGGGGCATCGCGTTATTGGGAGTCTTGCTGGCACTCCTCATCCTCTCCGTGCTGGGGCTGACGTCCGTGAATTTGGCCGGCATCGAGATTCAGAGCGCCGGCGCCACGAGAGAGGAAAGGACGGCGCAACATGCGGCCGAGGCCGCAGTGGATCAGGTGATGGCGTGGTTCCACGATCCCGGCTCTGCGCCGGAGGGACCGGTAGGCGCGCTGTTTATGAAACGATTCGAACTGCCTGGAAGCGGCCCGTCGTTTTTCGACGCGCAGGGGCGGTCGCAATTTATGGGAACCGCCGAGAAGCCGGATGTGCTGTTCGACGCGACGCAGCCAGCCCAGGATGCGCTGTTAAACGGGCCGACCTCCGGGTGGTTTCGCTCGCTGCGAGGACTGGGCCGTGTGCTGAAGCTCAAGGTGTATGGGCCGATTCGACCTGGATTGTTGTGTACGGTTGAAGCAACGGCAGCGGCCGTCTCGCCCGGATCATCAGGGCTCTCCAGAACCGTGTCGGTGCAGATGGGGACCCGCACCATTCCCGCCGTCCGAGCGGCCGTCCAGGCGGCCGGTCTCCTCGCAACCTCCCCCGGAGGCGCGTCCGCGCCGGTTGAGGTCCATTGGGGTGACATGAAACTGGGAGGGGATGTCCGGTGGAAGACGTTCGACGCAGTGCCGCTCAAAACAGACCTCGCGCCGGTCACGGGTCAATCGTATTCGGAGATGACGCGCCGCGAAGACAGATGGGTCGATATCTGGATCGGCGGCGCGACGTTGTTCGTGACCGCGACTCCGGCGGTTGGGGCCTCTATGCCCGCGAATGTGCATCCGCGACAGGAACCTGTTCCGGGATTACGTATGGATCAGTGGGACTATGAGAGCCTCAAGCAAGCCGCGCTGCTGTACGGGCGTTACTACGCGAGAGACCGGGACGGCCTGCTCTACGCCGACGGCATCGTCGAGCCGGGGCGCGGGGTGACCGTGGACGAGGTGTTTGCTGCCAGCGGCGTCGGGGATCATCGCGGGCTTGTGTTCATCGATACGGTGGACCAGCAGCCGCCGCGAGCCGACAATTTGGGGATGCTCGCCGTGGGAACAGACTATGCGGAAGGGCTGTTCGTGGTCAATGCGCATGTATCGTGGAAGCCGCGCGGACCGGGGCGGCCAGTGCCGGCTCTTAGCCCGCCCCGCGAGGGGCTCTCTTCCTTGGCGACTCGGGTGCCGGTTCAGTTGAGCGGAGTGCATCTCCAGGGGGTGTTGTACACCGCCGGCAACTTGCTATTCGAAGGCCGGCCGCGGGTCTATGGCGCAGTGCTCGCCGCCGGTTCGCTCGGAGAAACCGGAGGGACAGGAAACGCACTCGAAGTCTGGTACAACCACGATCTGCTCGGCGGGCTCGTGCGCGGACTTCCGTTGGTCTATCTGGCGGCTGGCACTTGGCAACTCAAATAAATATTGATGCGTGCTCGACCGAGTATATGAGCGACTGAATGGACGGGGACCATGCTTCAGGGATGAGGAGTGATCCATGATCGCGACAATCGGAAATCGTCACGATGCCGCATGTTCGAGAAATGCTGTCAGCGATCGATCGATTGTGAAAGGGAGAAACATGTGGAAACCACAGGCGTCGACGGTGGAAACGGGAATGTTCGAGTACCTGCTCCGCAACGGCCTGTTGAGGTCCGCCGATCTCGAGGCTGCAATCGAAGAGTCGCGAAGGCGCGCCATCGATCTGGAGACGCTCTTACTCGATGCCTATCATGTGCCGAAAATGGAACTCGGCAGGTCATTGGGCGAGTACTACCAATGTCCCTACATTCCTTACGATGACCGGACAGTCGTGGATCCCGAGTTGCTCAGGAATCTGAGTCACGACTATCTCAAGAGGAATCATTGGATTCCGTTGCGACGGGACAACAACTGGCTGGAGGTGGTGATCGACAACCCTCGCGACATGGGCAAGATCTGGGACATCAGGCGCGCCTTCCCCGGTCTGACTATCCGATTCGCGGTCGGCCTCAAGCGGGACATCGAGCAGTTTCTCCTGGCCGCGAGAGACCACGTGGCGACCGGTTCAATCAGCGATATCCTCGTCGAACTCATCAGCGAGGCGCAGGTGGAGCAGTGCGAGAATGCAGGCATTGCGGTCATCGATGAAAACGACAGCGCGATCGTTCGGCTGACGAACCAGATCATCGCTGAGGCCGACCGTCGGGGTGCCTCCGACATTCACATCGAGCCGTATTCCGATCACAAGGAAACGGCGGTGCGCTTCCGGGTAGACGGGACCTGCTTCACGTATATGAAGATCCCGCCCGCCTATCGACGTGCGGTCGTGTCCCGCATCAAGATCATGGCCAATCTGGACATCGCCGAACGCCGGAAGCCGCAGGACGGTAAGATTCGGTTTAAGCTCAACAAGGAGCGGCAGATCGAGTTGCGGGTGGCGACCCTACCCACGGCCGGTTCCAACGAAGACGTGGTGATGCGCCTCCTTACGGCCAAAGGACCGATGCCTTTGGAAGCCATGGACTTCTCTTCAGGGACGCTCGCGGCCATCAAGGGGTTGGCCGAGAAACCCTATGGGATCATCTTGTGTGTCGGACCAACGGGCTCCGGGAAGACCACGACGTTGCACGCGATTCTGGGTCACATTAATACCGACGAGCGAAAGATTTGGACGGCGGAGGATCCGATCGAAATCTCTCAAGAAGGTCTGCGTCAGGTTCAAGTCCACCCCAAGATCGGTTTCACCTTCGCGGCTGCGATGCGGGCGTTTCTACGGGCCGACCCGGATGTGATCATGATCGGAGAAATGCGTGATAAGGAAACCGCCGACATCGCAATCGAGGCGTCGCTGACCGGCCATTTGGTGTTGAGCACGCTCCACACCAACAGCGCGGTGGAGACCGTGACCCGCCTGTTGGACCTGGGCTGCGACTCGTTCAACTTTGCCGATGCGATGCTGGGAGTGCTGGCCAAGCGATTATGTAAGCGCATCTGCGGGGAATGCCGGGAAGCCTATCACCCGACAAGGTACGAATATGACGAACTGGTCCAGAGTTATGGAGCGAAGCATTGGCCGAAGCTGGGTGTCGAGTATAGCGACGAGTTCCGGTTGTATCGCGGGCGGGGCTGTGACGCCTGCAACGGAACCGGATTCAGGGGGCGCGTGCCGCTGCATGAATTGCTGCGTGCTTCGGAAGATATGAAGAATCTCATCCAATCGAGAGCCAGAACCGATGAGATGCTGACCCTTGCGATGAAGGAAGGGATGACGACTTTAGTCCAGGACGGGATTGAAAAAGTGCTCAAAGGCATGACGACGTTCAAACAGGTCAGAGCCGTCGCCCTGAAATGACGTCGTCTGTGTCAACCTGCCGGTAAGCCGCGAGAAGCGCCCTTCATCTCTGCGTCCCGCGCCACCTCGCTCATCTTCGGTCGCATTCGCATCCACTCAGGTCCGAGCTCTCATGTGTAAGTCAGCCAACGAAACCACCGCCCGGCCGCCTGTTTGCCGGTAGCGGGAATGGTTGGATTCCCCAAGGTCATTCGCGGCCTTACAAGCGCGTGTGGCGGACAAGTTCATGACGAAAATTGTCATAAAAAATGACCGACAGAGCGCGAATTTGTACTCCATCGAATGAGGGGTAACAACGTGAAATCAATAAGTTGAGAGATCGTTTCCTCCTAAATCTAAGGGCATGGCACTTGCTCACGTTTATGGCGCTATGTCTACCAGTCTGCCGAAGCCCCGCCAAGTCCGTGTCCCCGAAGAACGGGGATTTACGTTGGTGGAAATGATGACCGTCATCACCATCATCGGGATCGGTGCGGCGTTGGCGGTTCCAAGTTACACGCAATGGAATGCGCGTTACCAGCTACGACAGGCGGTCACCGAGATCACCGGCCAGTTGGCCCTCGCCAGGTTGGCGGCCATGAACAGAAATACTTCGGTCAACGTCACGGTCACCGCGGCGGCGGGGCGGGTCACTGTGGCGACCGCAGACGTGTCGGGCGCGCAGGTGTTGCCGACGCAGTCGATGATGGTCCACGTGACCAACGTCGGGGGAGGACCGGTGCAGTTTAACTCGCTTGGTCTCCGGTCAGGCGGCGGCGCGGGAAACCAGATGATCACGGTGACGAATAATCAAGGATTGACGTATTCGATCAAAGTCACTCCGGGCGGGAAAGCGACCTGGTGCGCGAGCCCGACCTGCCCCTGAAGGCGTGAGAGTATCGTTGAGTACGGAATGGAAAGGCATGCACGCGAAGCGTTCAACGCAGTCGGGCTTTACGCTGGTCGAAGGCATGATCGCGGCGGTGATTCTTGGCGCCGGGCTGTTAGCGCTCTCTGGGATGCAGGCTATCTCGTTTGGCCGAAACGTGGACGCAAACGAGCTGACGAGGGTGACAAACCTTGCGGCCGACATGATCGAGCGAATTCAATTCAACCGGCGCAACGTTGTGGCCTACAACAATATCGACACGTTGAATGCTGGGACCCAGCCGCCGACAAGTCAACCCATGGCTCGAGGCGACTATGCCCAGTGGCAGGCGCTGTTGAACGCCTCCGGTCTCACCGGCGTGCAGGGGCGCGTCACCGTAACGGCGATCGGGCCGATCACGCCGCCCCTGAATCAAAACTCGGTGACGGTGACGATCACTTGGAGCGGCTCTGTGCGCGGAGAGACGAGCATGACACGAAACAAGGCTCTTACACTGACGACGGTGGTGGCGCCGGAATGAAGACGTTCGGAATGAATCGAAGCCGAATCTACGAAGAGGCGCACGGCGTCACACTCGTCGAACTCATGGCGGGGATCTTCGTCACGCTCGTCGTGGTCGCGGCGGGTTTTACGGCGCTGAATACGACCAACAAGGCGGCTCGCGCCAACGATCAAACGGTGGATACGCAACAGAATGTGCGGGTGGCGATGGAGGTGGTTTCTCGTGATATCAAGCTTGCCGGATTCGGCATGACCGGCCAAGTGGGCGCTTGTGCACTGGCGGGAGCTCCTCAGGCCATTGTTCCTGCGGACAACAGCCCAGGCGGAGCCGATGCAGGTCCGGATTCCATCTCACTGGTCGTTCCGACCACCAGTTCGCTGGCGCCTTTATGGACGCTCGCCAACACCGTCGGGCCCGGCTTCAATCAAATCACATTGCAAGCCGGCGCAGTGGCGAATATGGTGGCGGCCGGTCTCAATACCGCGTCGCCGACAACCGCGCAAATTTCGATCAATGGAACGGTCACGGCGACTGTCAGCACGATCAGCGGCGACACGTTGACGCTCTCCAACACGATCGCTCCCCCGGCGACATTCCTCGCGGGGACCCCGGTCTATCTGCTCCAGTGCGTCACGTATCAGGTGATACGTCCTCCCGATAATAACGCGGTCTGTGGCGGAAATGCGCCCTGCCTAGTGCGAGGCATCACGGTCGCCCTGAACTGTGATGTCGTGGCCAGCCCCTGCGCGCCGATCACGGACGGAATTGAGGATATCCAATTCGCATATGCCTGTGACGGCTGTAATGCGGCAGTGAATGGTGGAGTTGCGGACGGAGTGGTCGATGACCAGAACGCATCCGGGACGTTCGACCAAGCCGATTTCATTACGAACAGCTCCTGGACTATTGCACCCTTGACTCCGGACAAAATCCGACTCGTCCAGGTCAACATCGTGGCTCGGCAGACCGTGGCTGATCAAGGACTCGGAGAAGGTCGGACCGCGATCGTGGCGACCGCCGGGCCGCTCGTCATCAGCGATCACAACCATGCCGCCGATGCCAACTTTGATGCCACCACCTATCCGCAGTTCCGCCGGCGGGTGCTGACTCGGACCGTCCAGACAAGGAACCTGGGGCTCTGAACGAATAGTCGATGAGTGGAGACCGTCGAGAGATGAGGAAAACCGGGCATGGGCTGATCGAAAACCAGCGAGGCGTCGCCTTCCTGACGGTCATGCTCCTTCTGTTGATACTGACTGTGCTGGGAGTCGCAGCCGTGACGGTCAGCGGGCTGGAAAATCGGATTGCGGGTCTCGTGCGAACGAGTGAAGCGGCATCCAGCGCGGCCGAATCGTGCTTGGGAACGGCGGTGAACATCATTCAGCAAACCATCGACCAGGGTTCGTTACCGGCGACTTTCTTGAGCAACGCGGCCCCGCCTGGCCCTGTGCCGCAAACCAATTCCGCCGTTCTCAATCAAGAGATCATGGGGCAGTCGGACAATAACACCGATTTTCCCGACGGAGCCGCCGCTGTGCCGAACATTGTGCAAACCGTGGGAGCCTACACCGTGAACGGCGACATCGACCGGCTGTATGCCAAAGCGAAAGCGGGCTCCGGTATGCAAATGTTCGGTGGATATGAAGGAACGGCCGGAGGGGCCTCGGCGGGCGGTGTCGACATCCTCTATCGAGTCAACTGCGTAGCAAGAAATGTCGCGACCGGCGCGAGCAGTCGAATCACCGCGATCTATGCCTGCACCATGACGGGCGAAAGCTGCCAGAAAAAGTTGTAGGAGGAATGACCATGAACTTGTGGACAGGATCTACGCACTGCCGGCTTGTCCTTTCCTCGGTGGTCGCGGCTTTTGTGATCAGCGGCGCGTCCGGTACGGAAATTCAGACAGCCGTGGCACAAACAGGGCAATCAGCCGCGTCTCTGACCAATTTCCAATCGGGGCAAGTGACGTCGGTAAAAAGCGGAACGACGCTGCAAATCAACAACACGAACTATCCCCTCAAGCCCCAAGTGATCATCAAGGACGACGAGGGGAGGGAGAGGGACGAACGGGAACTGCAGCCCGGGGTGCAAGTCCAGTATCACCTGAAAGGGGGACAGATCGATCAGATCGTGATTGTCCTTCCCAAATGACCCGACGAGGATTCACGGAGCACGGGATTGAAGGGAAGTGGAATCGTAGCTGAGTAAAGCAACAAGCGGAGGCCAGATCATGAAACGGCATACCATGACACCACAGTCGAAGATAACGGCAATTGTGCTGTCGCTTGTGCTGGTAGAAGCTGTGATGTGGCCGGTGGACGTCAAGGCCCAGAACATGGCTGACTATACCGCATCGCCGCCGTTCATTACCGATGCGGTCCCGCCCAACGTCTTGTTGCTGATGGATAATTCGGGCAGCATGAACGAAGCCGCCTACAAAACCACGGCATTCGATCCGAACAAGACCTATTTCGGCCTGTACGATCCACTGGAATGCTATGACTATGGCAGTGAAAAATTCATCCCCGACCCTGCCGCCAATCCGGCGACCCCGGGAACCTGCACGAATTCTCCGTACCTCTGGTCCGGCAATCTGCTGAACTATGCGACGATGCGGCGGATCGACATCGTCAAGTGGGTGATGATGGGAGGAACCTGTTCGGTGGGGGGGCGCGACGCGATGGGAGGGTGCCGCCAGCTCATCGGACAGGATAGCTTCGACAGCGGCGCCTGCTGCCGTGATCAAACCACGTCGGTGCCTCATGCCGATGCGAACGGGAGGGTGCCCTCCACCTACCTCCCAGGAGCGGGCGGTACGCTGTATTTCCACATGATGGGGAGCAGCGGGACCCTCAAGGGGAACTTTTGTCTCGACAATGATTCGACGCAACCCGGCAGCTCGAGCTGTAGCGATGGAGATTCGTATGCCGAATCAGGCCCGTGGCGGATCAGAATCGACCATTTCGAGAATGCCACCGGTGTGATTCAGGAAGTGGGGGACAAGGCGCGGTGGGGGTTGATGCAATTTAAAGGTAACGGTGACGGCGGAAAGGTCTTGAACGATGTCGGGGGGAATGTCCAAAACATGATTACGGCGATCGAGGCAACGACGCCGTCCACCTGGACACCCCTGGCGGAATCGTTGTACGAGGCGACTCGGTACTTTGCCCAGATTCCGCCCGCATACACCAACTCCGACTATTCCTATACGGTCACGAACCGCGATCCGTATTACTTCACGTCTCCCAAGTGGGCAGGCACGGCGCAATATGTGCCGTGTTGCAAGAGCTTTGTGATCATCTTCACCGACGGTGAGCCGACACAGGACTTAAACGTTCCTTCTGCATTGCAAGACTATGGGCACAGCGTCCATGGCGCGCATTGTACAAGCAGCCCTAATACGGATCCCTGTACGCCGCACAAGACAAATTATCCCAATAACGGCTCTCACTATCTTGACGACGTGGCCTATTGGGCGCACATCACCGATATTCGACAAGGGACGATACCGGTCATCAATGAGTCAGGAAAAGACCTGTCAGGCAATCAGAATCTCATCATCTACAGCTTCTACGCGTTCGGTCAGGCGATCGGACGCGAGATTCTCCAGACGACCGCGAAAGCCGGGGGATTCGAGGACCGCAATGGGAACAATTTACCCGATCTCCCGGAGGAATATGATCGGTATAACAACTACACAGGAGCACTGGGTGCCGACGGGTTGCCGGACACGTATTTCGAATCGGCTGATGCCGACGATCTTCGCGCGAAGCTCATGGCCGCCATCACCAGCATTCTCCAAAGAAGCGCGTCCGGGACGGCGGTCTCCGTGCTTGCGACGTCATCGACCGGTGATGGATCGCTCTACCAGTCCTATTTCTACCCTCTCCTCTTCGAAGGGTTTAGGGATGTGAAGTGGACCGGCTATACCCAAGGGCTGTTCCTGGACACGTTCGGGAATCTTCGGGAGGACACCGATGGAGATGCTCGGCTCATTTACCAGAACGACAGCATCGTTCAGACCCGTTTCGACTCGGGCACCGGGAACGTGTTTGTCGATCGTTTCCGCGACACCAACGGCGACGGCAAGGCCGACAGTACGACGCCCTACGAGACCGTAACCTTGAGAGAGGTCAAAGGAATCTGGGAAGCCGGACAACAACTGGCGTTGACCCCATCGGGCAACCGGACTTTGCTCACCTGGGTCGACTTGAATAACAACGGCGTGGTTGATGCGGGCGAACAAATGGACTTTACCACCGCCAACTCGGCGACGTTGGCTCCATATTTGCGAGCCGGGGCCGCTCCTTATACGGCCGACAATATCATCAATTTCGTCAGAGGGGACCAGATCGCCGGTCTCCGGGATCGACAGCTCACCGTCGGCGGCAGCTTGAAGGTCTGGAAGCTGGGTGATCCGATTCATTCCACGCCGACGGTGGTCGCGACGCCGAAGGAGCGCTTCGACGTGCTGTACGGCGACTCGAGTTACACGGTGTTCTTTCAGCAGTACCGCAACCGGCGCCAAGTGGCGTATGTCGGAGCCAATGACGGCATGCTCCATGCGTTCAACGCCGGGTTCTATCATCGTGGCGATGATCCCAGCACGACCACGGTGACGGAGCACGGGTGGTTTACCCGCAATCCCAACGACAACACAAGCGGCAAGTTGCTGGGGGAAGAGCTGTGGGGCTTTATCCCTTATCAGCTCCTTCCACATCTCCAGTGGTTGACGAGGAGCGACTATACGCATGTCTATTATGTCGATCTCAAACCTAAGGTGACCGATGTGCGTATCTTTACTCCCGATGCCGATCATCCGAACGGGTGGGGCACGATTCTCATCGGCGGATTCAGAATGGGAGGGAGTTGCGGCAATTGCGTGGCCGGGACGGGCGCGCCTCCGATGACAGTGGATATCGGCGGGACCATCCGCACGTTCTACAGCGCCTATTTCGTCCTGGACATTACCAATCCCGAGGTACCGCCCAAGTTACTCTGGTCCTTCTCGTCGTCGGATCAAGGCCTGGCGACAAGCTATCCGACAGTCGTGCGAATGAGTCCGTCCAGTGACGGGAAGACGAGCAATACGAACGCCAAATGGTACGTGGTCTTCGGATCAGGCGTGACCGGGTACGATGGGAGTGTCGCGCAGGCCGCCAAGCTCTACGCAGTCGATCTGGCGACCGGGCCGGGAACGAACAACAGCTTGGTGACCACGCTCCCTATTGGTTCGTGGTATTCATTCATGGCGGACTTGATCACGCTGGACCGCGATTTGGATTATCGCGCCGACTCGGTCTATGTCGGACGGACGATCGATCCGACCAGCAGCGGTCGCGGCATCTGGACGGGCAAAATGTATCGGTTGACGATGGGGGCTTGCTCAAGCGCTCCCTGCTCGACGTCCACGTGGGGGATCGCTTCCGGGAGCAATCGGGTTCCGACCGAAGTGATCGATACGTTCCCGACTGGTGGGAGCACGGCGGTCGGTCCGATCGTGGCTGCGCCCACCGTGACACTGGATGACACGGCGAAGGTATGGATCTTCTTCGGGACCGGCCGCTACTACAGTTCGCTCGACAAGACCAACACGGACACCCAGTACTTCTTCGGGATCAAGGACTCGGTGCTCGGCGGGAGCTGCACACAGTCCAGTGTCGTCAGTTGCTTGGACGACGATCTTGTCAACGTCTCCAGCGCCACGATCTGCGTGGTCGGTGTCGGCGACTGCGGGCAGTCCGGCGGCACGAACCAAGTCACCGGTGTCGCAGGTGTGACCACGTTTGAGGGATCCGGAACAACCTCCTTGATCGGACTCGTTCAGAGCAAGGATGGCTGGTTCACCACGTTACCGGCGTCGCGCGAGCGCGTGCTGGCGAGTCCGACCATCATCGGAGGTATCGTGTTCTTCCCCTCGTTCATTCCCAATAACGACATCTGCAGCGCGTCGGGAGAGAGCAATCTGTACGCGCTCTTCTATCTGACCGGCAGCGCCTACAAAGAGTCGGTGATCGGAACGACCGCGGCCGGCAGTAACAAGACTGTCAACCGGTCTATGGCGTTGGGGACCGGCTTGGCGTCGCAAATGGCCGTCCAGATCGGCACCCAGGGAAGCGGAGGCACAGGCGGCGGTCCCAGCGGCTCCGGTTGTCAGGGCGGCGTGATCGGCTTCGTCCAGTCAAGCACCGGCGCCATTGCGCAGCCGTGTACGAAGCCGGCTTTGTCGGCATGGAGCCAATATCTCTCGTGGATCAATCAGCGAGATTGAGCCCATTCGCTTCGACAATAGCCCAAACCGTTGCCCGTTCCTACGCGGTTCCTCCGAAGGGAGCGGACGACGGCCGGGCCCAAAGAAGATAGATGAAGAGCAGGAATCGATCAGGTTCTCACGCCAGACTTCTGGCGATGCTGCTCGGTATTCCGCTCTTGGCGGGCTGCTCACCCGATTCTGCTCAGGTGAACGGCGCAGGATCGCCGCCCGCGAGGAACAACCATCTGCCTTCCGTTCGATCCGCTCGAATCGTTCCGGTCCCTCCCGTCCTGTCCGAACCTGTGTCGGTCCAGGTTGAAGGAGAAGACCTGGACCGCGACCCGCTTACCTTTCGCTATCAATGGCTGGTGAACGGCGAACCGCTTCCCGGAGCCATCGGACATCAGTTGAGCCCTGACACGCTCAAGCGCGGCGACCGTGTCAGCGTCGAGGTGATTCCGTTCGACGGAAAAGGTCAAGGGGCTCCGTATCGAACCGAACCGGTCATCGTCGGCAATACGCTTCCGGTTGTCTCGCGGGTGACGATCGAGCCCGGCCAAATACGGGTCGGAGATGTGTTGCAGGCCCAGGTGGAAGGAACCGACGCGGATCACGATGAGGTCCGGTATCGATTCCGATGGTGGAAAAACAACCGACTCGTCTCCGAAGGCGAAGAGAACACGTTCGATACCGCCGGGTTTCTCAGAGATGATGTCGTCGCGGTCTCCGTGATACCGCGCGACGGCGGTGGAGAAGGCAAAGAAGTGTTTTCTCCGACGATGACCATTGCGAACAGCCCGCCCAAGATCACCTCCGTTCCTCACTCGATCATCCAACAGGGGCATTACCTCTATACCGTCACGGCCGTTGATCCGGAAGGGGATCCGGTCTCGTTTTCGCTGCCGACCGCTCCGCCCGGGATGACGATCGATCAGAAGACCGGCCGCGTCGACTGGCGGATCCCGCCGGAATCGAAAGGATCGTACCGGGTCAAGGTAGTGGTCCAGGACGATCGGGGAGGCTGGGCATTTCAGGAATTCGACTTGTCTCTCAGCGCACCCGCTTCGTCCTAACGGCCCGCTTGCGTCTTTCTCGTCCTCCGACCTTGTCAGGTTTTCGTGTCCTCTGTTAGAATCCCGCTTGCCACCTGGAAGGAGGTTCTCCCAAAAGCACCGCGTGCGTAAGATCAAGCTGCGAGAAGGGACGAATACCGCCGCGCTTTTCGGCCATCACGATCGGCACCTCAAGCTCATTGAAGAAGAGTTTGGGATTCGGTTGTCGGCGCGAGGAGAAGAGTTGGCGCTCGAAGGCTCGCCCGATGCCGAACGGCGGGCCGAACGGGTGCTGACGGAACTGGCCGCTCTGACGACCGAAGGGTACGAACTGAAAACCGAAGATGTCAGTCTGGCTTTGACCGCGCTCCGGCAGAATCAGGACACTCCTCTCAAAGACCTCCTGTTCAGCGCCGCTCCCATCGCCACCAAGAAACGGTTCATTGTCCCGAAGTCCGCCGGCCAAAAGGCGTACATCGAAGCGATCGAGAAATACGACATCGTGATCGCCATCGGCCCGGCGGGGACGGGCAAAACCTATTTGGCAATGGCGATGGCGGTCAATGCGCTGATGCGCAGAGAAGTCAGCCGCATCATCCTGGCTCGGCCGGCGGTCGAGGCGGGGGAGAAACTCGGCTTTTTGCCGGGGGATATGTATGCCAAGGTCAACCCTTACTTGCGGCCGCTCTACGATGCGCTCTATGACATGATGGATGTGGATCGCGCGAACCGGCTGGTCGAGCGCGGCGAGATCGAAATCGCGCCGCTGGCGTTCATGCGAGGCCGGACGCTGAACGACTCGTTCGTCATCCTGGACGAGGCGCAGAACGCCACGGCCGAGCAAATGAAGATGTTTCTGACCCGGCTGGGGTTCCACTCGAAAGCCGTGGTCACCGGGGACGTGACCCAGGTCGACCTGCCGGCCGACCGCGTATCCGGGTTGATCGAAGTCCGGGACATTTTGCGCGATATCGACGGGATTCAGTTCGTCTATTTCGACGAGCGCGACGTGGTCCGTCATCGGTTGGTGCAGGAGATCATCAAAGCATACGATCGGCACGGCGCCGGTCGCGATGCTGAAACCAAACCGACAAAGACGCCCCGGCAGCCGTCCGTCACGAGCCATCCTTCTGCGCGCCGGTCTCAGTCCTCCGCCCCGACCTCGAAAGACCCCTGGGGCCAACCGCATTAATGCCGGTCCTGTTGCGGGTCCGGCCGCGCCGCATCCGGGTTCGGCCCTCTACGTTCAAGGCGTTGGCCCAAAAGCTGTTGAAGACGGTGGGCGAGTCCCGCGCCGAACTCAGCGTGGAGTTGGTCGGCGATCGGCGGATGCGTGGGCTGAATCGGCGGTACCGCGGGCGGGATTATTCCACCGATGTGCTGGCTTTTCCGATGCGGCGCGCGCCACGCGTGAATCGGTTAGGTCTGAGCCGTAAGGCATTAGGGGGGTCCGCTTCACGCTCCATGCCCGACGCAGTACGACCTTCGATGATAGGCGATGTGGTGATCTCTCTGCCGACGGCCGAACGCCAGGCAGCGCGTCGCGGCCGTTCCGTCGATCATGAAGTCGCGACGCTGTTGATCCACGGGGTCTTGCACCTGTGCGGGTATGACCACGAGCGCGGAGAGAAAGAGGCACGCCGTATGCGGCGCAAAGAACGAGCAGTGTGGAAGGCGCTGCAGCCGATTCCGAAGCTGATAGCAAGACGCTAGCCAGGACTCGGAAGCTATCAGCTATTCGCTGTTCGCTCAGAACTTAAAGAGATGAGTTGGTCCCAGCGGCTCAGCCAAGGGTTAGCCAAGACTCGCGAGGTCATCAAGGGCTCACTGGACCGGTTGACCGGTCGGGCTCCGGATCCGGCCTTGCTCGATGAGCTGGAAGCTGCGTTGATTTCCGCCGACCTGGGGGTCCGCGTCGTGAGCCGGCTGATGGAGCGCGTGCGGGCGCAGGCCCGAGGCGGCGGCTCGGACGTCCTGCATCTGCTGGACCAGCTACGGGCGACCATTTTCGACAGTCTCCGCACCTGCGCCGGCGAATCGATCGAACGATTGATCGCCAAGGGCCCGCGTCCCTATGTCGTCCTGGCGGTCGGCGTCAACGGGGTGGGGAAAACGACGACGGTCGCCAAGCTGGCCCAACGGTTACGGCAAGGCAACATCACGCCGCTCCTCGTCGCCGCCGATACCTTCCGGGCCGCGGCGATCGATCAACTCCAGGTGTGGGCCGACCGGATCGGCGTGGAGCTGATTCGGCAGCGGCATGGCTCCGATCCGGCCGCCGTCGCCTTCGACGGACTGGCGGCCGCCAGGGCCCGAGGCGTCCAGGCGGTGTTGATCGATACCGCAGGCCGTTTGCACACGAAATCGAATCTGATGGAGGAATTGCGGAAAATCAAACGCGTGCTGGCGCAGGAACAGCCCGGCGCGCCGCATGAAGTGCTGCTGGTCCTGGACGCCACCGTGGGGCAGAACGCCCTTTCACAGACTCGGCAATTCCACGAAGCGGTCGGCGTCACGGGTCTGGCCTTGACCAAGCTGGATGGGACCGCGCGCGGCGGAATCGTCGTGGCCGTCGCCGACGAGTTCAAGATTCCCGTCCGCTTGATCGGCGTCGGCGAGGCGGTCGACGATCTGCAGGATTTCGATCCGCAAGCCTTTGTGGGCGCGCTGTTCGGCCAATCAGCCTGATCGACTGCTTTTTCCCCGATCTCGTCAATTCCTTCTCATCGCCCGGCGTCTATGCTATTCTGGCACCGTCATGATCGCGGCGCTCTTCGAGGTCGCGAAGGCGGGCGGTCGGTGGTCGTCACGCCGCGGGCGTCTCGGCCGGCATAAGGAAAGGTTCCGTGAACACCCTTCTCGTGATCGACGATGATCGGTTGAATTGCGACCTGCTCCAAGCCGTCTTTTCGCGCCAGGGGTACCACGTGCTCACGGCGACCAGCGGGCGCGAAGGCTTGGACCTGTTCCGCAAGCTGACCCCGCGCGTCACCCTGCTGGATCTGCGGATGCCGGAGATGGACGGGTTGACGGTGCTCAAGGAGATCCGCGCCATCGATCCCTATGCGCCAGTCATCATTCTGGGGGGCGGGGCGACCGAAGCGCAGGAGAATCAAGCCCGTGAACTGATGGTCACGGATTTTCTGCGGAAGGGGTTGTCGCTGGACGTGCTGGTTGCAACGGTGAATCGGGTGGCCCAACAACCCGTCATGCGGGCGTTCACCCCGTCCTTACCCCAGTCGGTTTCCCCAACGAGCACCGAAGGCGAAACCATTCTCGTGGTGGACGACGAGGCGATGGTGCGCGACCTGCTGGTCCGCTTCCTGAACCTGCGCGGGTATCGCGCGCAGGGAGCCAAGGACGGACCCGAAGCGTTGAAGATGATCGAGCAAGCGCCGCCGGATCTGGTGCTGCTCGATGTGATCATGCCGGGCATGAACGGCGTGGACGTGCTTCGCGCCTTGCGGGAGCGGGAGTACCAGGGTGGAGTCATCATCCTGACCGGCAGCCAAAGCGAAGAGTTGCTCGACAAGGCCTGGGCCTTGGGCCCGCAGGAAGTCCTCAGCAAACCCGTCGATCTTGAGCGGTTGTTGACGGCGATCCAGCTCGTACTGGTGTGCCGGGAATGTTGATCTCGCCTCGTCTGTGCCACGGTGTAGGGTGACCCTGTCTTGCCTCGCGCGTGCCGCCGGTCTGTTCGCCGCCGGGGTCCTTTCCTCAGCCGGGTTCCTACACGGGGGCGCTGCACCGGCCTGGGCCGGCGCAGAACCCGCCGGTTCGCCCAGGCTGCAGGACACGGCCATCCTTTCTCATGCGCTATCCATCGACCTTTTTCCTGATACGCATCGGCTGATCGCCGCGGACCGCATGACCATCGGTATCGGGACCGGATCCGCCGAGCAACTCGCGTTTTCGCTGGCGTCGTCGCTTCAGGTGCGGCAGATCCAGGCAACCTCGGATTCCCAGCCGATTGACGTGACCTGGACAGCCGAATCGGGAGCCGCCGCGGCGCTCCATGGATCGCAGGGGCAACGGGTGCTCGTCCGATTGGGACGCCCGATTCCGTCCGGCCGAACCCTTACGCTGGAGTGGCGGTACGAAGGAATCGTCAATGACCCCCCGCGCGAACCCCGGCATCTTCGCTTCGTGATTCCCAGCGAAACCTCCGGCCATATCGGTCCGCAGGGCGTGTACCTGAGCGGCGAAACCGAATGGTATCCGGACCTCGTCGGCTCGCTCGCGACCTTTCATGTCTCGGTGACCACGCCTCGCGGGTGGGTGGCCGTCACGCACGGCAGAGAGGTCTCTCGGAGAGAAGCCGGCGTCGGGACCGAGTCGGTGACGGCCGAATGGGAGGTGACGGAAAAGACCGAGGCGCTGACGCTCGTGGCCAATCGATTCGTAACGTCACAGCGGGATTGGCGGGACAGGGGAGGCCGCGCGATCCGGATCGCGACCTATCTGTTCCCGGAAGACGCCCACCTGGCGGATGAATATCTCGACGCCTCCGCACGCTACCTGGAAGCCTACAGCGAGATTCTCGGGCCCTATCCGTTCCCCAAATTCGCCGTGGTGGAAAATTTCTTCGCCAGCGGCTTGGGTATGCCGTCGTTCACCCTGCTGGGAAGCGGCGTCATCAAGCGCCACTATGTGCAGCCCTACGCGCTGGGCCACGAGATCGTCCACTCCTGGATCGGCAACGCCGTGTTCAATCGGACGGAAGCGGGGAATTGGGTCGAGGGACTCACCACCTACCTGGCCAATTACTACTATCACGAGTTGACCGGGAAGACCGAAGAAGCCGGGCGGGAGCGACGCCTGATGCTCTACGGCTATGCGGTGCACGTCAGGCCGGAGCAGGACTATCCGGTCGGGAGCTTCACCCGGAAAACGGACGAGAAGGACAATGCCATCGGCTATCAAAAGGCGGCCATGGTCTTCCACATGCTGCGTGGCGAGATCGGCGAAACGGCGTTCTGGGCCGGCGTGAAGAAGCTGGTCTCGGACTTCCGGGGAACCTATGCCGATTGGCGCGACCTTGAACGGATATTCGCCGAAACGGCCGGCAGGGATCTGCGGTGGTTCTTCGCCCAGTGGATCGAACGAACGGGCGCCCCCGACCTGACAATGAGGCGCGCGACGGCGCGGCCGGCGCCGACAACGTCGGAGCCGGGCGGCTATCGGCTCACCGCCAGGGTCGTGCAGGCGGGAACCCCGTTCCGATTCCGGGTTCAGTTGCTTGTCCGGTTGGAAGGGAACCGGATGCACCGCGCGGATGTTATGATCGAGCGGGCCGAGCAGGACGTGACCGTGTCCGTCCCGGCCAAACCGGTCGCCGTCGAGCTCGATCCCGACCTGGCGGTATTCCGCCGCCTGGACCGCGCCCGGCTTCCGGCGATGCTGAATCTTTATGTCACCGATCGGCGACGATTGGTGGTGCCGCCGGACGCCGGGTCGGAGGCGGCGCGCGCGCCGTATCGGGAACTGGTCGCCCGCATCCTCAAACAAAATCGGTCACGGCCCGCTGAGGAACAGACCGACGTGGTGGAAGGAGCGAGGGCGGACGGTGTATCGGCCGCGGGTTCGGTGCTAGTATTGGGCGGGCCCGGCGCGAACCGGGCCGCTGCGTGGGCGGTGCGGGGCTGCGAAGGGAGCGTGCGGATCAGCGAGGACGGGTTTGCCATCGGGGGGAATCGGTATGAAGGGCCGCAGGCCGCGCTCTTGGTATCCTGTCGACGACCGGACCGGCCGGGGAGCGTCGTGACGCTCTTTTACGGGGTGTCGCCGGAGGCGGCGGCGAAAGTCGCCAGGCTGTTATTTTTTTACGGGTGGAACAGTTACGTCGTCTTCCGCGACGGCGCGGTGGTGGCCCGCGGAGACTGGGAAGAACCGCGGGATGTGGTGGAGGTCGATGTTGAGGCGCCGTAGGTCGGTGCTGAGCACTGTGTCGCTCGCGTTCTTGAGCGTGCTTGTCGGGGCGTTGTGTTCCGATGTTCGAAGTTCGATGTTCGACGTTCGAGGCATTCCGACCGCCGACCAACCTCGAACCTCGAACCTCGAACCCCGACGGGTGATCGAACGTCACCTCGCGAACATCCGCCAGCTCACCTTCGGCCGGCAAAACGCCGAGGCGTATTTTTCCTTTGACGGGACCAAGCTCATTTTTCAATCCACCAACAACTGGATGAAGGGCACCTTTGCGGAGACGCTCGCGCCGGCGGAGTCGGGCCTCGGTTGTTATCAGATGTACGTGATGGATCTGGAGACCGGCCACATCCGGCTGGTCAGCACCGGGACGGGGGCGACCACCTGCGGCTACTTCTTCCCCGGCGACCGGCGCGTGCTCTTCTCGTCCACTCATTTGCGTGGACCGAACTGTCCGCCGAAGCCCAAGCGTGACCGGGCCTACCGCTGGGCCTTGGACGACTACGATATTTTTTCCGTCAGGATCGACGGCCAGCAGATACAGCGTCTGACCCATACGCCGGGCTATGACGCCGAAGCGACCGTCTCGCCGGACGGCAAGACGATCGTCTTCACCTCGATGCGCGACGGAGATTTGGACATCTACGCCATGAATTTGGACGGCACCCATCTGCGACGGCTTACCGACGAAGTCGGCTACGACGGCGGACCCTTCTTCTCGCCGGACAGCAAGCGTATCGTGTATCGGGCGCACCACCCCAAGGAGCCGGCCGACATCGCCAAGTACAAAGAATTGCTGGCGCGGAACCTGGTCGAACCGAGCCGTCTGGAAATCTTCGTGATGAACGCCGACGGCACGGGCAAGCGGCAGGTGACCGCGAACGGCGCCTCCAACTTTGCGCCGTTCTTTCATCCGGACGGCCGGCGCATCATCTTCTCGTCGAATGTGCAGGACGTGCCCCCTTCCTCCGTCCCCCGCTCTCCGTTGACGGATGACGGACGACGGAAAACGGAAGGCGGAAGACCGCCGGCGTTTCATCTCTATCTGATCAACGATGACGGGACCGCCTTGGAGCGCGTCACGTTCGAGGGCTCTTTCAACAGCTTCCCGATGTTCTCACCCGACGGCAAAAAGCTGGTCTGGGTGTCGAACCGCGGCGCGAAGGAACCCGGAGAGTTCAACATCTTTCTCGCCGACTGGGCACCATGACCTCGCCAGATAGAGCGAACAGCGAACAGCCAACAGCAAATAGCTCAGAACTGATAGCGACTCGCTATTCGCTGCTTGCTATCGCGCTCATGTCTTGCGCTGCGCTCGCCGTGGTGTTCTGGGGTCTGGCCCAACTGGACGTTCCGGTGGCCCGGGCTATGCGCTCGCTCTATCACCCGGTGGGGTATTTGCCGAATCCCTGGCTGGCCTGGTTCAGTGATGTGGGAGATGCGCTGGGGCAAGGGCGATCCCTGGTGCTCTTTTCTCTGGCGTTGCTGGCCGTCGGGGTCCTGGGCAAATGGCCGGTTCTTCGAGCGACGGGGCTCAAGACCTTGATCGCGCACGGCGCGGTCGCGATTATCTCGAACGTGCTCAAGCACCTGATCGGGCGGCCTCGTCCGAAGTTCATGCACGCGGGAACCGAGCAGCTTGGTCCATCGATGGACAACGGCTTCGACTCTTTTCCCTCCGGCCATGCTTCCGCCACCTTTGCCGTGGCGATGGTCTTGTCCAAACAATTTCCCCGAGTCGCGTGGGGGGCGATGGGCGTCGCCGTGACCGTGGCCATGAGCCGGGTCTTGCGGGGGTCGCACTTTCCCACCGACGTGGCGGCCGGCGCCGTCATCGGAGTCCTCGTCGGGGCTGCGGCGGCCGAGCCGTTCAGACAGTGGCCCGCGGCGCTCAGCCGGGCGCTCCTCGGCGTGACCACCTGTCTGGCCGCCGCCTTCGCGTTTTTATGGACGGTCTCGCACGGCGCGGAGTCCTCCTGGAGTCATACCGTGATGCTGGGCCTGGGAAGCGCCATGATGCTCTACGGCGTCGTCAGCCGGGCATACGACCGGTATGTGGCAGGAAGCATACGGTGGATGGCGGGAAAGTCCGAAGCCAAAGCGGCTATCGGAGTCGGACTGGCGGTCACGACGGGATCGCTGTTGGTGGCGGCGCTGGCCCTGGGTGTCTGCGCGGCCTGGTGGCTGGTCTGGCAAGAGTCGCCCGAGGCGGGCCATGACGAGGCGCCGGCGTCACGCTCGCTGGCCCGGCTCCTTTCGGAAGGGGCGTGGGTGGCCGGAATCGTGCTGGCGTTTCTGATGATCCAGAGCGTCAAAGGCGCCGTGCCGATCCAGTGAGGATCGGGGACGGTCAGTGCCCCGGAATCCTCAACACATCGGGCGGCGGCTGGGCGGAAACCGGCGGGAGCTTCACCATCGGCTCATTGGCGAGGAGGAGATACCCGTAGCGCTGCAGGACGACGGGATAGTCCGCCGTCTCCTCGGGAAGTTTGGATTTCAGTCTGGCCGGCAGCAGGATCATCGTCCGTCCCGGTTGATTCAGATAGGGGCGGATGTTCTCCTCCTCGCCGGGATGGATCACGATGACCTTCCGTCTCGCATAGAACACCGAGGACGGACGGGGCGGCCCGTACAGGATGAGACGATCCTGGGGACCCAGATTCAGCCCGGCCGCGAAGGCCAGCTCCTGGGGCGGCGCGATAAAATAGTGACTGATGCGCGGTAGGGTCACCTGAATCGCGATCAACCCCACCAGCGCGATCGACGCGCCGGCCGCCCAAAACGCGCCGGGCCGGCGCGTTTCCCATAATCCGAAATAGCCGACCGACGCCATCCCGATCACGAGAATGGTCGCCGCGGCATAGGGACCGACCCCGAGATTCACCTCCGTCGCTGCGGGGAACTCTTTGGCGATCGTGTCGATGAACGTGGAATACAGCGGGGGCAAAGCGGCAAAGCCCAACGCCAGCGCGTAGCCCAGTCCCATCATCAGATGGATCGAGGCGCGGGCGCCGCGCGTGGCGGGGTCGGTCACGCAACGCTGCCAATAGGACGCGGTCAACAACGCGGCGGCCGGGAACAGGGGCGCGATATAGTGCGGGAGCCGCGTGGAAGACAGCGTGAAAAAGAGGAACACCCCGACCACCCACAGGGCGGCGAACAACTCCAGTTCGGAGTTCGAGGGTCGATGTTCGAGGTTTGAGGTCCCTACTTCGAACTTCGAACTTCGAACAGTCTTGAACGCCTGATAGAGCGCGAACGGCAGCAGACCGCTCCAAGGGAAAAACCCGAAGAACAACACCGGGACGTAGAACAAGATGGAGAAGCCATGCCCTTCCATCGGATTGAGAAATCGGCCGACGGTGTTGGCCTGCGCGGAAGCCGTGTACGCCGAGCCGTGGATGGCCAGCATCGCGGCGTACCAGGGCAGCGCGAGCAGCGCGAACAGGAACAGCCCCGCCAACGGAAAGCCGTGTCGCCAGAACTGTCCCCATCGCCGGGTGAAGGAGAGGTACACCACCGCCGTCAGCAAGGGCACGGCAATGCCGACCGGTCCCTTCGTCAGCGTCGCCAGCGCCATGCCGGCATAGAACAGCCAAAAGAAATGGCGGGAGCGTTCAGGGGGAGAGGATAAGGGAGAGGGGGTGCGCGCAGTCGAAGCATGGAGCCCGGACCAGAACCCGTAGAGCGCCAGCGTGGTGAAGAAAATGAGCACGCTGTCGGTCAGGGCCATGCGTCCCAGGCCGATGATCTCGATATTGAGCAACAGCATCAACCCGCCGAACAGATCGACCGGCGTCCCGCGCCAGCGCCTGAGAAACAAGTACTGCAACAGGATCAACGCCACGCCGAACAGCGCCGACGGGAATCGCGCGGCGAATTCGCTCACGCCGAACAGCCGGTAGGACAGGCTCATCAGCCAGTAGAGGAACACCGGCTTGGCGTAACGGGGTTCGTAATTGAACGTCGGGCTGATCCAGTCGCCGGTCTCGAACATTTCGCGTCCGGCTTCGGCGTTCCGGCCTTCGTCCCGATCGGTGAGCCCCATTCCGCCGAGATTGAGGAAGAAGAGGAGCCCGGCGAGCGACAGGAGCAGAAGAAGATGGGACCAGGCGGAAGCCGTTCGCTGATCGACGGTCGATGCGACGCCGGCCGTGCTCACCAGCGAACCTCGGACAGCGAGCGTTTCCCGCCGGCGCGATGGATGAGCATGAGGTTCCGCAGATAGACGAGCGCCCCCACGCTCTGGCCGGCGATGAACACCGGGTCCATCCGATAGATGGCGTAGGCCAGGGTGATCAGCCCGCCGATCAGGCTCATGTACCAGAACGCGAGCGGCACGCGGCTCTCGGCGCTCCGCTCGGAAGCCACCCACTGCAGCACCCAGCGTCCGAAAAAGAGTCCCTGGCCGAGGAAGCCGATTCCCAACCAGATCGATTCAGTGAGGGTCATGAGAAGATCGTAAGACGTGACGCGTTATGCGTGATGCGAATGAGAGTCTCGTTTGACAAAACGAAGAAGGCCGAGGAGCATGTGTCGTACGCGCTCAATCCGATCGAGGACATCCGTGCCAGACATGAAATCCAACTTTGCGGCCAACAGAAGCTGAGTTTCTAGCTCAGCAACCGACCCGAACGCAAGAGAGAGGAACTGAACATAGTCCGTTCGAGAGTTTCGAGCTGCACCTTCAGCAATGTTGCTGGGTATCGAAACGGCCGAACGCCTGGTTTGAACTGCAAGGCCGAACTGTTCCTCTTTTGGGAACCGGCCGGTGATCGAGTACACGTCAACGGCCAAGTCCATAGCCATCTTCCACACGTCCAGATCCTTGTGGGTCGTATGCTGGCCTTTCTCGGGGTTCATCACGCAGTACGCGTTACGCATCACGCGCTTGCTTATTGCCGCCTTGTCGCGCGTCACGCTCTTATTCTCGCTCCTGAGACACATGACGCATCACCCATCACGGAATCGATACCGCAACGCCCGTTTCATCATCCACCGCACTGCGATCAAATCGTACAGGCCTTTGAAGAGCCGGTTGCCGACGCCGTACTTTGAGACGCCGTGGGCGCGGGGATAGTGACGCACCGGAACTTCCGTCACGGTGAAACCGTAGATCAGCGCCAGCGCGGGAAAAAACCGGTGCATCCCGTCGAAGAGCGGCACCCGCTCCACCACGGCGCGCCGGAACACCTTCAGCGAGCAGCCCGTATCGTGGACGCGGTCGCCGGTCACGGCGCTGCGCACGGCGTTGGCGATGCGCGAGGACAGCCGCCGGACCAGCGTATCGTGCCGGTTCTGCCGCCAGCCGCACACCAGATCGTACCGATCGATGGACGAAAGGAGCGCGCCGATATCCTCCGGATCGTTCTGCAGATCGCCGTCCATCGTGATGATCAGCTCGCCGGTCGAGCGCCGAAATCCGGCGTCGAAGGCCGAGGTTTGCCCGTAGTTCCGGTCGAAGTGCAACGCCGTGACCTGCGAGTACTGGGTCGCCAACCGGTCGAGCACGGCGGCGCTGCCGTCCGTGCTCCCGTCGTCGATATAGATGATCTCGAAGGGCGCGGACCGCGACTCCTCGCGCGCGTGAAGCGCCTTGAGCAACCGCTCGGTCAGGGGGACCAGGTTATCCCGTTCGTCTTTGATCGGGATGACCACCGAGGCCCATGGGCGGGGTGAAACCGTCATGCGGAGCGGGCGGTCCTTCGAAGGGTCGAATTCGTGTGAACCACGCGGGCATTCTACAGAATGGACGGAAGACGGTCAAACGCGCGAGCGGAAGCGGGCGGGGATCGACATCAGCCACGCCACGCCCGCCGTTCCCGCCGCCGCGGCCAATCCGAAGGCCCATCCGGAATGCTGGGCCTCGAGCAGGAAACCGACATAGAGACTGGATACCATATCGCCGACGGCATTGGCGCACGCGAGGACGCCGAAGCCCAGGCTGCGCAGTTCGCGCGGCAGGATGTCCGCCGCCACGGCTTTTTCCAAGGTTTCCTCCACGGCGATGGAGATTCCGGACAGGATCACGACAGCGACCAGCCAGCCGAGCGAGTCACTGAACAACGCCAGCAGCACGTTGGTGCCCACGCCGACTCCATAGCCCCAGAGCAGGACGCGAAATTTGGAGAGGCGATCGCCCAAGCGGCCGATCGGGTAGGCGACGGCGGCGCTCACCAGGTTGTGGAGCGTATACAACAGAACGGCGCCGGACACGGCGCCCGCTGCGGGAGCGCCGTTCTCGCCCAGCCCTTCGGCGGCCAGCCAAATGAGAAACGTCCGTGAGAAGTCCCCCAGGCCGAACAGAAGCACGCCGATCAAGAAGAACCAGAACGCGCGCGGAAACGGCGGGCGCACCTGCGTTGCTGACCGGTCCGGCTGATGCGAATAAGAAGGCTCGGGTCGGTGCTCGCGCGTCAGAAAGAACATGGATCCGGCCGCCAGCAGGCCCGGAACCAGCGTCCAGAGAATGACGGTGCGGAACTCCATCCCGGCCCAGACGAACAGCGTCGCCGCCAAGGGGCCGGCCACGGCTCCCAACATATCGCCCGCCCGTTCGAGCCCGTAAGCGCGTCCATAATGGGTCGGGGCCACCGCGTCCGCAAGCAGGTAGTCCCGCAAGGGGCCCCGAAACCCGCGACCGATCCAGGCCGCGCCGCGCAGGGTCAGCAGAGCGGCAAGCCCGTTGACAAGTCCAATCCCCCACGTCGCCACTGCCGTGACGAGATAGCCGAGCGACGCCCAGGGCCGTTTATGGCGAACATGGTGGCCGACGACCCCGCCCAGGAGCTTGGAGAGGCTGACCAGAAAGTCCGCGATCCCTTCAATCAGACCCAACGCGGCAGGGCCCAAGCCGAGGGTGGCCAGATAGAGCGGCAGCACGGCCGTGCACATTTCGTGGCTGAAGTCCGAGAGAAACGTCGCGAGCACGATGCCCACGACGGTCGGCGTGATCCAGGAACGAGAGCGCTCGTGGGCCGAGGAGGAAGGTGAGGAGGCGGGCATCTCAATCATCAAGCAGGAAAAACCATCGTCCGGGAGAAGCGTGCTCACGCCGAAAGCGCCGTTTCAGACTCTCGAGCACGTTTCGCGCCCTTCGCAGCACGTCTTGCTCCCAGCCCTGCCTATTCGGCTCGGGTTCCGCCGGCTTGTCGCGCTGGTCCGGCTGAGACGGCGAAGACTCCTTGTGCTCGTCGGGCTCGTCCGGAGCGTTCACTCCACGATCAGGCATCGAACACAGTTCCCATGAGCCTTCGGCTCACCCAGAGACCTCCCTTTATCTTCTCCCCCCGGGGACCCGTTGCTCCGGGACCCATTGCTCTTCGTGCAGGCAATGGGTGCTCGGCAACGGGTGATGGGGAGAGGGGAGGGGGCACTTTCAAAGCACGGTTTGCAAGGGGCGAGCGGCAGCCACACAGAGGAAGCGGGAGTCGGTTGCGGAACCATCGTCATTTGACCACCAGCACCGTGCACGGCGCGAGCTTGGCCAGGTTTTGGGAGGTGCTTCCCCAGATCCGGCCGAAGATTTTCGAATGCCCCATGAACCCGATGACCAGCAGATCGAACCCGCGGTCCTTGGCGAACGTGACAATCGTTTCGACTTCATGGCCGGGGACCACGTGGGAGACCAGCCGGACCCCCTGCGCCATCGCCGCAAGCTCCGCCTCGGCCGTCACGCGGCGAAAATAGTCGGTCGCCTCCTGTTTCGCTTCCACGACCTCGCCGACGGTGGCGGCATAGTGCGGCAGGTGTTCCTCCACGCAGATCTCATGCAACTCGGCGCCGTAGCGTTTGGCCAGATCGATCGCGGCTCGGACGGCTTTCTTCGCGCCCTCGGACCCATCGTTCGCGACGAGAATCTTATGAAACATCGGCGCCGCCTCCCCGGCTGTCGCCTGCGGGAATCGGGATCGGCTGCGACTCGCTCGAAACACGGTCGGTCGCTCGACGGCTCAAGGTCTCCTCCACCGGCGCGCCGCCGGGATCAAACCAGCGCTCGGCGATGAGCGTGGGCACGATGGCGCTCAACATCACGGTCGTCACCAGAACCGCGTACTGCTCCCGGCTGATCAGGTCATGGCTCAACCCGTACAATGCCGAGATGGTTCCGAACGTCAGCCCCGTGGACATCAGCAGAGTCGTATACATGGCCTCCCGCCGACCGAACCGGAACCCGTGCGCCAGGGGCCACACGCCGATGAACTTGGCCGCCATTTTCACCGCCAGGAACGCGCCGATCAGAAGGACGCTGGCCGCGACCGCGCGCAGATTCACCAAGGCGCCGGCCTTCAGAAAATAAAACGGGGTCAGCACCGAGAAGGCGATGACGCGGATGCGTTGGGCCAACGTCCGGTTGGTCAGGAACAGCGGCGCCAGCACCATGCCGACCAGATAGGCCGGCAACACCGCTTCGCTCCCCGCTGCGGTCGCCGCCGCGCCCAGGCCGAACAGCACCACGAGGACGAATTTCGTTTCCGGTTCGCTGATCCGCGGTCCGACGGCGGCGAACAACCGGGCGGCGGCCGAAGGGAGCGTCCACAGCGTGGCCGCCGTCACGAGCGCAAATGCCAGCAGCCACCAGTCATAACGGGCGAACAGCAGGCCGAGCGCGAGCACCGTGCCCAGATCGGTGACGAAGCAGGCGGCCAGAATCACCTTGCCCAACTCCGTGGCGTTGTGGCCCCGTTCGATCATGACCGCGTAGACCACGGCGACCGAGGTGGTGGACAGCGCGATCCCGGCGATTTGGGAAGCCGGCAGCGACCAGCCGGCGATCCAGTACGCATAGCCCCAGGCCCCGAGGAACGGACCCAGGAACGAAGCGATCCCGATGGAGAGCGTCGGCTTCCATTTGTCGCGCACCGCGTCCAGGTCGATCTCGGCGCCGGCCAGGAAGGTCAGCAGCACGCTGCCGATCGCCGCCAGGGCGTTGATCCATTCGGTCGTGCGAAGGTCGAGCAGATTCCCGCCCGCCGTCCCGACGCAGATTTCGACCAGGGCGACCGAGATCCCGAGACGGATCGAAATCAGCGTCGCGAGTAACGCCATGCCGATCCAAAGCGCGGCGACGGGCCAGACGGATTCCATACGATCGCCTTACTTCACTGACATTGAACAATCACCAAATCGTACTTTCCGAGCGAGGGCGGTTCGGGTGAACGCCGGCGCCCGTTCATGTTCAGCGGCCCCCTCGGCCGGCTTGATCGAGGGCGCGGGTGGTCAAAATCCGTGTTCGGGCAAGACGTCGATGAACCGCGGCGCCAGCGTGCGACTCTCGACGAACGCGTATCCGCGCTCGTAATTGTTTTCGTAGGTGAGGTTCACCTCGGTATCCGGGCCCCGCCAGTTGAACTGCTGGTTCAACCCGCGCATCATCGAGCCGGGAGTCCGGTCGGCCGGGCCGAATTGCGTTTCAAGATAGGCCAGAATCTGCGCATGGGTCTGGGCGCTGCGATAGCGGACGGCGGCGCGCGCGAATTGCCCGTTAAAGGCCGTGAGCCGCACGATATCGGGCTTGGCGTCCCCTAACTGGGGAGGACCGTTCTTGAATTCATACGTTTGAATGCGGTCCCCGGACTCGACCTGGACGAGCCCCGGAACATCGGCCAGCTTGGCCCCCCAGCGGATGCCCAGGAACCCGTTCGGGTCTTGGGCCATCTCGCCGGCCGGTGCGGAGGCCGGTGTAAGGACGAAGACGCACAGGGTGAAGCTGATCAGCCGAGCGAATCCGGCAAGCGGGGCGGTCATGAGCGACCTCCGGAACATCGCGTGCCTCGCCGAAAACAAAAAACTCCTACCGCCGGAACGGCGAGTAGGAGTCATCAGCCGGCTCAGAAGAAAGTATGATTTGGTCCCTTACTTCACCAAATCAAGCAATCACCAAATCGTACTTTCCCAGGGAGGCGGCGGTTAGGGTGAACTCCATCACCTTGAAAGCTGTGTGATGGACAGTTCCTACACGAAGCCGGGGAACCTGTCAACCGACGACAGTCGTCATGAGCGCGAGGCGGTCGCCCGTGTATCATGAAAATCGCCTCCTCCCCGAAACCCTCCCCCTTCAAGGTGGAGGGGAGGGTGGGGGGCAAGCTGACGGCTGCGGGCTGATGGCCGACCGCTGACAACTCTTTCCAACGCGGGAAATGCCGTGGAACGGCTGCGGCGGCCGCCGGGGCTATGACGGCAAAAAAGCCGGATGGGGTGTACAATGATACAAGAAAACAGGGTCGTCGAGGATCAAAACGAAAGGAGGGCGGCCATGGGACTCTTGAGAACAATCGGACTTGGGGCGCTGATTTTGGTCGCGGTCGGGTGCGCCGTCGCATCCGATCCCGTCGTGGCGCGGTGCGGATCGGACTATACCTGTCTCCGGGACACGATGTTCCAATACCGTCAACAAGCGGCGGAGCTCAGCGCGCTGGCTCAACGGTATGAGCTGGAGGCGCAGGCCAAGGCCAGGGAGATGGGACAGGATGCGGAACAGGTGGCCAAGAGCCGCGAGATGGCGAAGCAATTGAGGGCCGAAGCCCGACAGGCGGATGAACTGGCGCGCGATGCTCAGCGGCAACTTCCGCACAACATGAAGTATTAACCGTGTCCCTGATGCGGACTACCCTCCGTCGGAGTGGACGGGGAGAGAGTCCGCCCGCCGGCAGGTGGTCTGCGAGCGAAGCCGTCGGCAACTGACGAGCGAAGGGCCCGCACGGTCGGCGAGTTGTACGGACGGAACGGCGGCCGCCGGGCTCGTGGAACGTTGGGCGGAGACGTCAAGCTCGGCGCGAAACGGAAGAAGGCGATGCTCGACGATGCACTGCTGTCGGGCTTCCAGAGATAAACTGGTCAGCGAACAGTAGAGCGCGAGGGCCTTGATCAATCGGGCCGAAGCGGCCTCCTGTTCGCGCAGCGCCTCGCGGAACGACGCATCCGTGTAAAAAGGCCCTGCGCAGCCCCCCAAGAATAACCACAGCATCACCAACACTGCGGCTGCCGGTTTCTTCATGGGATCGCCCTCCCGGTGCGGGCCGTCGCAGGCATAAAAAAACGCCCTTTCGGCCCGTCATGACCAAAAGGACGTCGTTGTCCTGCTCGCGCGCGACGAGGCAAGACGCCGTTGTCTTCCCCGTCGGCCTGTCCTGGAACGAGCGCCTATATAGCAAAGTAGCCGCGCGGCTGTCAAGGCAAGAAAAGGGGTCGGGAGTCTTTATTTGCATCAAGGCAGGCCAACCGGCACACGCTTAATTCTCAATAAAGACTCCCGACCCCTTTTCTTGCCTTGTTCGCTCAGTTCGGCCGTGCAGCCGGGGTCGGGGTGGCCGCGCTGGAGGTAGGCGCGACGGTGAACCGCATCGTCCCGATCAACGACACCGGGCTCACCTGCTCGCCGACGTGGATCTCCACTTTGTACCGGCCGGGTTTCCAGCCGCCTTGGGGTGGGAACAGCTTGAGGTACCCGCTCTCATCTTCGGTGGCGATGTACACCGTGTCGCGGGTCAGCTCGACCGTGGGGTCGAGTCCGACAACCTCCTCGGGAAAGCAGACGCCGATGATCAGGAAGGACTGGTAGTGTTGATGCAAACGAAACACGATGAACACCGGCTTGGAATCCGACCGGTATTCCGTGGTGGGGTTGATCGGGACGAATTCATTTTGCCGCCGGAAGCCCAGTTCCTCCTCGAACCCTTCCGTCATCTCAATGGATCGGAACATCCCCTCAGGAGGCGCGTCAAAGTTATAGGGTTTCACGTCCTCAAGCCGGTTTTGAAACTGGTCGATCGGCACGTTGCGCGTCAGCGGCAGATCTTCAGCCCAGCACACCGGCGCGGCGAACAACACGCTTGCAATGACCTGAATAAACGACCCGCCGGCCCCTCGCTTCGCGCCTCTCGCCATAATCATGTTGGTACACCCTGCCGATTATGGCTGTCAAGCAAGACACTAGCGATCAGTCCCCACCCTTTCTTCCCCCAAGTTGGGGGAGGGCTAGAGAGAGGGCTCGGTTGCGGCTCGCCGAAGGCATTTGTTAAAATTCGCTCCCGCCGCGGGCCGCGGGACTGGCGTGACGGGCTTGTCTCGCCATTCACGCGAGTCTCGCGCGTCACGCGTCACGTCCTTTGTCCGTGGCCGGGTGAGTCATGCTGCAAGACCTCGACGCCCTGCCCCAACCGATCGGCGAGTATAAGCCGGTCGATCACTGGCAGGCCCATATCAACGACCTCTTCTATCGCCTCCGGGGCGATCAGCTCCGCAACTACTACCAAACCTTCGCCTCCGCCGACTACCGGCTCGCGCACGCGCTGGCGCAGGATTATTTCTCGCGGGTCTGCGCCCGCGAGAAAGTTCGAAGTTCGAAGTCCGAAGTTCGAAGTCCCAACCTCGACCCTCGACCCTCGAACCTGATCGTTCACGAATGGGGTCCCGGCAACGGCAACCTGGCGGCCTGCTTCCTGAGCCACCTGCAGCGCCTCGACAGCGAGGGGCGCGTCTATCCGAGGGTGCGCTATGTGTTGGTGGACACGCATCCGGCGACCCTGGAGCAGGCCAAGGCGCATCCCGACCTGGCGCCGCATCGGGATCGGGTGGACACGCTCTGCGCCGATGTGGCGAACCTGGCTTCGGTGAAGGACGGCACAGTCGATCGGATCATCTGCAACGAGCTGTGGAACGACCTGCCCACCAAACTGATGGCGAGAAAGGAAGGGGAAATCGAAGAGGAGCACCTCCGCCCCAACTTGAGCGAAGCGAAACACGCGCAGATCACGGACTGGTCGGGGTTCGTGCGGGCCTTCGACGCCAAGGACGCAGAAACCCTGAAGCAGTTCCCGCCGTTCTTTGAAGACATCATCTGGGAAAAGGAGTACCACAAGGTCGAGTGGAAGGACACGCCCTACCGCAAGACCATCGTCGAGTTCCTTAAGCAGATCGACGAGCAGGTGCTCGTGCCCGTGAATCTCGGCGCGTTCGCGACGCTGAAGGAAGCCAAGCGGATCCTCGCGCCGGACGCCGTCGGGTTCAGCAGCTTCGACGCCGGCGCGGCCGAGCTCAAGGTCTTGAACGACCCCGACAAGCCCTGCTACGGCCAGTTCGGCGGCCAATACAGCTTCATGATCAATTTCCCCTTGGTGGAGGCGGTGGCCAAACAGCTCGGCGTCGCCTCGGTCGTCGTGGAAGCCCAGCGGGAATTCGTCGGGCGCAGCCTGAACACCAACGTCATGACCCTCATGGACCTCCTGGCCGCCCATCCGTCCGCCGGGAAGAAGCTGGAGCCCTGGGAGCGGGACCGCCTGGTCATCAAGACGATCCGCGCGCTCAACGAGACGATCCAAAGCCCCTATGAGCGCAAGCTGGACTTCCCGATCCGCCCGGAAACGCCCCCCGAAGAACGGGAGACCCTGCAGGGGATCCTGCTCGCCTTGAAGAAGGACGGCGTGCCCGACACCGTCGCCTACCTCACGGAAGACGAACTCTATCGAGCCATCCCGGACCTGGAGGCGATCGGCTACGATCGGGAATCCATCCAAATGGCGCTCGAAGCTCCCCTCAGCGACATCGAGTATTTCCACCTGTTTTTCACGCTGAAGTAGCGCAGAGCCCCCTGACCATGATTGCTCTCCCCACTGGGGAGAGGGCAAGGGAGAGGGGGCTCTGCGCTCCCCGCTGCTCACCCAAAACACGGAACCTCAAGAAACTCCTTGACTATTTGGGAAAACTTTTATAGCCTCACCCCCGTTCGTGTAGGAAAAGTCCCTCCTTCGCGTGAAGGAACCGACGGTTGACCGCTACGCGAACGGACGGTGGGTACCCGAGGGACGCTGAAGAACACAGCAACGACGACACTCACGGAAGAGAAAAATACAGGCACGCGATGTTCGGTTCGTTCGGCTGGATGGAATTGCTGCTGATCTTGATCATCGTGCTGATTATTTTCGGCGCGGGCAAGATTCCGCAGCTCGGCGAAGGGTTGGGCAAGGCGATCAAGGGATTCAAGAAGTCCGTCAACGAGCCGGACGCGATCGACGTGACGGCGCAGGCGGACCAGGCGCAGGCCACCCAACCGGCCCAACCGAACCAGATTGCCCAGACACAGGCCGCGCCGGCGCAGCAGTCCCAAGCGCCGCCGCAACCCGGCGTGTCAACTCCCCAGCCGACGGAACAGCAGAAGCAGGCGTGAGGGGGAAGGGGTGAGGGGGAAGGCGGTAAGACCCGGGAGACATCACCGCACGTTTCACGCATCACGCATGACGCATCACGCATCACGCATAACGGTCTCTAAAGATGTTCGGCCTCGGCGCGGGCGAGATTCTCATCATTTTGATCATCGCCTTTCTGTTGTTCGGGCCCAAGCAATTGCCTGAAGTCGGCCGGCAGGTCGGCAAAGCGGTCAAGGGCTTCAAGGAAACGGCGGACGATCTCCGGAAGACGGTCGAGCCGGAGATCAACCTGATCCAGCAGGAAGTCAAGATGGTCGAGCAGGACTTCGAAGCCTCGATGAAAGAAGCCGAGGAGGAGATCAACGCGGCGACCGATCCGTCAAAAGCGGCGAACAGCGAACAGAAAACAGCGAATACCTGACCCCTCCCTCACCCCAACCCTCTCCCACGGCGGGAGAGGGATTTCTGCTCGTTCCCTCTCCCACGGGGGGAGGGTGTTGTGCTTATTCCCTCTCCCCGGGCGGGAGAGGGTCAGGGTGAGGGGGAAACTCAGCACTCATCACTCAGCACTCTTCAAGGAAGGGAGGTGACGCGAACTGAAAAGCGAACAGCAAATAGCAAAGAGCGCCGGTTTCCTTCGCTGCGTGCTACTAGCTGCTCGCTCCTAGCTTTTCTTGATGAACGGAGGCGTGGGCACACTCGCCTCCGAGCGACACGTCGCAGAAAAACAACACGGACGTTGCATCGTAGTGGGATTGGCGCGAGGCACGTGGCTAGAGGCGAGAGGGCAGATGCCCCGAGCCCCGAGCCGCTCGCCCCGGGCCGATAATGAACAGGAGGAACACTATGAGAACCATCCATGGACGGACGCGGTGGTTGCGGTTTGCGATCGCCGCTGGGGCGGCCATCCTGGCCGCCGGGCTCCAGGGTTTCATCTTTCCCGCCTTCGCCGGCTACGAACTCCCGCCGGGCGAACGCATCACCAACCTCCCGCACATCCCGCGGTCCATGCCGCAAAAGGAAGCCTACGAGATCTACGATCCGGTCATCGGCCGGAACTTCGATCTCAAGAACCTCTGGATGCGCGCCGACCTGCGCGTCAGGCCGGAGTTTAGAAACGGCGTCTGCTTCGGCGGCGGCGCGCCGGCGGGGGGAGCCTGTAACGGGTTTGCTGGCGGACAGGCCGGTCGCGCGAATCTCGGCAGAGGCGCCAACGACTTCTACGTGCAACAGTGGGTGCGCCTCGGCATCGGCTATGACCTCTCCCCGGACGTGAACTTCTATTTTGAGATCATCGACGCGGCGACCTGGGGCGGAAACGGGAACCCGAACAACGCCGGGAACGGCGGTGACCCGCTGAACCATGCTTGCGGCGCCTTCAATGCCACTGGTCCTGCGACGACCGCCGCACAATCGAACTGCCGACTCGGAGTCCGTGCTGCCTATGTGTTGATTCGGAACCTGGCCGGCATCCAGGGCCTGAGCGTGAAGGCCGGCCGGCAATATGTCATCTTTGGGAACCACTCCCTGTTCGGCCACTTCGACTGGGCGAACACCGGCTACTCCCATGACGGCATCATGTTCGCCTACCAGACCAAGGCCTTCGACTCGTACTTCGGGTGGTTCCGGAATGCTGAAACTGATATCGTGCAAGGCGCGCCGGTTGGCAGCTTGGCTGGAAACGTCGCTGGAACTGCTGGAGCCGGCCGACCGGACGGTGGTGGCGATGTCGACATGTTCATTTTCTACAACCAGATCAAGACGGTCCCGGGCTTCCTGATCGAGCCCTACTATGTTCTGTACAGCAACAACCTCCACGAGTCCCTGAATACGGCTCAGGGTATGGGTACGCCCAAGAAGTCGTCCCAACTCCGCCATATGATCGGGAACCGGATCGAAATGCGGAAGGGCAACTTCGACTTCATCAACGAGACCGCGTGGCAATTCGGTTCTATGGCGGACGGGCTCGGGGCAGACAACAACCGGAACGTCAAGATCAATGCCTGGGCGACCCGGAATTGGGTGGGCTACACCATCTATGAAAATAAAATGAAGCCGCGCTTCGCCGCCGGGTTCGATTACGCCTCCGGCGACGGCGACGCCAACTGTTCAGTCGGTGGAGCGGCTCAAGCTGGCTACTCCTGCGCGAGCGCAGGCGGCACCTTCGAAAACTTCTTCCCGACCAACCACATCCACATGGGCTACATGGACATCATGGCGTGGAAGAACATGGTGATGCCGCAGGGCAACTTCCAGTTCCGGCCCACCGCGCGGGACCATTTCGAGATTTGGTATTCGCACATGCGGCTGGCCAGCGCCAGGGACAACTGGTACCGCGCGGCCCAGGGCCCGTATGTCTTTTCGCGGAGTGACAACACCGCCAATCACATCGGCGACGAGGTGGACTTCACCTGGACGCGGATGTTCGCCGACGGCAAGGTGGCCTTCCAGGCGACCTACGGCCACATGTTCACCGGCTCCTATATCGCCAAGAACCTGGGCACCAGCGCCGATCAGACCTGGGGCTTCGTGCAGTTGTGGATGAATTTCTAGCGGCAAGATGCAAGCTAACAGCGAGCAGCAAATAGCCAAGAGCAAATAGCCAAGAGCAAATAGCTCTGAAGCTGTTAGCTGCTCGCTACCAGCTACTCGCTAACAAAGGAGACCAACCATGAACAAACTGACGGGAGTGACGCTGGGCGTCGCCGCCCTGGCGTTGTGGGCTTTGCCGTCGGTGGCTCAGGCCCAGCTTGCCGAGGTCAACGAGGCGATCAAGGTGTTGACCGACTATCCGGGCAAGGGTCAGCGGGCCACGGCCTTTCAGACGGCTGACGATTTCACGAAGACGTGGGGCGCGGACGTGCGGAATATCGACAAGGCGGCCGGCCTGCTCCAGGACGCGCTGAACAAGACCACCGATGCGCAAGCCAGGGCTCAACTGGACCTGGCGGTGGATTACGCCAAGGCGCGGCTGCATAAGGAGGCGCGGCTCTCCGCACAGGGCGCGCTCTTCTATCTTTGTAAGCAGGCCGGCGGACAACCGGCCGATGTCTGCGACAAGGTGCCGAAGAAAGGCAGCTACGTGGCGCCGTGAGGAGTTCCCCTCACCGTCCCCGCTCCCCCCGCCCGCGTGGGAGAGGGATAGGGTGAGGGGAACGCGAGTGTGAAGAGTCCCCGCTGGGGATCACAGGATGCTCAGCGGGGATTTTTTTGTGCCCCTGTGGAGAAACGGGGGTACCCTCACCCCGGCCCTCGACCCTTTTCGCCGCTTGCGCGAGGGCGATCTTTCCGGGGACCCTCTCCCCTGGTGCGCGAGAGCGTTCCTTCCCACGACCCTCCCCCCCCCCGCGTGGGAGAGGGATAGGGTGAGGGGGAGGGGGGAGTGAAGGTGACGAATACAGGAGATCGAATACACGTGATGACGAGAAAAGGAATCCGAGTGTTCGGGAAGATGGTTCTCTTCTTGCCGCTGATCACCTGCTGGCTTGTCAATCTGCCGGCGGTCTCTTTTGCCCATTACGAACTTCCCCCCGGCGAACGCATCACGAATCTTCCGCACATCCCGCGCTCCATGCCCCAGAAAGAGGCCTATGAACTCTACGATCCGGTCATCGGCCGGAACTTCGACCTCAAGAATTTCTGGATCCGCGCCGACCTGCGCGTGCGGCCCGAATGGCGGAACGGCGTCTGTTTCGGCGGCGGCGCGCCGGCCGGGGGCGTCTGCAACACGTTCAATCCGGCCGCGGGCACGGCCAACCGCGCCAATGCCGGCAAAGGCGCGAACGACTTCTACGTCCAGCAGTGGACGCGGCTCGGGATCGGCTATGACCTCTCGCCGGACGTCAATTTCTATTTTGAGATCATCGACTCGGCGGTGTGGGGTGGGAACGGCAATCCGGCCAATGCTGGGAACGGGGGCGATCCGTTGAACCACAACTGCTCGAGCGTCGCGGTGGGGGCCTGTCGGCTCGGTATCCGCGCCGGCTATGTGCTGATCCGGAACCTGGCCGGGGTGCAAGGCCTGAGCATGAAGGTCGGCCGGCAATATGTCGTCTTCGGCAACCACTCCCTCTTCGGCCACTTCGACTGGGCCAACACCGGCTACTCGCACGATGGCGTGATGGTCAAATACTCGACCAAGGCCTTTGACACGTACGTCGGCTGGTTCCGCAGCGCGGAGACCGATCTGGCACAGGCGGCCCCCGTCGGGAGCCTCGCCGCCAACGTCGTCGGGGCCGGTGGCGGCCGGCCGGATGGGTCGTCGGATGCCGACTGGTTCATCGTCTACAATCAGATCAAGACCGTGCCCGGCTTTCTGATCGAGCCGTACTACGTGTTCTACAGCAACAATCTGCACGAGTCGGCGAACAGCGGCTTCGGGTTGGGGACGCCCAAGCACGCGTCGCAACTGCGCCACATGGTGGGGATGCGTACCGAAATGCGCAAGGGCAATTGGGACTTCATCAACGAGACGGCCTGGCAATTCGGCCGCATGGCGGACGGGCTGGGCGCGGACAACCAGCGGAACCTGACCATCAACGCCTGGGCGACCCGCAACTGGCTCGGCTACACCTGGTTCGGGCTGGCATGGAAACCGCGCTTCGCCGTGGGCTTTGATTATGCCTCCGGCGACGGCAACGCCAACTGCGCGGTGGCCGCGAACTCCGGGAACCAACTGGCCGCGCCGACCGCCTCAGCCGGCTACGCGTGCCGCAGCGCGAACACGTTCGAGAACTTCTTTCCCACGAACTACATCCACGCCGGCTACATGCTGAACGCCGCCTGGCGGAATTCGGTTCAGCCGCAGGTCAACCTGCAAGCTCGCCCGACGCGACGGGACCATGTGGAATTCTGGGGGCAACGGCACTACCTCGCGAACGCGCGCGACAATTGGTATCGCGGCGCGCAGGGTCCGCTCGTCTTCTCCGCAGCCGGCAATACAATCAACCATGTCGGCGACGAGGTCGATTTCGCCTGGACGCACATGTTCGCCGACGGCAAGGTGTCGGTCACCGCGACCTACGGGCATTTCTTCATAGGCGACTATGTCCGCCAAAACCTCGGCACCAATGCCGACCAGGATTGGGGCATCCTGCAACTCTGGATGAATTTCTAGAGCAAGAAAAGGGGTCGGGAGTCTTTTCTTGACATTTAGAGCAAGAAAAGGGGTCGGGAGTCTTTTCTTGACATTTCTCCTCCGCATTGCATTCCCGGAGGGCACCCATTGCTCTTCTGCGGCAATGGGCCTAGTTCATGGATGATGCGGGCGGGGAGAGAGGGTTAGCGCTTGGCTTTGTGAGAATCGTGCCTGTAAACCAAATAAATGCCGACAAGCCCGACGACGATCATCAGGAGAAAAAACCATTCAAGGTTCGTCATGTGAAGGTTCCTCCCGTCGGTCAAGCAGGAAACCGAGCAGCAAGAAAATCGTTGCGGCCGCGATGCCGAGCCAGAACGCCGTCAATGAAAAATGTTCCGAAAGCGAGTTGCCGAGGATCGGGACGGCCACCATGATCTTGCTGACGTCGTAGGCGTATCGAGCTAGGTTTTCCCGCTGTCTTTGGGTCACGCCCCACAATCCTATCAACCCTCGCATGAAAGGTCAAAGAGCAAGAAAAGGGGTCGGGAGTCTTTTCTTGACATTGCCGGAAAGGCAATGTACAACCGTCGCCATGCCCCGGCGTCCCCGTGTCGCAACCGGCGGGATCGTCTATCATGTACTCAATCGGCGCGTCGGCCGCCTACCGCTGTTTGAGAAGCCCGCCGACTATGCCGCGTTCGAGAAGATCCTCGAAGATGCCTACGCCCAGACCCGCCTGCGCATTCTGGCCTATTGTCTGATGCCCAACCATTGGCATCTGTTGCTGTGGCCCAGGCAGGACGGGGAACTGTCCGAGGCGTTGCGGTGGATCACGGTGACCCACACGCAGCGCTGGCATGCCAACCGGCGCACGGCGGGGATGGGGCCGGTGTATCAAGGGCGGTTCAAGTCGTTTCCGGTACAGACCGATGAGCACTTTCTCACGGTGGCGCGCTATGTGGAACGGAATCCGGTGCGGGCTCGGCTCGTGCGACAGGCGGAAGACTGGCGGTGGTCGAGCCTGTGGCGACGGACGCAGGCGGATCCGAAACTGGCGGCTTGGCTCAGCGAGTGGCCGGTGGAGCGGCCGCGCAACTGGGTGGCGCGGGTGAATCAAGCGGAGACTGCGGCCGAGTTGGAAGCCGTGCGGGAGTCTGTGCAACGAGGGCGGCCGTTCGGGAGCGAAACCTGGGTCATGCGGACAGCTAAGCGCTTGGAACTGGAATCGACGTTGCGTCCGCGCGGCCGACCGAAAGGTTCCTGAGGGGGGAGTGACGAAGGAAAAAAGACTCCCGACCCCTTTTCTTGTCTAAGGAAAAAAGACTCCCGACCCCTTTTCTTGACTTGCCGGAGGGGGTTCGCTTCTTTATACTGCGCTCCGGCATGTCCGACCGTCTCGACCTCTTCCCGCCCTCATCCTCTCTTGATCCGGATCGGCAGCTCCGGCATCTATTCGGCTTCACTGACTTCCGCCCCGGCCAGCGCGAGGCGATCGAGGCCGTGCTCGCCGGCCGCGATGTGCTGGCCGTCATGCCGACGGGGCAGGGCAAGTCGCTGTGCTTTCAACTCCCCGCCACGCTGCAACCGGGCCTCACGCTCGTCATTTCGCCGCTCATTGCGCTGATGAAGGATCAGGTGGATGCGTTGCGCGCGAAAGGCATCGCGGCGGCGGCTTTTCATTCCGGCCTCTCGGAATCGGAGCGGGACCGCGTCGTCCAGGATCTCAAGCTTGGCCGGTTGCGGTTGCTGTATGTCGCCCCGGAACGGGTGCAGCACGACTGGTTCATGCGGCTGCTCCGATCCGCGTGGGTCTCCCTCTTCGCGGTGGACGAAGCCCACTGCATCTCGCATTGGGGGCACGATTTCCGGCCGGACTACCTTCGCCTCGGCGCGCTGCGGCGCGAGCTGCAGTCTCCTCCCTGCCTGGCGCTGACGGCGACCGCGACGCCGATGGTGCAGGCGGATATCGCAGAGAAGCTGGGCCTGCGCGACCCGCTCCGCGTCGTGACGGGATTCCGGCGTCCCAATCTCCGGTTCTCCGTCCAGCCGTGCGGTTCCACCGCCGAAAAGTTCTCGGCCCTGGAACAGGCGCTCGCCGAAGTCCAGGACGGTAGCGCGATCGTCTACTGCGCCACACGCAAGCACGTGGAGGAAGTGGCCGTCGCTCTTTCGCGGGTTTCCCTCGCTTCACGCACGCCCCGTCATGCCTCGCGCCTCACGCCTCACGCGTCACGGCTCTCTGTCGGCTACTACCACGCCGGCCTCGACGATGACCTGCGAGCCAAGGTGCATGAGCAATTTCTGAGCGGCCGCATCGCGGTCCTGGTGGCGACCAACGCGTTCGGCATGGGGATCGACAAGCCGGATGTGCGGCTGGTCGTGCATTACGACGTGCCCGGCAGCCTGGAGGCCTATTATCAGGAGGCCGGCCGGGCGGGACGGGACGGCCGGCCGGCGAGCTGCGTCCTGCTGTTTCATCGCCAGGATGTCCGAACCCAGGAGTATTTCATCAAGCAATCCGGCAACGAGCAGGCCGACACGCTCCGCGAGTTGCTGAGACGGATGGTCGCGTACACGTCGGTGGAAACGTGCCGCCAGTTGGCGTTCCTGGACTATTTCGGCGACATCGACGAGCGCGCGCTCGGCCCGTGCGGCCGGTGCGACCGCTGTCTCGATCCGCCGACGACCGGCGCGACCGCGACCGATCCCGAAGAGCATGCGGCCGTCCAGGCAGTCTTGCACACGGTGGCCTGCCTGCACGGCCGCTTCGGCGCCACCCGGATCGTGGAGGTCCTGCACGGCGGTCTGTCGAAGCAGGTCACGCGCCTGCGGCTCCACACGATGGCCGGGTTCGGCCAATTACGAAGTTGGCGGCGCCCGGCAATCACCGGATTGGTCCAGCGCCTGATCGCGTCGGGCTATCTCCGGGTCGAAGGGCTCGAATTTCCGGTGTTGGAGATCACCGCCAAGGGAGCGTCGATGCTGGACGGTAAGGAGCCGCTGCTCCCCTCATCCTCCTCTCTTCCCAATGATGCCGATCTCTTCGAACGGTTGCGCCGGTTGAGGACCCATCTGGCGGCGGAAGAAGGCGTGGCGCCGTTCGTGGTTTTTCACGACAAGACCTTGCGGCTGATTGCCAGCCGGCGTCCCGCCAGCGTCGCAGAATTGGGAGAAATCCCGGGCATCGGCCCGGCGAAATTGGAACGGTACGGGAGGAAGGTGGTGGAAATCGTGAATGAGTAACCTCCCCCTTCAGTCGAGAAAAGGGGTCGGGAGTCTTTCTCGGATGAGCTAACAGCGAGATCAATAAAGACTCCCGACCCCTTTTCTGTCCCCCGACCCCTTTTCTGTCTCCCTGCCTATGCGCGCAGTCCCCCCGCCCTCCGCAACTGCTCCTTCAGCTCCGCATAGGTCTGCGTCACCGGGAATTGCGGGAACTGCTTGGCGACGGCGTCGGGCGGGCGGAAGAAGATGCCGGCGTCGGCTTCGCCCAGCATGGCCGTGTCGTTGTAGGCGTCGCCGGCGGCGAGGACCGTGAAGTTCAGTTGTTTCAGCGCGGCCACGGAGTGTTTCTTTTGGTTGGGCATGCGCAGGTGGTAGTTGACGATCCGGCCGGTTTGATCCGTTTCCAGCCGGTTGCAGAACAGCGTAGGGTAGGCGAGTTGCCGCATGAGCGGCAACGCGAACTCGTAAAACGTATCGGACAGGATGATGACCTGGCAGCGCTCGCGCAGCCAGGCGAGAAAGTCGGTTGCGCCGTCCAAGGGCCCCATCGCGGCGATGACGGATTGAATATCCGGCAGCTTTAGCCCGTGACGGTCCAAGATCGCCAGGCGCCGCTTCATGAGCAAATCGTAGTCCGGCACCTCCCGCGTCGTCGCCTTCAATTCGTCGATGCCGGTCTTGAGCGCGACGTTGATCCAGATCTCCGGCACGAGCACGCCTTCCAGATCCAAACAGACAATGACGGGTTTCTCCATGTTGATCGCTCCGCTTGTTCTACGAGAAGATGGCGAATAGCTAACAGCGAATAGCCGGCAGTGGTCAGCCCTCAGCTATCAGCTTCAGCCCCGCCGCGACATCCCCTGCCTCCTTAACAAGGAGGGGAGTGTAATGCGCAAAGGTTGCTGATCATAGCTTAAGCGCGTCGGCGCCGACAACGCTCGCGGGCTAGGCGATGGTCCGGTCCGCCACTTGCCCCTCACCCCGACCCTCTCCCCCGCTGGGGGAGAGGAGAAGGTGAGGGGGGATCGCTGCCCTGGCGGCGGATGCGACGGCGGTCCAGCCACCAGGCGAGCAGGGGAAGCGTCAGAGGCGCGGCGGGCAACAGGAGCGCGATTAGATAAGGACCGGTGGAGGCCAGCCGGCTGAGGTGAGCGCGGATCGCGACCCGGTCGTCCTGCGTCCACCGCTGCCCGTTGCGCGGTTTCATCAGCAGGGGCATCAGGCCCTGCACCTGGAGGACCTCGGCGAGGATGCGCCGGCGTTCGCGATCCGCCAGCTCCCGCAGGTTGCGCACGAACCGCGCGATAGGGTTCACAAAGCGATCTCGTGGCCTGTCTCCCCCTCCCCCTACCTCTCCCCCACCGGTGGGGGAGAGGAGAAGGTGAGGGGGGGCCGTCATCGTTCGTCGGTCTGTTGCCGGTGTTGAAATTCCTGGCTGAGGAACCGCCAGACCTTGTCGAGCGCCTTGTCCAGCAACTCCGCGCCTCGCCACGTCCGGCGGTTCTCGGCTTGATGGCGGGCCGCCCAGTCCAACGCGAGCGGAAGCGGAATCAGTCGCGCGGCGCCGCCGGTCAGCTCCGCCCACAAGAACCCCAACACGGTGCTGACCCGGACGGAGACGGGAATCGGCTTCACGGGATTGTGGGCCAGGTCGTCGCACAGCTCGGCCGGCGTGGTGACCAGCAGCTCGCGGCAGGCCGCCGGCCGGTCTTCGTAGATCGTACAGAGTTCGTCCTCCAGGAACGGGCAGGGCAGGCGCAGCGCGTAGTAGGCGCGGTTGACCGGCTCGAAGTCCTCATCCGTCAACGGACGGTCCGCTTCCGCCAGTTCCGTCAGGCGTGACCACAGATCGGCCTGCTCCAGCTTGGCTCGGGCTTGTTCCACCCTGGCCATGGTAGCGTTGCGGCGTTCGGCGGGTAACGCGCGCACCATGTCGAGCAGGGCGAACGCCTCCGGCGCGGAGACCGGCACCAGCATGCGGCAGCAGGCGGCGCAACCTTTCCGGCACGAGATAGTGAGCCCCGCCCCGGTGACCCGCCGCTCTTCCTGCGCGAGCGCCTGTTCGCCCAGCTTGCGCATCGCCGGCACGATGGCGGTGATCGGCACGAAGCCGGTCGGCACGTCGACGGCCGTCGTGACCTGTCCGGCCGGCGTGTTCAACGAGACATCGTAGCGGTCGGCCATACTCATGCGTGAAGCGTGAAGCGTGATGCGTAATGCGTGAGGAAAATACCGGGCTGATGCCCCTATTTGTTACGCGTTACGTGTCACGGGCTTCGATGCCGCATGCCTCATCGCCATCATAGGTGACAGTCCGGAAGTGGTCAACCGAGTCGGTCGTCTGAACGTCACCGACCTTGCGACGCCGGCGTCGATCACGGATAATGACGCGGTGAAATCGCTCACAGCGAATAGTCGATAGCGAATCGCGCGAAAGACAGTACGATGTGGCGAAGTCTGATTTGATGAAGGACAGTCTGCACCTTCGCCGGATCACCAAATCACCAGATCGTATTTGGACGGTCTGCCTGCTGTTCGCTGCCGGTCACCAGTCATTCACGGCCGCAAAGCGGCCACCCTGGAGCATGAAACTCGCCCCCTCCCGAAGCCCCTCCCCCTTGAAGGGGGAGGGGCAGGGTGAGGGTGAAGCTGATAGCTTCCTACTTATGCACTTGTCCGGCCACATGATCGGGCTTCTGAAAGAGTACATGCACGATCTGGTCGAGCAGGCTCGCCAGGAGACGGAGGCGCAGCGCTCCTTCGGTTTCACGCCCGCTCCGTATCGGCCGGACCAGGCGATTTCGGATCTGCTGGCGATTCTGGACGACCGCATCGAGTCGGAGGGTGTGCAGGTCGGGTTGCCGGAGGGGTTCTTGCACGACATGTGGACGCTGTGCAACGAGGCCCGGGCCCAGGTCGTCGACCGCGTCTGGCTGGAGGCGAACGTCGGCGAGCAGGCCGCGTCCAAGGCCAGGATCCGGGAATTAACCTACCGGGCGTTGATCGAGTTCATCGAACGGCGCGGCGAGTGAGCGAGTCGATGAGGCGTTGGACCGCCATGGCCGCGCTCCTTCTTGTCGGCTCGGGGCTCCTCCTCTTCCCGGCCGGCGATGACCCGCCGTCGCCTGTGACCGCGCAGGCGGCGACTCCCGCCGCCGTCCCGCCGTTGCGGCTTGTTCCGATCGTCACGAGCGGATTGCACGAGCCGCTGTATCTCACCCATGCCGGCGACGGCAGCGGCCTCCTGTTCGTCGTGGAGCAGCCGGGCCGCATCCGCATCGTCGAGCGCGGCGTGTTGCTGGAGACACCGTTTCTCGATATTTCGAAACGGGTGCTGAGCGGCGGCGAGCGCGGCCTGCTGGGCTTGGCCTTTCATCCCGACTATGCCCGCAACGGCCGCTACATCGTGAATTACACACGACGGCCTGACGGCGCGACCGTCGTGGCCGAATACCGGCGATCCGACCGGCCCGCCCGGTCGCGGACCGACGAGCGGGTGTTGCTGATCGTGCCGCAGCCCTATCCCAACCACAACGGCGGCATGGTCGCATTCGGGCCGGACGGGTTTCTGTACATCGGGCTCGGCGACGGAGGGTCGGCGGGCGATCCGCAGAACCGAGGCCAGAACCGCGAAGAGCTGCTGGGAAAGATCCTGCGGATCGATGTCGATCGGGGGACCCCCTATGCCATTCCTCCGGACAATCCGTTTGCCGCCGGCGGGGGGCGGCCTGAGATCTTTGCCTACGGGCTCAGGAATCCCTGGCGGTTCTCGTTCGACCGCCGGACGGAGATGCTGTGGGCGGCGGATGTCGGGCAATATGAGTGGGAGGAAGTCGATGTGATCCAGCGCGGCGGGAACTACGGCTGGCGCATCATGGAAGGCGCCCATTGCTATGCACCCCCGACCGGATGCCGGACCGAGGGGCTGATTTTTCCGGTCGCCGAGTACGGCCACCAGCGCGGCCGATGCTCGATCACCGGCGGCTACGTGTACCGGGGCCGAGCCATGCCCGCGCTTCAGGGGCTGTATCTCTACGGCGATTATTGCAGCGGCGAACTGTTCGCGCTCGATGCGGCGGCTCCCGCGTCGGGCGAGGCGCGCGTCCTGCTTGAGACCGGCCTCAGCATGTCGTCCTTCGGCGAGGACGAACAGGGGGAGCTCTATGTCGTGGATCACCGGGGCGGGCTCTACCGCCTGTCGACGGAGCCGCAACCCACCGGCGGCCGATCATAGTTTGCCGGCCAGCCGGTACAGCGCGAAGCCCGCTATCTCGACGACGGCGTCCGTGGTTTTGTCCAACGACCGGTTGTCCGGGATGAAGTCGAACACGGTCAGTTCGTCCCATCCGTCCGCTGGACGATGTTGCACTCTGTACCCGCACGGGTACGGCGTCACCTGCAGGCCTTGCTTGCGGAACAAAGCGGTCGCGCGCGGCAGGTGACTGGCGGAGGTCACGAGGAGCACGGATGCGTCGCCCAAGATTTGCTTCGTATAGGCGGCGTTTTCATAGGTCGTCCGGGAACGTTCTTCGAGCAGGATGGCGTTGTCGGGCACGCCGAGGCGTTGGGCCCATCGTTTCATCTCCAAGGACTCCGTGGGACCTCGGCCGAAAATCGTCGCGTCGCCCCCGGAGAGAAGAAGCTTGGGAGCGATCCCCTGCAGGAAGAGGTCGGCGGCGCAAGCGGTCCTCTGCCTCGTCAGATCGACCAACTCGTGCGCGGGTCGCAACGTGCCTTTGGTCCGGACGCCGCCGCCCAGCACCACGATCGCGTCGAATCGTGGCAAGGCTGCCGGCTCGGGCTGCGGGTACCAGGCTTCCAGCGTGCCCATCATGATGTCCGCGGTGATCGGGATGCTGAGAAGCCAGAGCGCCAGGAACGCCGACAGGGCCAGCCGTCTGATCCACCGGTGGCGTTGCGGTGACGGCGGCAGGAGGGCGAGGGCGACGGTCAGCCCCAGCAGCAGGGCGACCCACGACAGCGGATACAAGGCATACTTGGCAAGCTTGTACAGGCCGAACCAGAAAGGCGTCAGTTCCATCGCGGCTCCTCGTTGCTGTGGGGGAGGAGGTGATTAAGTAATCGGTGATTGAGTAATTAAGTAACCAAGTGATCGCAAGAATGCCATCTGTTTTTCATCACTCACTTACCAATCACTCAATCACTCTTTGTTCCACGATGCGCTCGGCGCACAAGGAGAGCCCCATGCCGGAGACAAAACAGTATTGGCTGATGAAGTCGGAGCCCGACGCGTTTTCCATCGACGATCTGCGGAACGCGCCCCGGCGAACCACCTGCTGGGACGGGGTCCGTAACTACCAGGCCCGCAACTACATGCGCGCCATGAAGGTCGGAGACCAGGTGCTGTTCTATCACAGCAACGCCGATCCGCCGGCGATCGTGGGGATCGCCGAGGTCGTCCGTACGGCCTATCCCGACCCCACGCAGTTCGACAAGAAAGACAAGCATTACGATCCGGCGAGCGATCCGGCCGATCCCCGGTGGGACATGGTGGACATCCGCTTCGTCCGGAAGTTCCCGACGCCCCTTCCGCTCGATCTCCTGCGCAAGCAGCCGGGGTTGAAGGGCATGGAGTTGCTGCGGAAAGGCTCCCGGCTGTCCGTCCAGCCTGTCCGACCTTCGGAATGGGCGGTCATTTTGAAACTGGCCGGCGGATGAGTCGTCGGTCGGAATGGAGGCGACTGTGCTTCGGAACCGTGAGGAAGCGGGCCGGCTCTTGGCGGATCGTCTGAGTTTTTATCGGGATGATCCCAGCGGGCTGGTGCTGGCGCTGCCCCGGGGAGGCGTCGTGGTCGGCGCGGTGATCGCCCGGAGCCTCCGACTTCCGCTCGATGTCATCATCGTCCGCAAGCTCGGGGCGCCCGGCTGTCCGGAGTATGCCCTCGGCGCGGTGTCGGAAACCGGCTCTCTCTTCATGAACGAGGAGGCGCTGGCCGAATTCCATCTTTCCGGTCGCGAACTGGATGCGCTGATCGCCTCTCAACGGAGCGAGATCGCGCGGCAGCAGGCCTTGTATCGGAAAGGCCGCCCGCTCCCCTCGTTGGACGGACGGGCGGTGATCTTGGTGGATGACGGGATCGCCACCGGCGCGACGTTTTCTGCGGCGGCCGCCGCAATCAAGTCGGCTCGGGCGGGACGACTGATCGCCGCCATTCCCGTCGGTCCCCAGGATTCGTTGGGGCGGATCAGCCGGCAGGTGGATGAACTGGTCGTCTTGGCCATGCCGGAGCCCTTTCACGCGGTCGGGCAGCACTACGTGGATTTCAGCCAAGTGGACGATGACGAGGTTCTCAGCGCGCTGATGCAAACTGCTGCCGCCCGTTCCGAGCCGGGCCCGGGCATCGCCTAGTGTTGCTGCATCCCGCGTCTCACAAGTTCCAACGACCCGTCCCCACCCTTCCCTCCCCCACCCTTCCCTCCCCCAACTTGAGGGAGGGTTAGGGAGGTGGCGAGTTGGTTGTTCGCTATGAGCTAGGTTCTTGCTTTTCCGTTGTCCAAGTAGCGGTGCTGCCAATCGAGCCAGGCGTGACCGAGTTCGTGGGCCAGGATATAGCGGCGGCGCGTGACTGGCAGGCGTTTCCGAATATAAATGGTTCTGGTTTCATTATCCCACAGCCCATCCGCGTTCGGGTCACGGCGGTCCATCTCAGAATCCGGCACCTGCCGGACCGTGATGCGGTACCCGAACGGAAGGACCACGCGGGTGGGTATGCGTAACATTTCGTCGACACTCCAGCAGTACAATCCAAGTAAGTCCGATTTCGGCGCGAAGACCTATGGGGTTGATCGATGCTCAGAAGACAGACCCTGAGAAGTCAGTGACCACCGGATCGAGGCTCTAGCCTAACACAAATCAGTCCGGCGATTCTCGCGGTACAAAGCTAGGTATTTCAAATACTTATGATGTCGATCGGATGAAACCGTGATCTCATGGTGCAACTGAATCGCCCCTTAAAAGCGGTCCTGTTTGATTTCGACGGGGTCTTGGCGGACACGGAGCCCCTCCATTTCCGGATGTTCCAACGGGTGCTTGCAGATTCCGGCCTGACGCTTACCGCACCGGACTATGCCGCCCGCTACCTCGGTTTGACCGACGAGGCCTGTTTTGTCGCCGTGTATGCCGCACAGGGCCTGTCCGTTTCAGAAGAACTCCTTGCTCAACTGGTCAGGCGCAAGACCGAGCTCATGCAAGACGCCCTGCGCGCCGATCCCGGGATCATGCCCGGCGTGACCGAGTTTGCGCGGAAGCTCTCGGGTCGCTACCGGCTTGCAGTGGTGTCCGGCGCGCTGCGGGAGGAAATCCGGCTGTGCCTGGAACAGGCCGGATTACTGGAGGCGTTCGAGCATATTACCGCGGCTCAGGATGTGAAAAACGGGAAGCCTGCCCCCGAGCCCTACCTGCACGCCCTCCGCCGGCTCGCTCGGACGGCGCCGCTGATCGGGTCCGAGTGTTTCGCGATCGAGGATAGCCTGCACGGGATCCGCGCTGCCCGGGCGGCCGGCATGCGATGTCTCGCCGTCGCGACGACTTACGCCCCGCAAGACCTGCATGCCGCAGACGCCGTCGTCTCTTCCCTGGAAGCCTGCGAGTTCGCCTCGCTCGTGCGCCGTCTGTGGGGATGAAGCGCCGCGGTCCGACCACTCGGCGACATCCCGCCGCCTCGGACTCGGAACCCCCTCGCGACACAGTCGGCGCGCGCGTTTACATGATTGTAGCGGAGCGTTAACACGCGCTTAACAAGGGCCGGGTACGCTGAAGATGGCCCGGAGGTGCGCCGGATATCGCCGGGCGCGGAGTCCAGGGCCGGGATTCATGTCGCACTTCGGATCCAACATCGCGCTTTCGGGTTCGCGGAGCCTCGATCCTTCCGCATTGAGCGTCGATCCCCGGTGCCTGCTGAAGGCTCTGGCTGGCGGCACCCTGCCGTTCTCTCCCTCTGACATCACGGCCGGCTCTGAAAACGAGCTGCAAGCCGCGGTGGAGGGGGCGCAGGACCGTATCGACTTCGCCATCACCCTGCAAGAGTCGAACTACTGGAAGAACGTGGCGAAGCGGGCCGCGGCCGGCGACAGTCCCAGGACGCTGCTGACGAACCTGGAGCGGTATCTCCGGGAGAATGCCCGTGCGGTCTGGGAAAATTCCTGGGTGCGGTTTCCACTCCGCGTCCTGAATCCGTTCGCCCTTCGGGTTTTGCAGCGGGATTTGGTGGCCGACAAGAGCAATGCCTTCAGCCCGCTGCGAAGCGACGTGTCCGCCTTTCTCTTTTCCCGCGAGGGCGACGACTGGCTCAGGGTGCCGATCAGCTACCTGCTCCGGCTGGCGTTGGCGCAGGCGATCGCGGATCAGCCGGCGTGGCCTCCGGCGGTCGCCGACATCGGCCGGCGGTGCATGGATCATTTTCTCAACGACAACAGCTCGCCGGAGACCTACTCCTTCTACGTTGTGCCGCTGTCTCCCGAGACCGGCATGGGATGCGCCGTCGCCCGCGAAACCGCAAAGCGGTACCTGTTGACCCAGCTCCTCGTCCTGTATGCGAACGAGCGATTCGGACTCGCGCGATCGGGGCAGCGGGCTCGGGTGTATTTCGCGCCGCATCCGCCCGTCCGGCAGAAGGAGCTGAACGCGCTCATCCCCGATGCGTTCTATCGCGAGCTGTTCATGAATCCCTGCCTGTTCGGATGGGATCGGGGCGAAGACAAACGCCGGTACATGCACCTGTGCCATCAGGTCCTGTCGCGCAGCCAGCTCAACGCGGTGATCAAGCTCAAGGACGCCGGCATCGTCACCCGCAACCTCGTGGTGCTGCCGAGCGCCTCGAACATCAGCCTCGCCAACAACGGCACCCATCTCAGTCTGGGAAGCCGCCTCCTCACCGAGGCGCTCGCGTCGGGCGCGTCGCCGTTCGACGCGTCGCACGAGAAATATCTCGGCGACCTGACGATCAAAATCGTGGAGCATTTCCTGCCCCTCTTCGTCGGGACCTACAGCGCGGCGCCGTATCGGTTGGATTTCTGGGATTGTCATCCGGAACGGGCGTTGGGCTTTCTTCCGCATGAACTGGACGGCGCGCACCTTCGGATGCTGTGGCGGCGATGGAAGAAGAAAGCCGGGTTGACGGTTTTCGGCCGGCCGGTGACGCCGGTCGGCCCGCTGTGGCTGGATCGGGCGATCAGTCTGCTGTTCGGGCTCAGAGGCGATTTCGTGCCAGACTTCCGGCTGATCGATTATCTGGTCTCGCTGCTCAGCACCGACCAGAGCCCGGCGCTGGACGGCACGCCCGGCAACGAGCAGCGGCTCAAACGCGATTTGGCGCAACTGGGGATCTTCGACGAGTCCATGTCGCTGTATCTGCTCTATAAACTGCGCGCCCATGCGGTCATGGGCTTCTCGGGATTCGAAGGGCGTCAGTACAGCCTGTTCGAGAGCCTGCGCGACGATCTGTCCGACGCGGCGAGCCTGCAGGCCCTGCTGACCGGGCTCGCCTTCCGATACATCGCCGACGGAACGGTGAGCCACGAGGACATTCCCGATACGCCGTTCGTCGAGAGCGAGCGGCGACAATTCATCTTCGCGACGGCCATCGGCATCCCGACCTGCAACGTGCGGGAGGACACGGCGAATCGGTTCATGCTGCGGATTCTGTCGAACACCCGCAAGACCCGCGGCAGCCGCCGCTATGCCGGCTGTCTCCGAGTGCGGCTCGCCGACTACCGTCAGGCCCTGGTGGCGACCATCGAGGCAGACGCGCCGGACCTCGTTCGCGACTTCGGCTTGCAGGACGCCCTCGCCCGCCTGCGCGAGCGGTTGGCTGATCCCGAACGGGCGACCGTCGCCGGAAAGCTGACGTCGGGCATTCTCCGCGAAGCCGGCGTCGCCTCTCCGCTGCGGTTGCCCGGGCGCGAGTTCAACCTGGCCGCCGAACACTACTATCGCGGGACCCTCAAGATTCGCCATCTCAGGGAAGCGTTCGCAATCGTCGCAGACGATCTCCGGCGGATCGATGCGGCGGAGGAACCCTATCGCCGGGCGATCGCGAGCGTCATCGGGCCGCGCAGCGCGGCCGATTTTTTCGCGTCGGTCAAGGAGGCGCTGGTCGGGGAGGAGCTCGACGCCGACGGGCTTCGCCGATGCCTCGCCCTCGTCCTGTTGGTGATCCGGCGCGACATGGAAGAGGCCGGGACGCTCCGGCCCGGATCGCGACATGCCGAACACGACCGAGCACCAGTACGTTGATCGCGCGACCGCCCAAGTGCGGACCGAGCGGCTGTACGCGGATCGTCTGGTGCGTTGGCTGTACGCCCAGCCCTGGGAAGACGCCGCGTGGCTCTTCAGGGCGTTGACGTCGGCCAGGACATCGAGAGCGCTCGGCTTTTTCAATTACGATCTGCCGTTCGGCTCCGCGCGGTGGGGCGTAGAACGGTTCATCCGCTCGCTCGGGGTGGATTTGGCGGAATGCGTGGACCCTCCCGGGCGGCTCGACACGCCCAGGAAAGTGTTCCAGCGCAAGGTGCGGTACTGGGACGTGCGCCCGATGGAGGACGATCCGAGCGCCGTCGTCTCTCCGGCGGACGCCCGCGTGTTGGTCGGTTCGATGGAGGAACGCTCGGCGCTGTTCCTCAAAGGCAAGTTTTTCGAATTCGAGGAACTGCTGGGGTCCGATCGGGCCCGCTGGATACAGGCTTTCCGGAAGGGCGACGTCGCCGTCTTCCGGCTCACGCCGGACAAGTATCATTACAACCATGCGCCTGTCGCCGGAACCGTCGCGGACTTCTACGCCGTCGCCGGACGCTACCATTCCTGCAATCCGTCGCCCGTGGTGGCGCTCGCGACGCCGTATTCCAAGAACGCGCGGGTCGTGACGATCGTGGACAGCGACGTGCCCGGCGGCACCGGGGTCGGGCTGGTCGCGATGATCGAGATCGCGGCCCTCATGGTCGGGGTCATCGATCAGTGTTACAGCGACACCGGCTACGATCATCCGCGGCCCATGGCGACGGGCCTGTTCTTGCGAAAAGGCCAACCCAAGAGTCTGTACCGTCCCGGGAGCTCGACGACCGTGCTCCTGTTTCAGCCCGGACGCGTCAGGTTCTGCGACGACTTGATTCGGAACAGGTTCCGCCCCGGCGTCCGCAGCCGGTATTCGCAGGGATTCGGGCGGCCGCTGGTCGAGACGGATGTGAAAGTGCGCTCGACGATCGCCCGCGCGCGCCGGAGCGCGTCGGCGGACATTCGAGCGGAGGCGTCGCGCGATGGCGAATGAGATCGCTCTCCTGAGTCTGTTTTTCGTGTACACGCTCCTCTTCCGGTGGGCGTTTCGGACCCTGCCGCGGGAGGAGTGGCAGATTCTCGCGGCGATCCCCACGCAGAAGGGTCCCGACGGCCGGTGGGAGGGACTCAACCTGACGTATTACGGCGTGTTGACCGCGAGCGCGGTCACGCTGGCGGTGGCCGTGCTGATCGTGCTGATGGGCGCGCTCGCGGTCCCGCTGATCGCCACGGCGAGTCTGGCGGCCCTCACGCTCGCGTTGTGCGTGCCCGCTGCGAAGCTCCTGGCGAGGCTGGTCGAAGACAGGCCGAACACCTTCACGATCGGAGGGGCGTCGTTTGTCGGGTTGCTCGCTGCGCCGTGGCTGATCCTGCTGACCAACGAGACGCTGGGAGAAGGGGCGGACGGCGCAATCCCGATGCTCCCGACGCTGGCCGCGCTGGCGATCGCCTACGCCTTCGGAGAGGGGACCGGTCGGCTTGCCTGCATCAGCTTCGGCTGTTGCTACGGCAAGCCGTTGAGCGCCGCTCATCCGGCGTTGGCCGGGCTGTTTCGGATGCGCCACTTCGCCTTCGCCGGGCCGACAAAGAAAGCGGCGTATGAGGGAGGATTGGAATCGGCGCCCGTGATTCCCGTTCAGGCCGTGACCGCCGTGATTTCTACGGGCGCCGGCCTGGTCGGCCTGTCGTTGTTTCTCCACGGCCGCATGCAGGCGGCGTTTTTGACCGCCTTGCTGATCACGCACGCATGGCGGGTGCTCTCCGAGCGGTTGAGAGCGGACCATCGGGGCGGCGGCGACCTGTCCGTCTATCAGGTGCTGGCCGCGCTCGGCTCACTTTACGGACTCGTCCTGAGCGTCTCGCCGACGGACGAACGGCCCGTGAGGCCGGACCTGCTCGCCGGGCTCGAAGCCCTGTGGAACCCCCTGGTCATCCTTTCGCTGCAGGCCGTGTGGGTCGCGATCTTTCTCTACACCGGGCGCAGTCAGGTGACGGCGTCCACGATTTCCCTCTCCGTCCTCAAGGATCGCGTGTGAGGCGCCCGCGGCCTTCGGCATCGCGGTGGCCTGCGGCCCTCCTGCTGGGCCTGGCCGTGCTGTCGGCCGCGGGATCGGCGTCCGCGCAACGCGATGCGATTCCTTCGGATTACCCGCACTCGCTCATGCGCGACCTGGCCGCCCTGTTAGCGGCGCTGGATCGCGATCCCTCCGACGTCGGCCTCCTGACCCGCTTGGCCGATCTCTATCTCAACATCGCGGATGACTTGTACACGGACGCCCAAGACCGGCTGGCGGCGTACGAAGAAGGCGCCAGAACCGCCGAACGCGCGATCGAGCTCCGGGAGGCGAACGCGGACGCCCATTTTCTTTACGCCGCCGCCCTCGGCAGCGCGGCGCGGTTGCAAGGCCCGGCCTCGGCGGCGCTCGTCCTCCGGAACGTCAAACGTCACGTCGCACGGGCGATCGAGCTGCGGCCCGATCATGCGCCGGCGCTGCAGATGATGGGCGGGCTGCTGGCGGAGTTGCCCCGGTTTCTGGGAGGCGATCCGGAGGCGGCGGAGCGCTATCTCATGCGGGCCATCGCCGCGGACGGGGACTACACCAACGCGCGGATCCTTCTGGCCAAGCTCTATCTCAAGCAGGGGCGAGTCGACGCCGCCCGCCTGCAACTGCGCGCGGTCGTCGGCGCCGCGCGTCCGCATTATCCGTATGCCTGGGCGCGCAGGTTCAAGCCGGAGGCGGAGCGGCTCCTGAAGTCGCTGGACGAACGGGAGTGAACGGCGGACCTGCGCCGCGCGCCCGGCGAAAGGTTTTACCGAAACTTCATCGCCCTGTGAGGAGTCTGCAATTCTCATCGGGCATCCTGTCGCCGGCAGGTAGGATCCTCACCTCAACCGGCACGCGCCGCGGAATCGACGCGTACGCCGGCTCTCTTCATTGACAGGATTCCGTAATCGGCGAACGTCGCCGGACGTTCGGGCACGGGTGTGCCCGCGAGGCGGCGGCTCCGCACAACTCTACGAGCAACCGTCACCTTCGCTGACGGCGTGCGATGATAGGAGGAACACGAGATGAGGTTGAAGCAACGATCGGGACTCGTTCTTTCCCTGGGCATGCTCGGTCTCGCGGCCCTGCTCCCGTTGCAGCGCGTGCAGGCCGACGACGGCTTCGAGGGGCTCCAGGATTTCGGCCAGCAGGTGCAGCGATCGCTCGAACAGCGATCGTTCCTGCTCTTCGGGGTCCACAAGCCGTTGAAGGAATCGGCTCCGCCGACCACCGGCGACTATCGGATGCCGGACCAGAAGGCTCAGGACCAGATCGTCCTGGCCAAGAGCCTCAAGGCCGAGTACGTGACCCGGCAGGCGGCCCACAACGCCGACCAGTTTGCATTCTGGCCGTCGGACGAACAGCCGACCCATTTGCTTTTTTGCATCGAAGAATTCACGCCCCACAAGATCGGGGAATATCCCAGCGGCGTGCCCAAGTTGACCCCGGGTGTGCAGCGGATCCGCCTGAGCGACGGGGCCGTGGACACCATCTTGCGCGGGACTGCCGGTTGCGACGGCATTCGTCGCACGCCTTGGGGCACTATCCTGGCTACGGAAGAAGTGGATGACGGCGCCGCCTATGAAATCATGGACCCGCTGGACGTGACGAACCTGACCGTGATCAATCGCGCGACGGGCGCCGTGATCGACGTCAACGGCGTGCCGTCCGCCAAGGTCGTGAAGCGGACAGCTCTGCCGACCTTGGCTTGGGAAGGCATCGGCATCCTGCCGAACGGCGTGGTGTACTTGGGCGACGAGGAGCGTCCCGGGTCCGCGGCGCCGGATTCAGACGGCGGCGCCATCTACAAATTCATCCCGGCAAATCCGCGGACGGAGAGCGGTCCGATTTCCGCGCTCGCGCAATCCCCGTTGGCTGCCGGTAACGTGTATGCGATGCAGGTGTCCTGTCGGACCGGCCGGCAGCAGTACGGCCAGGGGTGCGAAGTCGGACACGTGGCGTGGATTCCGGTGAGCGCCGCCGATGCCCGCAGCGATGCCCACAAGGCGGGCGCGACGGGTTACTATCGGCCGGAGGATATGGAGCTGGATCCGCAGTATGAGGGGGAGGGCGTTCGGTTCTGTTGGGCTGCGACCGGAAGCGCCGGCAGCGGACAATACGCCGAAGTCGCCTGCGCGGTGGACCGCGCGCCGCTCACGGCCGACCCTCGCCAACAGACGGTCCTGGTCGAGCGCTTCATCGAAGGCGATCAGGACTTCAATCAATTCGACAATCTCGAGTTCCAGCCGAAGACAGGCAATCTCTACGTCATCGAGGACAATGACAACGGCGATATTTTCGCGTGCTTGCCGGACGGCGACGACCGCGACATCAAGTCGGACGGCTGCGTTAAGATTCTCTCGGTCAAGGATTCATCCGCGGAGCCGACCGGGTTCAAGTTTGCGCTTGACGGAACCACGGCCTACCTGTCCATCCAGCATAGCAGCGACGGCAAGATGCCGAAGGTCGACGACTACCCGACCGACGACATCCTCAAAATCACCGGGTTCCAGATCCCGCCGCATTTCAGGCGCTAGGGCAAACGGAACGGGGGAGCCGGCTTGCGCCGGCTCCCCCGGACGCCGCTGACCCGCGACAGGATGCTTCCGGTCGCGCGGCCGATCAACTGGCCGTCGCGCGTTTCATCCGCCGCCACCACCTCAGTCCGTACATTCCGGTCCTCGCCCGAGTCGGCCGGGGCGGGATCCGAAGCGAGCGATTTCGCCGGATGACCGGGTCCACGATATCGCCGCACGATACGCAGCGGCGCGCGAACGACACGGTCGCTCCCTCGCGAATCTCCTCCGAAACGGTCAGGCCGGCGCACCGCGAACAGCTCGTCATGGTGCAGCCCTCTGCCTCAGCTTTTGCTTCGCCCGTTCCCTGATGCGCAACAGATATTCGCGATCCCGCTCGATGGCGGCTTGGTCGCTCGGGTCGGCCAAATGTTCCGGTTCCAGGCGATGGCCCAGGGGCTCGCCGGCTTCGCTCAACAGGGCGACCCGTGGACGCTCCAACTGCGACCGGAGCTCATCCAGCAGCCGGCGACGAGCGCCGTCCCGGTTCGACGAGGCATGAACGGAGGACCTATGACCCTTGCTGGGTCGTTTCAGCATCCTGGAGATGGAGCGTGCCGGGCGACGCCTCGCGTCGAGCGGAACGTCTCTACCACGAAAGATCCGCTCCGACGGACTGCTCATCATCGCGATCGGGCGGGAGCCACGACGAGAATTCGTCCGGTTCGGTCGGGACCGGCGGGTTTCCGCGGTTTCGAAGAATCACCGGGTCTATCAGTTCTCCGCAAATCAGGCAGTGTAAGCCGACCGAGACGAACACGCCGTCTCGGAACAACTCCGGAACCATGAACCCGCCGCAGCGTTGACAGTCCGTCATGGCGCCGCCTCCTGGCAGAACGCGGTGGATCCTACGCGGTCTTGTCGCCCGCTCGTCGGGCCCCATGATAACGGGGGAGTGTTACGGCGAGGGCCGTAGAGCGTTACGTTTGTGGAAATTCTGCGCCGACGTCGCGGGTCATTCGGAGACCGGTGAGCTGGAAACTCGACCGGGCGGCGATGTCGTCGGCAATTTACATTCGCCTAACGGCGGGGAAACATCTCCGTAACGAGCCGCAATGACCATATCCCACCTTCTTTTGGAAGGAGGCCTCGTGGCGGCGTTCCTGTCGGATCTCGCGACCGAATCGCCGGCGGAGAAGAGGCGCTGGTCGGCGCAGCGACCTCTGCGGACGCTGCGTTTCAGAGTCGTGGTACCTGCGCAAGAGGAACGTTCATGAACAACAGCGGATGTCGGTAAGGCTTCGATGGTCTCGGCAATAGCGGCGGTGTGCGCCCTGTTTCTGGCGGCCGGTTGCGTCGCGAGAGCGGACGTCCACGGCTCCTACACGGGACGGACCGATTGGATCGAGATCGGGCGCACCACTCGCGACGAGGTTCTCGCCCGCTTCGGCGACCCCGACTCAACGGCGCCGCTCCCGAGCGGTGCGATCGCCGTGTATCGGGTGGCGCCGGAGAGGCTGACGCTCCCGCCACCGAGCATCCCCACTTTCGAGGCCGGTCCGCTCGGCACCACGGCGACCAAAATGAAGCCTCTCGAACCGGGTTTGGGGACCCCGGGTCACACTCCACCGGGCGGGGAAGAACGCCTCGCCCGCGCGATCTGGATTCGCTACGATGCGCAGGGCGTCGTACAGGAACTCGGCTACGACGCGCCTCCCCCGCGATGAAGAGGCCGTAACACCGTCTTCCGGCAAGAAGGGTCACATGGTCCGCGCCTCTCCTCCGCAGGGCAGGCGATCCCACCGGTGAAGCCGGCGTTGGGTATCGAACGTAAGGGTATAGCGCGCGCACCGTGCGCCGCGGCCCACGAAGTCGTATTCCCAGATCGTTGTTCCGTCGTCCAGGCGCTTCAGGCGCTGAGGGTACCCGAACTTGTGGACGATCTCGTCCTGAGAGGCTTCGCGGAGCGTGTCTTCCAGATACTCGACCCGCCAGGGCGAGCAGGCGGACAGCAGCAGACACAGGACCGCTCCGGTCCAAAGCTTCAGCATGGCGGCCTCGAGCGGCTCGCCCCGTCAAGCGGGAAGCGGATCCGGCCGCTCCTGACTGTGTCCGGCTCTCCGGAGCCCGAGATCGCAAATATCGCGGGTTCGCGCTCGGGACGGGCGGTGATGGAAACAGAGAGCGCCATTGGTTTTTCTTCGGTTGATCGGTATGATCGATACGGACACGAGGAGAGTTCGGCGATCGAAGCAGCGGCGTCGTTGCCCGAACGTCGAACGGTCCAGATGGCTATGCCGAAGTGCCCGCAATGCGGCAGTCAATGGGTGCACCAGGCTTCTCGGCAGGGCATCCGCGAATTATTGCTGGCGTGTCTGCTGATTTCTCCCTTCCGGTGCCAACTATGCGCGAACCGCTTCCTGGCTTCGCGGGCCGGTCCGGGCTTTAACCCGAGGCGGGAGTACCGGCGCCTGCCGGTTCAGTACCCCGTCTTGTTTCGGTCCGCGTCGGCGGATAGCGAAGAGAAAGAACAGGAGGGGATGACGGTCAACCTGTCGATTCGGGGTTGTACGGTCAGGAGCGACGCGCCGCCGGCCAGGGGCGCGCGGCTTCGCCTCCGCATCCATACGATGGACGGCGAGCCGCCGCTGGAGATCGACGGAGCGGAAGTCCGGTCGGTGAAGGACACCCGGATCGGGCTGCTGTTCTCGGACATCCACCCGCAGGAACGGGCACGTCTTCGTCGGATCATCGCCCGTCGCCTGAGACAGTCCGCATGAATCGCTGGCTCTCCCCACACCACGAGAATGCGGGTGGTGCCGATCTGGGCGCCCGTCCGCGCGCAGCGGGGTCCCTACACCGGGCGGGGTGCGAGCACGGACGGGCTGGTCGGCGACGGGACCCGCATTCTAAGCCATCGCCTCTTGTTCGATGAAGCCGCGCACCCGCTGCTCGATCTGATCGCGCACCTTCCGAAACACCGCCAGCCGTTCCTCGAACGTGCCCGTCGCGGCCGCCGGGTCCTCGAAGCTCCAATGCGAGAGCTTCGGCGCGCCGGGGAACATCGGACAGGATTCTTTAGCCCGGTCGCACACGGTGATGACCCGATCGAAGCGCTCGCCCAGATAGGTATCGACGCGCTCGGAGACGTGACGGGAGATGTCGATCCCGATTTCGCGCATCGCCTCCACCGCATAGGGATTGAGGCCGGCCGGATGGGTGCCGGCGCTGGCGACCAGGAAGCGGTCGCCCGCAAGATGGCGCAGGAACCCTTCGGCCATCTGGCTCCGGGCGGAATTGCCGGTGCAGAGAAACAGCACTTTCTTCTTCATAATCTTCTCAGCGTCGTCTTTTCTTTTTTCTTTCACCACGATCCCTGACCCTCACTCCTTACCCCGCTATCCCGTTACCCCTTCCCCTCCCCATGGGGGAACCAATGTCTCGTACGGTTGCAGACCGCGCACACCGACAGCATGACGGGCACTTCGACCAGCACGCCGACGACGGTGGCCAGCGCGGCTCCGGATCCTGGACCGAAGAGCGCGATGGCCGTGGCGACGGCCAATTCGAAAAAATTGCTCGCGCCGATCAAGGCGCCGGGCGCCGCGACGGCGTGTTCCACCTTGAGCGTCTTCATCGCGCCGTAGGCGAGGGCGGCGTTGAGATAGACTTGCAGCAGGATGGGCACGGCGATCAAGGCGACGTGCAGCGATTTCCCCGTGATGTTGTCGGCCTGAAAGGCGAAGATCAACACCAAGGTCGCCAGCAAGGCCAGGATGGTCACCGGAGCGAAACGGGGCAAAAGGACCTGCTCGAACCATTGCCGGCCCCGTCGGGCGATGAACCAGGCGCGCAGGGTCGTGCCCGCCGCCAGGGGGATCACGATGAAGGCGACGACGGAATACAGCAGGACTTCAAACGGCACCGACAGCGACGAGGCGCCGCTGACCAACAGGCCGACGATCGGCGCGAACAAGACCAACATGATCAGGTCGTTCACGGACACCTGCACCAGCGTGTAGGCCGGATCGCCGTCCGTGAGATAACTCCACACGAACACCATCGCCGTGCAGGGCGCCGCGGCCAGGATGATGCAGCCGGCGATGTACTGGTCGGCTTCGGCCGGCATGAGCCACGGCGCAAAGGCGTGGCGAAAAAACAACCAGGCGATGAGCGCCATCGAAAAAGGCTTGACGACCCAGTTGACGAGCAGCGTCACCGCCAGGCCGCGCGGCCGCCGGCCGACCTCCCGCACGGCGGCGAAGTCCACTTTCATCATCATCGGGATGATCATCAGCCAGATAAGCAGCGCGATAGGCAGGTTGACGTGGCTGTCGTGGCCGAATTCCAGGCTCCTGAGCCCGTCGATCAGCGCCGGCGCGCTCTTGCCGAGCAGCACGCCGGCGATCATGCAGAGCCCGACCCAGAGGCTCAGATAACGCTCGAACGGGTTCAGTCGTTTGACGGCCGGTCGGACGACCGGAACGGCGAGTTCCATCGCGTCACTCCTTCGCGCTGATCGGCGGTTTCGTCGCCCGGACGAAGGCGCTCATGAACGCGCCGTCCACGAGCGGCGCGATCGCGTCGGCATCGAGCCCGGATCCGCTGAGAAACTGCTTCGCGTCCTCGGCGCGATATACGCGGGTCGGCTCGATGGAAATCCCGACGAAGCCGGCTTGCTCCAGCTTGGCCCGGTACGCGGCTTCCTCCAGCGCGCCGGCCACGCAGCCGGCCCACAGCTCCAGGCTTTTGCGAATGTCGGCCGGGACGGTCCTGCGGACCACGATGTCGGAGACGGCCAGTCGGCCGCCCGGTTTCAGCACGCGGAAGGCCTCGGCCAGTACGCGATCCTTGTCGCCGGAGAGATTGATGACGCAGTTGGAGATGATGATGTCCACCGCGCCGTCGGGAAGCGGGATGTTCTCCATCTCCCCTTTGAGGAATTCCACGTGTTCGACGCCCGCCTTGCGCTGGTTCTCGCGGGCGAGCGCCAGCATCTCATCGGTCATGTCCAGGCCGTAGACCTTGCCGGTCGGCCCCACCCGCCTGGCGGAGAGCAGCACGTCGATGCCTCCGCCTGAGCCCAGATCCAGGACCGTTTCACCCGGGCGGAGTTGCGCCAGTGCCACCGGGTTGCCGCAGCCCAACGACGCAGTGACGGCTTCTTCCGGCACCTGAGCCCTGTCGCTCGCTTCGTACAGATCGGACGTGATGGGGTCCCATGCCTGCGGCGAAGCTGCCGTCCCGCAGCAGGAGCTGCGGCCGGATTTCACTTGCAAGGCCGCCTGCGCGTACCTGGTTTTGACGGTCTCTCGAATGTCCTGAGTGTTCATGGCGTCCTCCTCATTTCTCATCCAACAACAATTGTTGATGAATACGGCCAAAAAAAAGACTACTACCGACAGCAGCGCGAAGGGTTCGCGAACAGTTTCGTGCCGTCCCTCATCGCGCCGGCGAGCTTGACGACATCATCGAACGCCTCCGGAGCCAGCGAATAGTAGTTCCAGCGCCCTTCACGCCGATCTCTGATGAGGCCGGCTTCTTTGAGGATCTTCAGATGAAAAGACAGCCGGGACTGTCCCGTCTCCAACGCCTCGGTCAGATCGCAGACACATTGCTCGCCGCTGCTGAGGAATTCCACGATCTTTAGGCGCGTTTCGTCGGCCAGCGCGTGGAACAGTCGCGCGGCTCGCGTCACATCTTGCGTCGCCGTCTGCGGCATGGGCTGAAGATATATCAACAAAAGTTGATTTGTCAATCCTTCCTTCTCCCTGCCTCTCCATCATTTCGCGGGGAGGGGAGAGAGGTCAGGGGGAAAGCTGACAGCTATAGGGGATTCTGCGCCGTTCGCGTGGAGAATTCAGTGGCGGGTGTGCCGAAGCATGGTGATGAATCCAATGAGGCGGTCCAGCGTGCTCGGGGCGATCTCGATGAACTGAATGCCCATGCCGGGCAGCAGGACGTGGCGTTCCGGCTTCCGGCGGATCCAGGCGACCTTGCCGGAGGCGGTGAGTCTGACCCAGGGACGGTCCGGCAGGGCGAACCCCACCGTCAATGCCGTACCGGTCGGCAGCGGCGCAACGGTTTCGATGAAGAGTCCACCTCCGCCGATGCCGGAGGTCATCCCTTCGAACGATCGACCCCCCTCCGTCGCATATGTCACTCGCAGGGCCAGGGAGGTTCGCGGGTGCAGCCTGGTTTGGGTTCCGTGCCGCTCCGAGGCTGCCGAGTCGAGCCACCGGATGAGCGCGCTCCACGGAACGGTGCGCAATGGTTCGCCCTGGGCGCTCAAGACGGAGATCAACTCCTGTTCGATGTCGAGCGCAAGGATTTTCCCCGCATGTGCGTCGGACGCTGATCCCTGCAGTTTCATCGGTTCATCCGGGCTTCACGTGTCTGGTCGTAGATGTACGATGAACCGTGCAAGAGACGGTCCATGCCTGCAATCTCGAAAGGCAAGCGTGGCACAATCGTCCCGCCGGCACCCGCCTCCGGCGGGGTCGGAATTTGACCATGTTCGCTCCAATTTGTGCCGGACCGCCGGCGGCATGACGGTGTAGTCGAAGGAATAACCGGGTCGGCGCGCGGGTTTCTCAGCGTAAAGAGTTGTCATGAGCCTTCGGCTCACCCTGTTTGACCCGTTGCTTGCACCCGTTGCAACGAGAAGAGCAACGGGTACCCGGGGCAACGGGTACCCCGAAGATGCCCTATCCGGTCCTCCTCACCTTTCTCCTCTCCCCCAGTCTGGGGGAGAGGGGAGGGTGAGGGGGCATTTTCAGAGCAGTTTCTGCGGCGCTGGTTCAATCGGCGTCGGAGGTATACAATGGGCGGCGGAAGGAGAACAGGATGCCTCGCGTGTTGGTGTTGGGCGCCGGAAAGATCGGTTCGCTGGTCGCCTGCCTGCTGGCGGACAGCGGCCGGTACGACGTCCATCTGGGAGATGTCACCCTGGATGCGCCCAAGCGCCTGGCCGAAGACCTGGCCCTGGAGCGCCTCACGCCCTGCGCGTTGGATGTCCGCCGTCCCGAAGTCGTCGGGGAGTATCTGCGCGCCCATTCCTTCGAGGCCGTCGTTTCGAGCCTCCCGTATTTCTGCAATCCCGCGGTCGCCGAATTGGCCCGCGCGCATCACCTGCATTACTTCGACCTGACCGAAGACATCGAAGTGACGGAGCGGATCAAGGCGCTCAGCAAGGGATCGGATCGCGCGTTCGTGCCGCAATGCGGGTTGGCGCCGGGATTCATCAGCATCGTGGCGCAGGAACTCATGACGCACTTCGAGGCGCTGGACACGGTGAAACTGCGGGTGGGGGCTCTCCCGGTCAATCCGAGCAACGCCCTCAAGTATTCGCTCACCTGGTCCACCGACGGGCTGATCAACGAGTACGGGAACCTGTGCGAAGGCATCGAGGGCGGGAAGAAAGTGACGCTCCTGCCGCTGGAGGGGTACGAAACCATCGAGGTCGACGGCTTGCTGTACGAAGCCTTCAACACCTCGGGCGGACTCGGTACGCTGGCGGACACCTACGCCGGCAAGGTCCGCACGATGAACTACAAGACCCTGCGGTATCCCGGGCATTGCGAGAAAATCCATCTGCTGATGAAAGATTTGAAGCTCAACGAGGACCGGGAGACGTTGAAACGGGTCCTGGAGAACGCCATCCCGCAGACGTTGCAGGATGTGGTGCTCATCTACGCGTCGGTCACCGGAAAGCGCCAGGGAGCGTTGTTCGAGGAAACCTATGTGAAGAAGATCTATCCGCAGACCATCCGCGGCCGGCTCTGGTCGGCGATTCAGGTGACGACCGCCTCGGGCCTGTGCAGCGTGATGGACATCGTGCTCAGCGATCCCTCGGCGTACAAGGGATTTGTCACGCAGGAGACGTTTCCGTTGCGCCGCGTGCTGGAGAATCGATTCGGGGCGTGGTTTCGATGACAGAATAAGCGAGTCGCGGATCGCGGATCGCGGATCGCGGGTCGCGGACAGAACCGCTGCTCGCTATGAGCTATTCGCTGTTTGCTACGGGCTGGAGTTCACGTATGGACGTTCTCAGGGAATTGGGCATTGAGCCGGTGAATCCCGGCGGCAGTTCGGGGCCCGGGTGGTGGTCGACCTCCAGCGGGGCCGGCGTGCTGGAGTCGATCAACCCCGCGACGGGCCAGGTGATCGCCAAGGTCGATCTCTGCTCGGCGGACGATTACGGCCGGATCGTGCGGGACGCCGCCGACGCCTTCCGCACGTGGCGGATGGTGCCCGCGCCCAAACGCGGGGAGGTCGTCCGCTTGATCGGACAGGCCCTGCGCGAGAAAAAGGACGCGCTGGGCAGCCTGGTCGCGATGGAGGTCGGCAAGATCAAAGCCGAAGGCGACGGGGAGGTGCAGGAGATGATCGACATGGCCGACTTCGCGGTCGGCCAGTCCCGGATGTTGTACGGGCTGACGATGCACTCGGAGCGGCCGAACCATCGGATGTACGAACAGTGGCATCCGCTCGGGCCGGTCGGGGTGATCACCGCCTTCAATTTTCCGGTCGCCGTCTGGGCCTGGAACGCCTTCATCGCGGCGGCGGCCGGCGATCCCGTGATCTGGAAGCCGTCGCCGAAAGCGCCGCTCTGCGCCGTCGCCGTGCAGCGTCTCTGCAATCAGGTGATGGAGCGGCAGGGCTACCACGGCATTTTCTCGCTGTTCATCACGGATCGGGCAGACCTGGCCGAGATGATGGTGCGGGATGCCCGGCTCCCGCTGATTTCGTTCACCGGGTCGGTGCCGGTCGGCCGCCATGTCGCGGAACTCGTGGCCGGCCGGCTGGGTCGCACGCTGCTGGAGTTGAGCGGCAACAACGCGATCATCGTCGATGAGAGCGCCGATCTGGACCTGGCCGTCCGGGCGATCCTTTTCGGCGCGGTCGGCACGGCGGGCCAGCGCTGCACCACGACGCGGCGGCTCATCGTCCATGAGTCGCGTTACCAGGATGTGGTCGCACGGCTGGCGGCGGCCTACAAGCAGGTCCGCATCGGCAATCCGCTTGAGCCCGGCGTCCTCATGGGACCGCTGATCGATCAGGCCGCGGTGGAAGCCTATCGCGCGGCGCTCGGCGAAGTGAAGCGCGAGGGCGGTGAGATTCTCTGCGGCGGCCGCGTGCTGCCGGGGCCCGGGTACTTCGTCGAGCCGACCATCGTGCGCGCGCAGAATCACTGGAAGATCGTGCAGCGCGAAACCTTCGCGCCCATCCTGTACGTGATGACGTTCAAGACGCTGGACGAGGCGATCGCCATGCAGAACGATGCGCCGCAAGGGCTCTCCTCCGCGATCTTCACGCTGAACCTCCGGCACAGCGAGCGGTTTCTCTCCGCGGCGGGCAGCGACTGCGGGATCGCGAACGTCAACATCGGCACGTCGGGCGCCGAGATCGGCGGGGCGTTCGGCGGAGAGAAGGAGACCGGCGGCGGGCGGGAAGCCGGCTCCGATGCCTGGAAAGCCTACATGCGCCGGCAGACCACGACCATCAACTGGGGGACCGACCTCCCGCTGGCGCAGGGAATCACGTTTGGCGAATGAGAAATGTGGAATGAGAAATGTGGAATGAAGCGCGCGCTCTTGCATTCATCGCCGCCAATTCCTCATTCATAATTCCTCATTACTCATTCCTAATTTCTTATCATGGGGGTTGCCATGCGGAATGGAGCCGAGCTGGATGCTTTGATCGCAAAGATGGTCGGCGACTATCTCTCGAACAATCGCGCGGGGCGCATTCTGCACGACATGCTGGATGAAGCCGGGGTGGGCTTCGAACCCGTCGTTGACCACCTGACCATCCGAACCCTGGACATCGACCGGCGGGCCGAGGAATTCACGAAGCTCGGCTACGCCTACAGCGAGACGCTGAACTACGACGACTGGTTCGCGAAGGTGTACCGGCTGGCCGGCTATCCGGCGTTGTTCGTCGATCAGGCCTATCCGGGCGAGAAGGGCAAGACCAGCATCATTCCCGGCTGGGTGGCGAAGTTCGGGGATCAGGTCTTGCACCATGTGGCGGTGCGCGTGGAGGACATCGAGAAGGCGATTCAGCGGCTCCAAGCCAAGGGCGTCGTCTTCGCCGGCGAGATCGTCGGCCCGCGCGGCGGCGAACTGCGGCAGATCTTCACCGCGCCCGAGATGGTCGACGGCCAGCCTTTCTCCGTGCTGGAGCTGACCGAACGCCACCGCGGCTACCTGGGCTTCATGCCGCCCCAAGCCGACAGCCTGATGAAGTCCACGGTAAAAAGAACGTGACACGTGATGCGTCGAACGAAAAAAGGGGTCGGAACGAAAAAAGGGGTCGGGAGTCTTTGTTTCGGCTTCCTCTTCCCTCCGTTTTCCCTCTTGCCTCTAGCCCCTTGTTCCTAGCCCCTCACCCAATTTCGCTGAATCTTTTCCCCCGGCCCATGCCTCTTACAGTCAGGACGAACGGAGGGGGACTATGCGACTCAATGAATGGATGCGTTTGATTGCCGGGAGTTTTGTGTTGCTGGCGCTGCTTCTGGGCGCCACGGTCCATCCCTACTGGAATTATTTCGCGGCCGTTGTCGCCGTCAATCTGATCCAGTCGGCGTTCACCGGCTGGTGTCCCATGATGGCGCTGCTGCGAAAGCTCGGGGTGCAGGAATAACGAGCCGTGACACGTGACGCGTGACGCGTTAGGCTGAGGTACGCCGGCCGTCATCCATGTTCCCGTCACGCATTACGCGTCACCCATTACGGTCTCGATGAAAGGAGTCCGCCGATGCGAGCCGTCAGACAAACCGCGCCGGGTTTCTCCGCGCTCTCCTGTGTCGCCTCGTTGCTGGTCTCTGCGCTGCTGTGGCCGACGGGTACGGCATCCGCCGCCCGCGAATTGACGCTGGAGCAGGCGCTGGAGTTGGCGCAGCAGCATAGCCCCGTGTTGAAGGCCTCCCGCCAGGACCTGCGGTCCGCGGAAGCCCAGCGGCAAATCGCTCGGTCCGCCTACATGCCCAAGCTGGAAGCGGTCGAGGCCTGGACCAACACGAACAATCCCGCGCAGGCCTTCGGCATCCTGCTGAATCAGGGGCGGTTCACCCAGGCCGGCTTCGACATCGGGACGCTGAACCGGCCCGGCTCGACCGAGAACTATCGCTCGGCGCTTCATCTGACCCAGCCCGTCTACAACGGCGGCCGGGAACGGCTCGGGCTTCGCATCGCCGATGTCGGTCACGCCGCCTCGACGGAGGGCGTCGAGAGCACAAGGCAGAACGTGCTGTTCACCGTCACGCGGGCCTATTACGATCTGGCGCTGGCCAAGGCGGTGCGGGGCATCGCGCGCGAAACCGTCCAGATCGCCGAAGCGAACGCCAAGCAGATCGCCTCGCGCTACAAAGGCGGCACGGTGGTGAAGTCGGATGTGTTGCAGGCGGAGGTGCGGCTGGCGGCGGTCCGGGAAGAGGCCATCCGCGCGGATCAGATGGTGCGCGTCGCCGCCATCGCCTTGCGTCACGCCATCGGCTTGGACGAGCCGGTCGACGTCGTCGAAGGCCTGACCGCGGGCGAGATGCGCCCGCACGACCTGGAGGCCGCGGTCGCGACCGCGCTCGAGGGCAGACCGGATTATCGCATGCTGGCCGCGGAGCTCCGGAAAGCCGAAATGGCGACCCAATTGGCCAAATCGGCCTACCTGCCGAATTTCAATCTGCAGGGAAGTTTCGAGAACAACAGCACCTTTCCGTTGGGCCCGAACGGGCAGACGAACTATGCCGCTCTCGGGATCGTGAGCGTGAATCTGTTCAACGGCATGCAGGACGCCGCCCAGGTGCGCAAGGCGCGGGCGCAGGAGCAGAAGGCCCGCGAACTGCTCGCGGCCAAGCGCCGGGAGATTGAAGTCGAAGTGGTAGAAGCCTATTATGCCGTCGCCGCCGCGCGCGAACGCCTCGCCGTCAGCGAAAGCGCGGTGGCGCAGGCGGAAGAGAACCTTCGGATCATCCGAAACCGCTACGAATCCGGCATCGCGCCGGTGCTCGACCTGTTCACCGCGGAGATGGTCTTGAATCAGGCCAAGCACAACCGGATGCGGGCGCTGTACGACGAGCGGATCGGCCATGCGCGCCAGGAACTGGTGACGGGGCAGTTCCGCAAGGGACAAGGTTGAATGTGAAGAGTATGCGGGAGAACAGTTCGAAGTTCGAGGTTCGCCTGTTGGGAACGCTCAGACTCCGGAATAGCTTCTCTTTCGAACCTCGAACTTCGAACCTCGAACGCATTTCTGTCGGCCTCGTCATGTTCCTGATTACCGCCTGCGGCTCGCGCGACGAGGCCGGCCTGCCTGCGACACAGGGCGCGCCGGCGGCGATCAAGGCAGCGGTCACGGAGGTGCGAGCCGCCCGGTTTCCCGTCGTGGTGGAGGTGACGGGACAGATCGCCGCCGCGTCGCAAGCCACGCTCTCCGCCAAGGTTCAAGGCACCGTGCAGGAACTGCGCGTGCGCGAGGGCGAAACGGTGAGGAAGGGCCAGACGCTGATCGTGCTGGACAGCCGCGACCTGCGCGCCAACTTGGCGCGCGCGGAAGCGGAGTACGACAACGCGCGGGCGCATCTCGCCCGTATGCAGCGGCTGTATCAGCAGGAATCGGTCGCCAAGCAGGAGCTCGAGAACGCGACCCGCGCCTATAAGGTCGCCGAGGCCAGCCGGCGGGCGGCGGAAGCGCACCTCAGCGATACCGTCATCAAAGCTCCCTTCGACGGCGTCGTCACGGAGAAACACATCGAGGTCGGCGAGTTGGCCGCGCCGGGCCGGCCGGTGCTGAAGCTCGAAGACCCCCGGCGCCTGCGCCTGGAAGCGACGGTGTCCGAAAGGGACGTGAAAGCCGTGGCGGTGGGCGACAAGGTGGGAGTCGTCGTCGACGCCCTGGGCGATCGGCCCTTGACCGGCACGGTCGCGCAAGTCCTCCCCGCGGGCGATCCCGCCACTCACACTTTTGTAGTGAAAGTCGATCTGCCCCCGGCGCCGGGCCTCAAGAGCGGCATGTTCGGCCGCATGCGTCTGGACAAGGGCGCAAGTCAGACGCTGGCGGTGCCTGAGCCGGCCCTGATCGAACGAGGCCAGTTGACCGGCGTGTACGTGATCGGGGACGACCAGGTCGCTCATCTCCGCTGGGTGAAAGTCGGGCGCACGTTCGGGGCCAACATCGAAGTGCTGTCCGGACTCGATGCGGGCGAACGGATTCTGGCCGATGCGAGCCTGGGGGTGGACGGCGCGCGCGTCGAGCCCACCGAATCGGTCGCCTCCCCTACGAAGCCGTAATGGGTGAGACGTGATGCGTAATGCGTGACGCGGGATGCGGGACGTGGCCGGAGAAGAAGAGCGGACCGTCATGAACGAGCAAGCACCCATCACGCATCACGCGTCACCGGGATCCATTGCTGTGAAGAACGAAATGGGTGCCCCGCATCACGCGTCACGCATCACCCATTACGGCCTTTCAGGCCGCATCGCGGCGCTCTTCATCAGCAGCAAGCTCACGCCGCTGATCGTCGTCGGTGTCCTGCTGCTCGGTCTCTTTGCGGTGCTCCTCACCCCGCGCGAGGAAGAGCCGCAGATCGTGGTTCCCATGGTCGATGTCTTCCTTCCGTTCCCCGGCGCCTCGGCCAAAGTGGTCGAAGAGCAACTGACCAAACCCATCGAGCGCAAGATTTCGGAGATCAAAGGCGTCGAGTACCTCTATTCGCTTTCCAGACCCGGCGGCGCGCTCCTGATCGTCCGCTTCTATGTCGGCGAGCCGATGGAGCAGAGTCTGGTGGACCTGTACGACAAGCTGATGTCCAACCAGGACCTCCTGCCGTCCGGCGCGGGACCGTTCCAGGTGAAGCCCCGCGACATCAACGACGTGCCGATCGTGACGATCACGCTCTCCAGCTCGCGCTATTCGGAATTCCACCTGCGCCGGCTGGCTCAGTCCGTCCTGGAGGAAGTCAAAAAGGTCCCGAATACCTCGGGCGGCTTCATCGTCGGGGGCGGCCGGCGTGAACTGCGCGTGCAACTCGATCCCAGCCGCCTGAAGGCGTACGGCGTCACCCCGTTGCACATCGCGTCCGTGATTCGAGGCGAAAACCTGTCGTTGCCGGCCGGCCGCTTTCAGAGCGAGAACCGGGACTACGTCGTGGAGACCGGCCGCTTCATCGGCTCGCGGGAGGATTTGGAATCGCTCGTCGTCGGAGTGTTTCGCCCGGACACGCGCTCCGGCCGCGATCTCGCCGAAGGCGCGGCTCGGCTGATTTATCTCCGCCAGGTCGCGGACGTCGCCGACGGCCCCGGCGAGACGACGAGCTATGTGTGGTTTGGCGTTGGCCCCTCACCCTCCCCTCTCCCCGCTGGCGGGGAGAGGGCTGGGGTGAGGGGAGAAACACCCGCCGTCACCGTCGCGATCGCCAAGCAGGCCCGCACCAACGCGGTCACGGTGGCCCGGGAGGTCGTCCGGAAGGTCGAGGAGCTCAAGGGAACGGTGCTGCCCGCGGATGTCCTGGTGACGGTCACGCGCGATTACGGCGAGACGGCGGATGAAAAGGCCAATGAGCTGCTCTGGCATTTGCTGATCGCCGTGGCGGCCGTGGTGGTCTTTTTGGGATTGGCTCTCGGTCCCCGTCCGGCGCTGGTCGTCTCGATCGCGATTCCGTTGACGCTGGCTCTGACCCTCTTCACCTCGATGCTGATCGGATACACGATCAATCGGGTCACGCTGTTCGCACTCATCTTTTCGATCGGCATCCTGGTGGATGACGCGATCGTGGTCGTCGAGAACACGTATCGACACCTCAGCCTCCGCGTGCTTCCGCATCGCGAGGCGTCGATCTACGCCGTGGACGAGGTCGGCAACCCGACCATTCTCGCCACGTTCACCGTCATCGCGGCCCTGCTGCCGATGGCCTTCGTCTCCGGCCTGATGGGACCGTACATGCGGCCCATCCCAGTCAACGCCTCCATCGCGATGTTCTTCTCGCTGCTCATCGCCTTCGTGGTCATCCCCTGGTTCTGCCAGAAATGCTACCGCCCCTCACCCTCCCCTCTCCCCAATGGGGAGAGGGCAAGGGAGAGGGGAATGGGAGAGGGCTCCGCTCAAGAGCAAGAGAGGGAGGCCCGCGGCTGGACGTACCGGCTCTACCAGCGGCTCCTGAACCCATTGCTCTCACACCCGGTCATCGCCTACGCCTTCCTGGCTGGTGTGGCGCTCCTGCTCCTGGCCTCGCTCGCGCTTTTCTCCACGCGGGCCGTGGCAGTGAAGATGCTGCCGTTCGACAACAAGAGCGAGCTGCAGATCGTGATCGACATGCCGGAGGGGACGACGCTGGAAGAAACCGCGCGGGTGACCCAGGCCCTCACCCGCTACGTGGCGACTGTGCCCGAGGTGCGCGATTATCAGGCCTACGTCGGCACCGCGTCCCCCTTCAACTTCAACGGACTCGTGCGGCATTACTTTCTCAGAGATCAGCCGCACCATGCCGACGTCCAGATCAACCTCGTGGCGAAAGGCGAGCGCAAGGCCCAAAGCCACCAGATTGCCCAGCGCCTGAGGCCGGAGGTGCAGCGGATCGCAAGAGAACACGGCGCCAACGTGAAGGTCGTGGAAGTGCCGCCCGGCCCGCCGGTGCAATCGGTGTTGGTGGCGGAGATTTACGGCCCCGACTACGAGCGACAGATCGCGATCGCGCGCGACGTGCGGCGCCTGTTCGAGAGTACGCCGGGCGTCGTGGACGTGGACGATTCCATCGAAGCGGACCAGGTCAAGTATCGCTTCACCGTGGATCGGGCCAAGGCGGCGCTGGCCGGCGTGCCGTCGGACGACATCATCAACACGCTGCGCATGGCGCTGGAAGGCGCCACGGTCGGCCTGGTGCACATCCCCAACGAGAAGGAGCCGGTGCCGATCGTCCTGCGCCTGCCGCAGGCGGAGCGGACCGGGCTGGAACACTTCGGCGAGATCGGGATGAAGACCGCCTCGGGCGGGATCGTCCAACTGTCCGAGTTGCTTAAGCTGGAGCAGACGGTGCAGGAGAAGACGATCTACCACAAGAACCAGAAACCCGTTGTCTATGTGACGGCGGATGTGGGCGGGCCTGGCGCCGAACGGGCGGAAAGCCCGGTCTATGGCGTGCTGGGGGTGGGAAAGCAACTCGACGCCTATCGCCTGCCGGAGGGCTATCACCTCGAGCAACACTACGCGTCGCAGCCCTGGTCGGAGCGCCGGTTCGCGCTGAAGTGGGACGGGGAGTGGCACATCACCTATGAAACGTTCCGCGACATGGGGATCGCCTTCGCCGTCGCGATGTTGCTGATCTATCTGTTGATCGTCGGCGAGTTCCAGTCGTTCCTCACGCCGCTCATCATCATGGCGCCGATCCCGCTGACGCTCATCGGAATTCTCCCCGGCCACTGGCTGACCGGCTCCTACTTTACCGCGACGTCGATGATCGGCTTCATCGCGCTGGCCGGCATCATCGTGCGGAACTCGATCCTGCTCGTTGACTTCATTCGAATCGAGCAGGCGCAGGGCGTCCCGAGCGAGGAAGCGGTGATCCGGGCCGGCGCGATCCGCACCAGGCCGATTCTGCTGACTGCGGCGGCGCTGATGGTCGGGGCCTTCGTCATCATTCTCGATCCGATCTTCCAAGGGTTGGCCGTCTCGCTGCTCTTCGGGGTCGGCGCCTCGACCCTGCTCACCCTGGTGGTCATCCCGGTGCTCTACTACACGTTGATCGGCGAGCGTTCCCGGCCTGTCCCTCCTCCGCCGGAGGCCCGCGACAAGGATCGAGAACCGGAGCATGCCGGCCGGATGCTTGAACCAGCGGCGAGGCCGTGAGGGGAGCAACGGGCATACGGGCTCCGACGTATGGTATTCTGCGGCGAACGCAGCGAATAGCTGGCAGCGAGTAGCTTGTAGGTGTTCGCCGAGGGTTGGTAACTACGCAACCACATGAGCCTGCGACAGACCCGAACACATGAAAAACGCCCCCTCACCCTAACCCTCTCCCACCACGGGAGAGGGAATAAAAAATGTACCTCCTCCCCCTTGATGGGGGAGGGAAGGGAGGGGGTGAAGCTGCTGGCTGAGAGCTGCCGGCTGACGGCTATTTTTGAAGGAGGAACGTGTATGGCGCGAACGGCGATCATAGTCATCACTGCGTGTGTCCTGATCGGGGTTGCAAGCCCGGTCTTTTTCACCGGCGAACGGCCCGCGCAAGCGTCGCCGGCCGTCGAGGGCATGCCGGGGACCGTGACGATCGACGGCATCACCGTCCTGGACATCGGTCCGCTGCCGACCGCCGTGCCGATGCCGCCGACCAATCTCAATTACAAGGCGAAAATCGAGCTGGGCAAGCAGCTCTACTTCGACGGCCGGCTGTCCAAGAACAATTCGGTCTCCTGCGCGTTCTGCCATACGCCCGGCTCCGGCTTCGCCGACCCACGCCAGACCTCCATCGGCGTGGACGGCAAGGTGGGCGGGCGCCAGGCTCCGACCGTGTACAACACGGCGTTCAACCATCTGCAGTTCTGGGACGGCCGCGCCCGGTCGTTGGAGGAGCAGGCGATCGGACCGATCCAGAATCCGGTCGAGATGGCGGAGACCCATGAGAACGTGGTGAAGAAGCTGGGCAAGATCAAGGGCTACCAGCAACAGTTCCGCGCGGTCTTCGGAACCGAGGTGAACCTGCAGGGGATCGCCGAGGCGATCGCGGCCTACGAACGGACGATCCTCTCGACCAACTCCGCGTTCGACAAGTATATGCTGGGCGACAAGGCGGCGATGGACGAGGCGGCGGTGCGGGGGATGGCGCTCTTCAAAGGCAAGGCCCGCTGCATCCTGTGCCACAACGGCCCCAACTTCACCGACAACAAGTTCCACAACCTCGGCGTCCCGCAGGTCGGGCCGATGAAAGAAGACCTGGGCCGCTACTACGTCACGCGGTTGGAGAAAGACAAAGGGGCATTCAAAACCCCGACGCTGCGGAGCATCACGGAGACCGCGCCGTACATGCACGACGGCGCGTTCAAAACGTTGGAAGAAGTGATCGACTTCCTCGACAAGGGCGGGGGGCCGAATCCCAACCTGAGCCCGCTCATCAAGCCGCTCGGACTCACGGCCGAAGAGAAGGCCGACCTCCTGGCGTTTCTCAAGGCCTTGGCCGGCGAGCCGATCAAATTCGAGATGCCCAAGCTGCCCAAGTAGAAGAGAGCAACGAGGGCCGAGAGACGGAGGCGGCGGAGTCTGCTTCCCGCTTGCACGATGCAGCGCCGCAGCGAGAGTTTGCCGTGAATTATGGGAGCGGCTCAGAGGCCTTTACGCGCCGGGCGGCTGGAGAGGAAGACGGAGATGGAACGTGGTCCCAACGCCGACTTGGCTATCCACGGTCACCTCTCCGCCATGCGCGTCGACAACGTCTTTGACGATCTTGGTGCCGAGCCCGGTGCCGCCTGCTTTGCGACTGATGGTTCGGGGCGTAAAAAGAGTGCGCAACACGTCAGGTGGAATGCCGCGGCCCGTATCAGCGACGGAGATCAGGATGTGCTTCCCATCGTCTTCAGTCCGCCCACTGATGGTCACGGACCCGCCGGGTTGGACTTCCGGGATGGCATTGTTGACCAAGTTGTAGAAGGCATTAAACAGACGACGCTCATCAGCCACGATGGGGGGGAGGTGATCGAGCTCCTTCACCTGTAAAGTGACGCCCTGTTCTTGTGCCAACCAGTGCAGGGTTTTAAAGACGGACTCCACGACCGCGGCCACCTGACAAGGAGCGAACTCAGGCGGCGCGCTCAGTCCCTTGATGCAATCGGCGATCTCCCGGACTCGATCATGAATTCGGCGCGTCGAGCTTCGCACCATCCCGATCACTTCTCTGCAGAGTTCGAAGCTGGCTTTGGCCCTTGCGGCTTGAATGTTGCTCGAGCTCTCCAAGAGTTCCTTGATCTCACCTTCCAGCAGCCCGGTCCCGCACACGACCGGCATCAACAGATTCTTGATGTCGTGGCCGATATTCCCCAGGATGCGCGCGACTTCGGCAAGCTTGGCGTCCTGGTAGAGACGCGCCTGCTCGATGGACGTGGCAGCGATGGCGGAGACGATCGTCAGAAGCGCCACATCATCCTCGTCAAGGCGCCCCTCGCGTTTGTTCAGAACCTGAAGAACCCCGATCGGTTCCCCCTCCCATCGCTTCAGCGGGACCGTAATCATGTCGTGGGTCTCATGTCCGGTCAGCTTGTCGATTCCAGGGAAATGCCGGGGGTCGGCCTGGGCGTCGTGGATCACCATCGGTACCCCTGAATGAAACACTTCGCCGGCGATACCCAGGTCCCAAGGAATCGTTGTGCCGACCTGCACCGGACTTTTGCCGATCGAGTGACGAAAGACGAGTTGCCTGGACTCAGCGTCGGCGAGGAGAATGGAACCGCTCTCGGCGCCTACGACATCCAGCGCGGTCTGGAGCGCGTTCGCCACGAGCGTTTCCGTGGTGAGGTGCTCAAAGAGAGCCTCCGTGACGCGGCGTGCAGCTTCCAGTTCGCGGTCGCGCCTGATCAAGCGACGGTCTTCTTCGCGCCGGATCGTTCGCCGCCGACTCGGAAGGGCGCCGGCTTCCGCCGCTTGCTCAGGATCGCGAGACATGGTCACCCCTCGACGTTTGGGAACACGGGAAGCCGAAGGACCGCAAGGTCGGTCGATCAGGTTTTGAACGGGTCTTTGTACACGTGCTGTTTGGCCAGCTTGCCGACCACCGCGACGAGTTTGTCCGGCTCGACGGGCTTGACCAAATAATCGGCAACTCCCTGTTTCAATAACGATGTCGCGCCGCTCAGATCGGGTTTCCCGGTCAGCACCACGATGGGAACCGAAGGGAATTGGGAACGGAAGAAGGCGATAGCCTCCATTCCGTTGATTTTCGGCATATAGATATCGCAGATGATCGCGTCGACCATGAGCGGATTATCGCCGGACCGGATGCGCTTAATGGCTTGTTCACCATCTTCGGCTTCGACGACATCGTAACCGGCTTTTTTGAGCGCCAAGTGAACCGACTTTCGGACATCGGCCTCGTCATCGACGACTAATATTCTTCCTTCTGGCATGATCGCCTCCTCCTGGTTAGTTTGGGTGGGTGACATCTGGAACAACCGGCTACTTCCCCCCGGCGAGGTTCTCGTCTTGTTCGGCAACCTCGTTCAAGCCGATCTGTCTGAGAAGCGCAGCCCGGTATGAACGAAAGGCCCCGTTGTCGGGATTCGCGTCGATTTCCTCGGACACCGCCGAAAGCGCATCGTACCAATACCCTTCTTCCGCGTAGAGCTTTGAAGCTTCTACACGGGTGCTCTGAGCCAGACCGCCGGCAGCCGCTTCGGCTAGCTCGGTGCGTTCAATCGTGGCCCCGGCCAGGATGTCTTTTGAGCGCCGCTTCGGGTCGGGCACCACGGCTACAAACCACCGGTATTGCTTGCCCGCTTCCAGGCGGACACCGAAATCGGCCAGCCGCAGCCGCTGAATGCCAGCTTGGAAGGGCGGGTTTAACACCTGCTCCGCAACCGGGTTGGCGCCGTCGTCGCTCAGATTGAAGACAACCGCTGTCGTGATCGGCTTCGAGAGATACCAATACAAAACCGGCTGTTCCTGGGCAGTGAGTCCCGTGTGATTCGGGGCGAGCACCGACAAGGTAAACGTTTGGTCCATGCCGCTCAGCCGAAGGCTCCTCGTTCCTCCCCCCACCCTGCCGCCCGGCGCGCCGCGCACCGGCGGCTTGTACACCGGCGCAGCGACCGGGGTGGCCGGACTCTTCTGCTGGCCGGTCGAAGAGGACGGTCCAGGTTGTTGGTCCGCCCCTGCTTCTACAGGAAGCAGGAGTATCGCGAGGGCGACGGCGAGCGGCGGTACGTTGCGCGGTATGGAGGTCATCATGGCTACCCTCCCAGCGTGACCCTGTGCGCATGAGATGCGACGTGGTCAGCTCTGCCGATCAGTTGGTACACGGTCACCTTGAACGTTTTCCCCCTGAGGCTCATCTCGCCAAGAGGCCGTATGACAAGCGCCGGATCCAAGTATCGGACGGTTGAATCTCCGATCAAAATCCGGCACGAGCTTTGGTCGGAGCCGGATTCCCACGCGTCTTTCTGAAAACTTTCAAGTCGAGCGGCGATGTTCACGGTGTCGCCGATGGTCGTGTACTTCAGACGCTCGGCGCTGCCGAGGCTGCCGGCCACCGCCTGCCCGGTAAAAATCCCGATTCGCATCCTCGCCGTCGGCAGGTGCTGCGCGTGCCAAAGCTGGTTCAGGCGCCGCAGTTCGGCTTCCATGGCGAGCGCGCAGCGAACGGCGTTTCGTGCGTCATGGGCGATGTCCTCCTCCATCGTCCGCGCGAGCGGCACCCCGAAGTTGGCCTTGATGGCGTCGCCGAAGTAGTCGTCCACTACCCCGCCATGCTGCATCACCAGATGAGCCATGGTTTCGATATAGGTGTTCATCCAACTCATGAGACGCTGGGGGTCCATCTGCTCGGCGGCGGGCGTAAACCCCTCGAGATCGGAGAAGAGAACCGTGACGGTCAGCTTCTGAGGTCGGGGACGCCCTCCGTCCCAGAAGAGTTCGCGCTGCTGCCAGATTTGCTCCGCCACCTCGGGTGAGACGTGGCGGGAGAAGAGCTGCATCAATTGCGCGCGCTCGAGTTTTTCCCGGCCGACGATCGCAGCCGTCAGGACCGCGGTCGAAGCGACGTAGGCCAATGCCGGTGGAAGAGACGGGATCCACCACCCGCCCCAGAAGGCGCTCCAGACGATCACGAGCAGGAGTCCCAGGCCGCCCACCACAAAGACCGCAAATCGCCAGGTCGAGCGGCTGACGGTGCCCGTGACGCCTCCCAGCAAGCCCCACATGAATGTCCACACAACTTCGTGCGTCTCCCCCGGACTCTTGCGCGGCTCAGCGCCCGCGAGGGCCGCGCGCAGCAGTTGGCTCACGAGATGGGCGTGCACGACCACGCCGTACATGCCGCGCTGATCCGCGCCGAGTCCCGATCGATACGGCGTGTGGAACAGATCCGGCACGCTTTCGGCGGTCGCTCCGAGGATGACGATCTTATCTTTCAAGGCTTCTGAAGTGATCCGGCCGGCCAACAGGTCGCTGACGGAGTAGGTCTGCAGGGACGGCGGCTCCCCGTCGAAATCCAGCAAAAACTGATAGCCCCGCGCGTCCACCCCGACATATCCCCCGTCGTTCGGCTCAAGGGGCCTCAGCGACGACTGTCCCAAGCGCAGGTGCTCAGGATGGAGGCGATCGGGCTGGGGGAACACACCTTCAGGCTCGAGATACTTGAGCGCCAAGCGCAAGGCAAACGAATAGACCGTGTGCTGCCCATCATCCAGAAACAGCAGGCCCCGCCGGACCACGCCGTCCTCATCGATCAACAGATCGTTAAATCCCACTTGATCCGTGTCATTAAGAATCGGCGGCGGAGGAACGTTTGCCAAGGTGTCGCCGCCGAATTTCATGACCATGATGACGTTCGGGTGGCTATTCAGCAGTGATTCCAAGGCCTGATGTCCTGGCGGAACGGGAAAATTTCGATAGAAGTCGACGCCGATGGCGCGGGGTTGGTGCGCCAGGAGCGCTTCGAGCACCTGTGCCAACAGACCGTCGGTGAACGGCCATCGACCCAACCTCTGAACGTCGCGTTCCGTGACCCCGATCAAAACAATTCGAGGCTCCGTGGGGCTCGTGGGAGGCTGCGTCCTTAGAAGCCAATCGTAAACCTTTAGCTCCCACAGCTCCAGATATCCCGCGACCCGGATACCCACCACCGCCATGGTGACGACCGTCCCGACCAGAAGACCCACGGCCGCCGGTGAGCCAAGCGTCCGGAGCATCCTGTCCCACATCAGCGTCCTCAGTCACAACCAATTATTGAGCAAGAGAAACGGTGCCCAGTACGCGGGGTGCCGGTACATCGGGTGGCCGAGCATGTTCAGTTGGGCGCGCTGCAAGGCCGCGGCCTTCGACAAGCTGGGATCGCGCAGCTCACGGTAAAACTCCGTGACGAGCATCGTCGACGATTCATCGTTGATCGACCAGAGGGTGGCCAGCGCACTCCGCGCTCCGGCCTTGATCGCCACGCCCGCCAGCCCCAAGGCCGCTCGGTCGTCCCCCGCGGCGGTTTCACACGCGCTGAGCGTCAGCAGCGCCAGCGGTTCCTCGCGGAACCGCATCAGGCCGACGAACCGGTCCAGTCGATCCATCGTCAGCTTGTCGTCGTAAGCCAACACAAAACTCTTGCGCACATCGTTCTCGAACTGCCCGTGAGACGCGATGTGGACGACGGCAAACGGTTTCTCCCTGAGCTCGCGTTCAACGCGTGGCACCAGGAAATCCCGATTCAACAGCATGTTGCCGCCAAAGAGCCGATTGACCGTCTGTACCTCCTCGGCCACATTGGGCAGGGGAGCAAAGCCCTGAACGGCCTCGCTCAGGCCGGCCGACAGCGCCTGGATGGCCTGGCGTTTCAGCGGGCGGGGATCGGTCAGCGTGAGCCCCGGTGTGGTGGCCACGGCATACCGACTGATGAGAAATGTCGTGCCGTCATGCAACGCGGCCATCGGAATCGTTCGCAACGGCCCGTCAGGAACAAACACCAGAGTCGTGATGGACCGGCCTTCCAGGAGGGGCAACAGCGGGCGGATCACCCAATCGTAGACCTGTTGTGCGTGGGGGAGATACTCATTGGTCGTTCGCTTCTCCAGGAAGTGACGGAAGGCGCGGATCTCCCGAGTGAGCGGTTCGGCGCCGACCGGCACGGCCACCCGGTGGAGGCCGTCGGGCAGGCTCACGAGGAGTTCCAGGCGGTCCGGGAGGATGACGGGATAGACGATGGCGGCCGTGGTCGCGACTGCCTCGAGGCTGGTGATGCGGGAGCGCGCCGCATCGACACACTCGTCGCCGAAGTAATTCCGCAGTTCATCGGCCTTTAATAGCTCGACGACATCGCGCGCTTCCTTCAGATAGGGCTCGGTCCGGGCACGGTCTGAAATTCGGGCGGCTTGCTGAAGCAGGAGGTCCGCTAATTCATAGTAGACCGCGCCGGCGGAGTCCCGGAATGAGGCCGACGAGGGGCCGGAGGCGGTGAGTAACTCCGCGCGAACGGATTGCAAGGCAAAGACCGCGCGCCGGTACGCCGCGAGCGCCTCGACCGGCAGGTCGAGCCGAGTGAAGAGACGGCCGGCCTGCCAGTGCCAGCGGTACAACGCCTCTGGTGCGACCGCCTGTTGAGCGGAGAGGATGGCCCGGCGCGTCAACTCCAACGCGTCTTGATCGCGTCGCTCGGATTCATAGAGTCTGGCCAGGTATCCCCAGGCGTAGGACGCGCTTCGGTGGTCACCGATGGATTCGGCCGACTCGGCCGCCGCCTGAAAGGCCTGAAAGGCCGAGGTCATGAGTTCGGCAGCGGCGTCCGGGAGATGAGCCCGCAACCGATCATACGTCAACCCGATCGTGATCAAGGCAAAGGCCTGGTCGTGCGAGGATTGGAGTGTTCGGAGATCGGCGAACGCTCGATCGAGTTCGCCCTTGGCCTCTCCGTGTCGGTCGAGGTGGCTTAAGGACTGGGCAAGATTGATGCGGGACCGAGACGTCAGGGAATGGTTGCCAGCGGTTGTCGCAAAGGCCACCGACTCCTCGTAGGCCTTCACGGCCTCCGCGTACTGGCTGCGGGCGTACGACAAGTTGCCGACATTGTTCTGGATCAGTGCCAGGAGGCCGGGATGATTCAGCTCTTTGGCCAGGCGAAGGGCTTCTGCCAGTGACCGCTCGGCCTCGGCCTCGTCGCCCACTGCAAGCGCAAGCGCGCCGCGGCTGTTCAGAATACGCGCTTGCCGTCGTGCGTCTCCTATCTGGGCGGCGAGGCGCAGGGCCTCGTTTAATTGCTCAGCCGCCTTGGGGTGGCGCCCCAGCGCTTCATACGCCTCGGCGATCAGCACCAGCACATCGCTCCTGGCCGGACCGCTGCTTTCCCGTTCATAGACGGCAGCCGCTTCCTGCCAACTCACGATCGCTTCATTAAACGCCCCGCGCCGGTAGGCTTGCCAGCCAGCCTCTTGCTGTTGCGCAGCCGTCATCGGTTCGGCGGTCAGGCCACCCGCGCTCAAACTGATCAAAAGCCAGCAGCCAAAGATGGTGAGTGGTCTGCGCTTGTGCACCATGGAAGCGCTCCTCATGCTGTTTCAACTCGATGTACCGAATTTGCAGGCTTCCTCCTCACCCTCCCCTCTCCCCCTACGAGGGGGAGAGGACTAGGGTGAGGGGGAAACTCGACACTAGAACGGTTGCACGACGAACTGGATATGCACACCATGATCCTGCAGATTCCCCTCTCCTCCCCGGAGATGGTTCAATTGCTGCCCCCAGTAGACATCAAAGTGCGTGTTGAAGTAACGGGTCGGCAGCGTATTGATGATCAACCCGACCCCTACGCTGGCGAGCGTGTCCCGCTCTCCCGTCCGGGCTGACGTATTCCACGCTCGCCCGACGTCAGCGAACGGCGCGATCTGTACGATGTCCAAACCGTCCGCGGTCGTGTAGATCGACACGCGGAATTCCAGATTCGCGATAAACGCGTTGTCCCGCACGAAGGTGTATTCTCGATAGCCTCGGACGCTATAGCGTCCCCCAACCGCGATCTGTTCCAGTGGAAAGAGATGCTCGTTGGCCAGTTGCAGCGTGGTCCGCGCGAGCAGTTGCGTGCGCAGCGGCTGAAGCTGCCGGACGTACTGGGCCTCGCCCAGCCACGAGAAGAACCGGCCGGTCGCCGATTCCGGGTTGCGGCTTGCCCCTGTCGCGTCGAGCACGCCGATCCCGAGCGAGAACCGCGAGAAGGCGGAGAACACTTGCTCGCCTGTGCGGTAGATATATTCCTGAGCGAAGCGCAGAGCCGATACCTTGAAGACCCCGTTCGTCGCCCCTGCGACAAACTCGAAGGGTTCGCCGAGCAGGAAGCTCTTGTTCTTTTCATGTTCGCCGATGAGCGACAGCGCGAGTTCCTGATCCAGGGTCCGGTACACCGGGTGCCGGACCGTGAGGCCGAAAATCTCGGCCTTATTCACAATGTCCAAGGCTTTAAACGGCTGCTCCTTCACCGCGAAGTCGAACCGGCGGTATTGCGCGATGAATGTGGTGTCGTAGGCATTGAGCGGCAAGGCATAGCGAAAGTTCAGGATCGGATCGACGCCGCGCGATCGCCCGTATTGAAGGCTCAGGTCATCGCCCAATCCGGTCAGGTTGGTGTCTTCGAGCGTCGCCAGCCCTTGCTCGGCGCCGACGGTCGGAGACTGGTAGTTGTTGAACTCCAACCGGCTGTGAAAGAGCGGCGCTTCCTTCACGGCCACGCTCAGCACGCTCTCGCCCAGCTTCACCCCGGGCCGCAACTCGGCGTTCAAGCGCTCGATATGTGGGTCCCGCTGGAGCAGTTGGAGGCGGTCCTGCAACGGCCCGACGCTGACAGGAATCGTCACCCCCAGGAGCACACGGTTGCGCACATAGCCGGACCACAGCCAGTCGTTGCCTTCCACGTCGATCCGGCTCAACGTACCTTCGATGATCTGGATCTTCAGCACGTTGAACGTGATCGCTTGATCCGGAATGATCGCACCGGAGGTCACGTACCCGCGGTTCACGTAGTACATGGTCAATTCGAGGCGTAAGGCTTCCATATCCTCCGCGGTCAGCTCCCGGCCCTTGTACTTCTGCGTGACTTCTTCAAGTTGTTCATCGGAGAAAATCGTATTGCCGACCAGTTGAATCTCGTGAATGAACACGCGCAACGGCGGAGAAGGCTCGCGCTTCGGCGGCACCGGCGGCACCGGCGGTAAGAGCGGCGGAGGTGGCGGCGGGGGCGGAAGTTTCTCCGGCAGCTTGGGCGGAGGCGGAGGAAGGGGAATGCCGATTTGGGCGAGGGCTGACCGCGGACTGCCGACCAATGAAAAAGTCATAACGAGGAAAGCCATTCCTGTTGTGAGAGCCGCACTTGTCGGAAGCACTCAACCTGCTCCCTTCTCAACCTGCCTTATCGTCGGCACGTGCGATCCAATAGGCGTATTGGAACTTGTTCACGAGCCGGCGCAGTCGAGAAAGGGTCGCTGACTGCGGCGACAATGATCGGCTCGATCCGGTGCTGTTCTGTTACAGAGGCGTGGCTCTCTTCCAGTGAGCTGGGCAGCACCCCGCCCGGCTCCCGCGGCAGGCCCTCATGTTCCACCACGATGAACGTGCTGGTTTGCGCATCGGCCATCCGGCCCACACAGCGCTGGGCCAGCAACGTCGCGGCCTGCAGATAGTCCTGGTTCAAGGGCACGAGCGCTCCGCTCAAGTTTTGAATGGGCGACTGAATGTTCACTTCGCCGCTCACGCCCCGTTGCGATGTCGCGCTCACGCGGCTGTTCGGATCGGCCAAGAAGAGCCCCGCCAGGATGTTGATGTTGCCGCCCCGGCCTTCGGTGGCTTGGGCGAGAATCTGACTGTTCTGCAAGATCACGAACTGCGGATCGATGAAGATATCCCCGCCGGTCGTGCCTTCGGGCCCGAAGACGGAGGTGGTGATGCCGCTATTGGTCAAGCGAATCATCCGGTTCGCGGAGATATTGATATTGCCGCCGCTGGTGCTCAGGGCTTCCGTGGTCACCTGGCTATTGGTGACCAAGAAGTTCTGGCCTGCGCGAATCGTGACGGTGCCGGCGTTGCGGGTTCCGGTACTCTCGGCGGAAATCACGGTTCCATCGCTCAGTGTGGTCTCTTGGCTTGCGGTCAGCGTGATGTTGCCCAGACCCGTCGGGGGATCGCCGCCCTCCGGGACGTCCTTCACCGAGGCCGAGACGGTGGCGTTCGTGAGCGCCAGGTTCCTCGTATCGACCGTGATGCTGCCCCCGGCCCCGGTGCCCGCTGCACTCGTAAGGACGGCGCTGTTCGTCAGGCTGACCGAGTCGGCCGGGGAGGCGAGCCCCTGAATGGTCACGCTGCCCGCATCGCCGGTCGCCAGCACATCGAGCGTACCGTCGCCGTTCAGATCCACGCCCGTACTGCTGCTAGAGATATGAGCATTGTTCTGGGCCGTCAGGGTCCTGACGTTAAGCGTGATGCTGCCCGCGTTCCGGGTACCGGAGGTCTCGGCCGTGACGGCCCCACCGGTCATTTGCAGGGTAGGCGCGCGCAGCGTGATGTCGGCCACGCCTGCTGCCGGGTCGTCCCCCTCCGGCACGTCCTTGACGGAGGCGGAAATCGTGGACCGGTCGAGCGTGAGCATGGTTGTATCGATGTCAATACTGCCCCCGGCTCCGGTCCCCGAGGACTGCGTCAAAACGAAGCCATTGGTCAGGGTCACCGACACAGCCGGCGACGCGAGCCCGTGAATCGTGATGCTGCCGGCATCTCCATTGCCTGTGCTTTCCGCTGTGATGCTCGCATTAGTGTTAAGGCTCAAGACATTGGCGGAGATATCTATCGTTCCTGCGTCACCCTCGCCTCTCGACAGAGAGCGAATCGTTCCTTGATCGTGTAGTTCCAGAGCCTCCACCAGAATTTGTACATTGCCGCCATCGCCGGTGCCGAAATTCGGAAATGGTTCAGCGGGTAGCGTGGAAGCAAAAATCCCGGAGCTTGTTCCGTCAAAAGACCCTGTTCCCGGATCTGCTCCCGAGATAAAGATATGGTCGGCGGAGATATCAATGTCGCCTGCCGGTCCAAGGCCGGACGTTCGAGCGCTGATCTGAGCCCCGTCCAGAATGTCTAAGCTTCCAGTAGTGATGGAAATATTGCCCGCTCGTCGAGCGACGAACCCTCCAATCGCGAAGACACCCGTGAAACCTCCGACTGGACCAGGGCCGGCCAACCGGATATTCCCTGCCCGGATGCTGACATCTCCCCCCAATCCAGCGCCGAAGTTCGTCGAGGTGATAAACGCTCCATTCGTCGCGGTCAGATTATTCGTCTGGATATCAATATTGCCGCTGTTGCCAAAGGTGTTGGAGAACGCGTTGATCTGCCCAAAGTTTGTCAACGTGAGATCGTTGCTCACGATGCGAATGTTCCCGGCATTCCCTCTTGCCGGGAAATTCGTGCCGGCAAAGATTCCGGCTGGGAACCCCCCTTGATTAAGGCCTGAAATGAAGATGGTGTCCGCGTTGATCTCAACCGAACCGCCTTGGCCTGATCCGGCGAAGATCCCCGCGCTGATCTGGGCACCATCTAGTACCTCAAGAGTGTTCGCCGACACCTGCAGGCTCCCGGCCTTGGCTGCCGCGGAGGCTTCAGAGGCTACTTGTGTAGTCAACCCCACGAATTCTGGCCCACCCCCACGGAGCGTAACGGTATCCGCGAACACCTCCAGGCTTCCGGCATCGCCGGTCCCAAATGTGCTGGCACTGATGAATGAAACAGCTTCCGGACCGCTGACCTCTAACCGATCGGCCATCGTGCTGGTTCCACCCAGTCCTTGGATTGTAATACTCCCTCCACGCCCCGAACTCCCAATCTCCGCTGCAGCGGAAACCTGAGAATGGTAGATCGACGCTGTCCCCACATTAAGCTCGATACTGCCTGCGTTGCCAGCAGCCAGAGTGGCGGCTTGAATGAAGCTGTTGTCGGTCATCGTCAACAGTGGGGTGGTCACGGTGACCCGACCGCCGTCGCCCGTGCCTCTGGTTACCGCTTCCAGCGAACCCTCCGAGAAGGAGGCAGATTCGCTCGCGGCGACAGTGATATTTCCTCCTCGACCGGCCCCTCCCGAGCTGGCATTGATGTCGGCGTCAGTGAGACTCAGTGTGTCCACATTCACCATGATATTCCCGCCGGGTCCCGCACCCTTCGTGATCGCCTGGACCGACCCTCCGCCCTCCCTGCTTCCACCCGTTATGGTCAGATCTTGAGCCGTCAGCGTAATGGTCCCGCCGGCCTTCTCACCGCCCGTCACTGTCGCTGAGACGGTTGAATCGGTTAACTCCATGGAGGTCGCTGAACTGATGGAGATCGAGCCTCCGGCTCCGGTGTTGGCTTCCGTCGTAATGCTGCTGTTCGTACTGGTGAAGGTGTTCCCGGTGGTGACGAGGGAGATGCTGCCTCCATTGCCCGCATTAGCGGTGGCCGAAACGGTGGCTCCGTTCAGAAGCGTGACGTCTCCAGCACGCACCAGAATACTACCGCCCTGGCCGTCGCCCGCCGCGCTAGTGAGGAGGTCACTATTGTTCAACGTCACGGAACTGGCCGAGGTGCCCGAGCCGCCGACGCCCTGGACTGTCACACTGCCGGCGTCGCCGCGACCGGTCCCTGTTCCCGTGCTGCTGCTGCTGCTGATCTCGGAATTGCCCTGCGCGGTCAGGGTGCCGACGTTCAGTGTGACACTACCTGCGTCACCGGTCCCGGTAGTGCTTGAGGTAATGATGCCCTTATCAGTCATAGCCAGGCTGCCTGTGGTGACATTCAAGGTTCCGCCTGTGCCGGTGATCGTTTTCGTAGACAGCCCGGTGAGGTCGGTTTCGAACGGATCAAGTGAGGTCGCGACACCGGTAATCTTGACGTCGCCGGCATCAATTGTGATACCGCCGGCGTCACCCGTGCCCGTGCTTTCGGCGGAAATCGTGGCGCCGCTGGAAATACTGAGTCTATTTGTGTCGATTTCGATGCTCCCGGCGTCACCCGCCCCGGTAGATCGGGCCTGAATTCGACCCTGATCGTGCAGTTCGATCGTTTCGACGTTCAGGGTAATGCTGCCACCATTTCCGGTAGCGAGGTCAGGGCGGGGTTGAAACGCCAGGCTGGAAGCCACAATGCCGGATTCAATACCATCGAATGCGGCGGAAGCCGAAGTGTGATCGGCGCCGGCAATAAGCAAGCGGTCGGCGGTAATCTCGATATTGCCGGCAGGTCCGATCCCGTTCGTCCGAGCCGAAATGAGTGCTCCGTCAAGGACATCCAGGCTCCCAGTCGTGATCGAGATGTTTCCGGCTCGCTGAGCGACAAATCCCCCAAGTGCAAAGATGCCATGGAACAGATTTGGCGCCCCTGGCCCGCTCAACCTGACACTGTCTGCCTCAATCGTCACATTGCCACCGAGTCCGGCCCCAAAATTTGACGAGGTAATCAGTCCGTTATCAGTCAGGTACAGATTTCGCGCACGCACATCGATATGGCCGCTATTTCCGAAGCTTCCGGAAAAGGAACTGATCTGTCCGCCATTGCTAATCGTGAAATCGCCGGTTGTCGTCACTCGGATATTCCCCGCGGTTCCTCTCGCCGGAAATCCAAGATTGGAGAAGATTCCCGCCGGGAACCCGTTTGAATCGAGACCGGAGATGAGCACCGTATCAGCGGTGATCTCAATATCGCCGCCTCTCCCTGGACCGGTGAAAACACCAGAGTTGATCTGGGCGCCGTTCAGGACCTCTATGGTCTGGGCGGTGATACGCAAGCTCGATCCGTTCCCTGACCCTGGATTTGTGACCTGACTCGCCAGGCCTGTGAATCCAACGCCGCCGACCATGCGGACCGCTTCGGCGTTGATTTCCAGAGAACCGGCGTTGCCGGCTCCCTGAGTGCTTGTCGAAATGAAGGCTGCTGACTGCCCTCCAAGCAATTCCAAGCGGCCCGTGTTCACCCGGATGTTTCCCGCATGGCCAGGCCCGAAGGTGGTCGTGTTGATAAAGGCTTGATCCCGAAGAAGTAGGCTCCCCGTCGTAATTTCAATGTCGTTGCCATTGCCGGCATCAGCCGCAGTGGAGAAGGCCCGCGAGCCGATGTTGGAGTTGAAGTTTCTGGCAGGATCTCCGACCATCTGCAAGCTGCCGGCGGTAATGCGAACCGCGCCGGCATCTCCAGCCCCGAAGGTTGATGACCCGAACTCGGACCGGTTCATGATGATGTCGCCGGTTACCTGGATGTCGAATCCCACGCCCGGGTGATCCAAAGCACCTAGAGTGGTGGCACCAAGCTGGACATCCGTGAGTTCCAGCTCTGCGGATCGGATGAAGATAGTGCCGCCTGGATCACCTGCCACTCTTACCGCGGCATCATCGGTTGCCTGCCGGTTGTCCGTGATAGTGATGGTCCCCAACTGCTCGAAGGAGTGCACCTTCAGGCTCGGGGGAGTTCCGGGCGCAGTCAATACGACCTCGCCCGCAGAAGCAACGCTGACGAGATTGATTCGCCCGCTATCCGCGCGCAGAGCGCTTTCGATTTCTGGGCTTGAAGTGCCTCGCCCGACGATCGTGATATCCCCGCCGATCACGGACAGGCTCTGGCCAGGTAAAACCGCAAGGTTGCTTTGTTGAATGGTAATCGCCACGGGCCTCGGTACCGTGAACCCAAACGCTTCCACCGGTGCGATCGAGAGGGTGCTGGGCCGCGGCAGGTCGGCATGAAACCGCGCGCCGTCGGTCATCCGGAGGTAGTCCGCCGTGCTGGCGTTGAAGGCGCCGCCGACGTTGAGTTCCGCGGTGGGCCCAAACACAATGCCGGCGGGATTGATCAAGTAGAGATTGGCGGTGCCGAAGTCGGTCGTTTGGATCGTGCCCCAAATGTTCGAAGGGTTCCCGCCCGTGACCCGGCTGATGATGTTGTTGGTCGGGAGACTTGTTTCGTTTAGGAAATTCGCAATGTTGTTGGTCGCGAGGCTGAATTCGCCGAAGCTGTGGAACAGATTGGGGCCGTTGCCGGGCCGAGTGCCGCCGGTGATGTCGTAGTTGATTTTGCCGCTGGGCAAGGTGACAGGTTCGCTGATCCGGGTCCCGAGACCGGATTCCGTCAGGGCCGTGGTGATCTGGGCATAGCCGACGGGGAGGGGTGCAGCCAGCGAGGCGCAGAGGTAGAGGACCAGCAACCAGGTCAGGGAGGAGGGATGGCGAGCGTGACGCCGCATCCGGAACCTCTTCTCGCTGCGTCCCCATGGGACGCGACGAGGGGCTAGGGGGCTTTCTCTTATGCAGGTAGCTTGCCGTTGCCGTTCGAACTATAAGTCAATGAAGTTTCAGCAACTTCGCATCACCGGCAATGCCGTAAGGGCGAAGAAGTATCGAATGCGATACATGCAAGTTATCCTGATGGATACACGAGACGGGAACCTACTCCTTCAAGCTGACTTCTTACCTCATGTGCCGTTCTTGAGATCGCGCAGGCGAGCGGTACCAACAAGCAGTTCTCCCGGACAATGTCAACCTAATTCTTACGTAGGGTAACGCAAGTGGATTTATTCGTGTCGCGGGCATTGCGCGCAGGACAGACTCAAGTTCGCCGGACCGGCAGGCAGGCGGAGACAGGATCAGGGCATTCCTCGATGCTGCTCTTGGCTTGCCTCGACAAGTGTAAGTCCGTGAAACTGTTGATATAAATGGTCAAGCTGCTCAGCGGATCGCTTGGTGTTTTGTTCGAGGTGATTGGTCGGATGGTCGGTCAGTCTAGCCGGATGATGAAACAGGCGAGGGCACGGAGAAACTGGTTTTGAAATAGGACATGCCCTCATCGCAATGGTGAAAAGAGCCCGAGCAGCGGATGTCATCTAGAGCCTCCACCGCTCGGGATATTTTCCTCTCGCTATACGGTGAAGGGGTCGGCGTAGACGTGGTTCCTGGCCACTCGATCGACCGCCGCCGCCAGCCTGTGCGACTCGATGGGTTTCGTGAGGTAGTCCGACACCCCGCGCTTGTACAGGTCGGCGGCGCCGCCCGTGTCGGGGTAACCCGTGAGAATCAGGACGGGCACGGAGGGGAACTGCGCGCGGAAGTACGAGATGGCTTCGCTCTCTTAGCAGAACGACGAGTTGTCCAAGAGAAGACGCCTCCGCTGCCCTTGATGGCATTTATGATAGCAGACCATGGTCAATTTATGGTCCGGTTCGGCTGCGACAAGGCCGCGGGGTTCAGCCGGGCTACTCATATGCTCGCCTCTTCCAGTAGCCAGGTTCTCGCTTGAGATGCATCACCGCTAAGACGCGAATGATCTGCGATTGACGCTGGTAGACGATTCCAAACGGAAACCGGTGGAGGATATATCGCTGCGTATCTTTCCCCGGATAGCATGGCCAGGTTGTCGGGTTGTCGCGAATCCGCGAGATAGCACTTTCCACCTCGTGAAGGAAGGCTTCGCCAAGACCGGCCCTCTGCTGTTCATACCAGGCCTTAGCCCGTTCCAGCTCCTCCGAGGCCTCCCGATGGAACTTGATCTGGAAATCACTTGCCATGCCGCAAGCGTTCCCGGACCTCTTCCCAGGGGATCATTTCCGCGACACCGCGCTCCACTTCCGACAATCGTCGTTGAACCTCTTTCTGCCAGGCCGCTTCGACATCCCGGTCGGCGACCGGATCGAGGCTCCTGAGCAACTGCTCGGCTAACTCCGCACGCTCATTCACAGGAAGCTTGAGAGCCTGTTCAAGCAGAGCTTGGGATTGTCCACTCATAGCATCACCCTTTGCCGCTGTACCAGAGCAAATTCTCTGTGTGGGTCACGGCGATGCTATCAGAAGTCGACGGGGACGGCAACGACAGGCGGACGCTTAGATCTTGGCCTTAAGCCCGCGCATGTCCGTAACGCAAGAAGATGTTGAGAGAAAGCCGGGCGGCGGACGCTATGCCTAGCGTCCACCGCCTCTGGCCTTTGCCTCGCTATACGGTGAAGGGGTCGGCGTAGACATGATTCCTGGCCACTCGATCGACGGCCGCCGCCAGCCTGTGCGACTCGATGGGTTTCGTAAGGTAGTCCGACACCCCGCGCTTGTACAGGTCGGCGGCGCCGCCCGTGTCGGGGTAACCCGTGAGAATCAGGACGGGCACGGAGGGGAACTGCGCGCGGAAGTACGAGATGGCTTCCTCCCCCCGGACTTTCGGCATGTTGAGGTCGCACACGATCGCGTCGATCATGAGCGGATTGTCCCCTGATGTCATCTCCGTGACGGCCTCTTCTCCGTTCGCTGCTTCGACCGTGTCGTAGCCCGCCTTGTTCAAGCAGAACCGCACCGACTTCCTGACGTCCGCTTCATCATCCACTACGAGAATTCGACCGAGTGCCATGGCTGCGTCCTCCTGGTTATGGGGTTCGGCCGGTTGGCCTTGACCCTGGTTGACTATCTACTGAGTTCTATCGTTTCTCTGAGTGCTGTGCCGTACACCACGAGCATGGAGCAACCGTTGTGCCAAGATGTCTCGAATGCACCGCGGCCGAACCAAGTGATTGATTTGTCATTGGAACTCACGATTTGAACATCAGGGGGAGTTCGCTCAACCGTGGGCGGGCCTATTCCTGGGATCATCCAAAAAGATAAGTTCCTTATCTGAACGGATCGTTCCTGTCTCCTGATGGTCCGTCCAAATGAGTGGGACCGGGAAGGCACATATGAGGTACAATCCCGCCGCCGAAGCTTCTCGTCACCCTCCGTCGGACGGGTGAGCGGGCCGTGTGCCATGCCGGAAAGGAACCGGAGAAGACAAGATGAAACCCTTGATCCTGATCGCTGACGACGACCCTGACATTCTCAAGATTCTGCGGGTCGGGCTGCACGCCAAAGGTTATGACACCGTGGCCGCGGCGGACGGGCGAGAGGCGCTGGCGGCTCTCAATCAGACGAACCCGGATCTTGCGTTGCTCGACATCGAGATGCCGCACCTCAGCGGCATCGAGGTCCTCAAGCACATTCGCCAGGAACGACCCGGTTTACCGGTGGTCATCTTGACGGCGCATGCCACGATCGGACGGGCGGTGGAGGCCATGAAGGAGGGAGCGACCGATTTCATCCCGAAGCCCTTCGAGCTGGAGCACCTCTTGGTCGTGCTTGGCAAGGCGCTGGAACGGGAAGGGCTGCGTCGTGAAGTCGAAGCGCTGCGCTCGCAGATCGACAGTCGGTACGATCCGCTTGTCAGCTCGACGCCGGCCATGAACCAGATCATCGACACGGCGAAGAAAGCCGCGCAGAGCGATGCGACAGTATTGCTGCTCGGCGAAAGCGGAACGGGCAAGGATCTGTTGGCGCGCTCGATCCACGCGTGGAGTCCGAGACGGGATCGGCTGTTCGCCCCGGTGAACTGCGTGGCGTTGTCGGAAGAATTGCTCGAGTCCGAATTGTTCGGGCACGAGAAGGGAGCGTTCACCGGCGCCCATACACAGAAGCTTGGCAAGCTGGAGGTGGCGACGGGTGGAACCGTGTTCTTGGACGAAATCGGCGACATGAAGCCGGGGCTTCAAGCCAAGCTCTTGCGGTTTCTCCAAAATCGTGAGTTCGACCGTGTCGGCGGAACCCGATCCATCAGGGTGGATGTGCGCATCATTGCCGCCACGAATCGCGATCTGTCCCAGGCCGTCAAAGCGGGCGCCTTTCGCGCGGATCTCTTCTACCGCCTCAATGTGGTGAGTTTGACGTTGCCGCCGTTGCGTGAGCGAAAGGACGACATCCCGCAGATTGCGGAGCTGTTTCTGAGCAAATACTGCCGTGAAGCCAAGAAGCCGCCGATGCGCATTTCAGAGCAGGCGATGCGGAAACTCCTGTCACACTCCTGGCCCGGCAACGTGCGCGAACTGCAGAACGCGATCGAGCGGGCGGTGGTGCTCAAAACCGGAGAGTGTCTTGACCCCGACGATTTCGTCCTGCAACCCCTGGATCTTTCGCCGGGGGACACGGACGGAGCGGATCTTCCGTTTCATGAGTCGATCGAGCAGCACAAACGTCGCATCATTCTCCGCGCGCTTTCGAAGACCGGCGGAAGCCGCATTCGGGCTGCTGAACTGCTTGGTCTCCAGCCGAGCTATCTGTCCAGGCTCATCAAGCAACTGAATGTCAGTCGTTAGGAGAGAGGCAGCCTTGCCTCGACCGGGTGGCGGGTGTTCGAGCTCCTGTACCGTGTCTCATTTCCCGTGCTGCGCTCCCCTTCTTGACCCCTATCGGCTGAAGGACTAGGCTTGGGCGGCCGGAGACGACAGCATGCGTGAGTGAGGGCTCGAAAGGGAGGCCGTGACAATGGCGGAGCGTCAGGGCGCGATTCTGGTCGTTGATGACGATGCGGAGATGCGGGAACTGGTCCGGGATGTGCTCGCGGAGCGGGGCCATCAGGTGACCACGGCCGGCGGAGGCAGGGAGGCGCTGCAACGGCTCGCCGAAGGAGACTATGCGGCTGTCCTGACCGACCTGCGCATGAAGGAGATGCAGGGGATCGAGCTGCTGAACGAGATCAGGCGCCTGTATCCCGACACCGGCGTGATCCTGATGACGGCGTTCGGCTCCGTCGAGACGGCGGTCGAGGCGATGAAACACGGCGCGAGCGACTATCTCGTCAAGCCGGTGAAAACCGACGAGCTGGTCCGCGTGGTCGAACGCGTGTTGCGGGAGGCGGCCCTCCGGCGGGAGATCGCGCGTCTCCGGCGGGAAGTTCACAAGGAATACAGCTTCCACCAGATTCTGGGGAAGAGCAAGCCCATGCAGGAGGTGTTCGACCTGATCCGGCGGGTCGCCGACAGCCCGACGAACGTCCTGATCACCGGCGAGAGCGGGACGGGGAAAGAGTTGGTCGCCAAGGCGATCCATTACAACAGCGATCGCCGCCATGCGCCGTTCGTGCCGGTCAACTGCGCGGCCATTCCCGAGGCGCTGCTCGAAAGCGAGCTGTTCGGCCATATGAAAGGCGCCTTCACCGATGCGAAGGTGGACAAACGCGGGCTCTTTGAGGAGGCCCACACGGGGACGCTGTTCCTGGACGAGATCAGCGAACTGCCGATCATGCTCCAAGCCAAGCTGCTGCGGGCGATTCAAGAAAAAGTCATTCGCCGGGTCGGCGCGACAAAACCCATTCCCGTTGATGTTCGGATCATCGCGGCTACGAACCTAAACCTGGAGGAAGAGGTCAAGGCGAAACGGTTTCGGGAAGATCTTTACTACCGCTTAAACGTGATTGAAATTCCTCTGCCTCCGCTCCGTGAAAGACGCGAGGACATCGTCATGCTGGTGGATGCTTTCTTAAAGAAAGCGGGTGAGACCAGAGGCAAACGGGTCCAAGGCGTGAGCGAGGCGGCGCTTGCCTTGCTGGTCGATTACGTCTGGCCGGGGAATGTCCGCGAACTGGAAAATGTGGTCGAGCGCGCCGTGACCCTCAGCCGCGGGGACAAGATTGTTCCGGAGGATCTGCCGCCGGCGATCCAGGGCGCGCGCGGGGAGCGACGCATTCTCGACGAAGCGGCCGAGCGGACGCTCCCGTTGGAAGAAGTGGAAAAGGAATACATTCTGCGGATTCTGGAGAAGACCGGCGGAAACAAGTACCAGGCCGCGCATATTCTGGGGATCGACCGGAAGACGCTCTATCGCAAGCTGGGCGAGATCGAAGGCAAGGCGCAGGGGTGACCGCGTGGAGCTTCAGGCGGACGACTTGCTGTACAAACTGATCGTCGAAGCGTCGCCGAGCGGGCTCTTATTGGTCGATGAGGCCGGGACCATCGTGATGGCGAATCCCTGTGTGCTCACCCAGTTCGGGTATTCAGAGGCGGAGTTGCTCGGGCAATCGGTGGAAATCCTGGTGCCGGGACCGGCGCAGGCGATTCATCGGACCCACCGGACCGGCTATATGCAGGAGCCTCAAGCGCGAGCGATGGGACGGGGACGAGAACTCTACGGCGTGCGCAAGGACGGCAGCGAATTCCCGGTCGAAATCGGACTGACCCCCCTGCAGGTGAATGGACGCATGTATGTCTTGGCCTCCGTCGTGGACATCACGGAGCGCCGCCGCTTGGAAGAGCAGTTGCGCCGGACCGAGCGGATCGCCGAACTGGGCACGCTGGCCTCGGGCATGGCGCACGAGATCGGGACGCCGATGAACGTCATCCTCGGCCGGGCGGAATACCTCCTGGAGCGGGTCACGGAGGAGCCGATCAAGAAAAGCCTGCAGATCATCGTCACGCAGGTCGAACGGATCACGCGGGTCATGAACCAACTGCTGGCGTTCGCCAGACGGCGCCCGGTCGACCGCCGGCCCGTCGATTTACGCGAGACGATCGAAGGCAGCCTGGAGATGTTCCAGGAGCGCTTGGCGCGGCACGGCATCCGGATCGAAAAGTCGTTCCGCGACGACTGTCCGAAGGTGCGCGCCGACGCGGATCAGATGAGCCAGGTGTTCATCAACCTGGTCATGAACGCCATTCACGCCATGCCGGAAGGCGGCACGTTGCGGGTCGGCCTCACTCGGTCCAACGGAACGGTTCGGCTGACCGTGGCCGATACCGGTCACGGCATCGCGCAGCAGGACCTCGCGAAGATCTTCGATCCGTTCTTCACCACCAAGGAGACCGGCAAGGGCACGGGGTTGGGACTGACGGTGGTGAAAGGCATCATAGAGGAACACGGCGGGTCCATCCAGGTCGAGAGCGAGCCGGGAAAAGGGACCACGTTCACGATCAGCCTGCCGGTGAGTCAGTAACAAAAGCGAATAGCTGATAGCATACCAGCTCTATCCTCTATCCTCCCGCGGACTGTGGCATCCCGCGACATCCCTTCTCCCGGCCGATGGGGTTTTTCTCGCCATCGAGCCGACTCCCCGACGCACCCCCCGCGCTCCATTCAACACTGAATCTTGAGGGATAATCGCGTGTTGCGCGGTCTGGCCCGACTGGACCGATGGGCATACCCCTTGCGTCAGCTGGTGTCAGAAACCTCCCGGTCAAGCCGAAAGGGGAACATCCGTGCACGAAAGGAAAGCGGTCGTGTTGCTTGTGGTGGAAGACGATCAGGAGATGCGCAGCCTGCTCTGCGACGAGTTGATGAGCGACGGGTATCAGCTTCGGGAGGCCGCCACCGGGGAGGAGGCCCTCTCGTCGATCGGCAAGGAGGTGCCGGACTTGATCCTGACGGATCTCAAGATGCCGTCCGGGGGATTGGAGTATGTGAGTCGGCTGCGTCAGGCTGCGCCATGCTGCCCGATCGTGCTCATGACCGCCTTCGGCGAGCAAGGGATCCGGCAGGAGGCGTTCCATCGCGGGGCCACGGCCTATTTCGATAAGCCGGTCCGCATTGCCGAGTTGAAGGCAACCATCAAACGGCTGCTGGATCATCAGAGAGCATAGTTTGAACAGAGCTCACAGCGAACAGCTTCACCCTCACCCCTCCCTCCCCCCTCGAGGGGGAGGGTGAGGGAGGGGGGTGATTTTCACGAGTGTATAAAGAGGAGACAACGCAAGTGGAGATGGCCGGGTTTCCGAACGAATCCATAGCCAGCGGCCCCTTCGCCGATGAGGTGTTGAACGCCCGATTGGAGGCGCTCAGACTCCTGGCGGACCATCTTCCTAATCGTGTCCGGGTCGTGGTGCTTGGTCCGGATCTGCGGATTGTGTATTCCAATGAGCCGGCATGGACCTCGGCTGCCGATCTCGAATCCGCCCGTCCGGCCCCGTGCTATGAGGTCATTGGTAAACAGATCAAGCCCTGCGATCCCTGTCCGGCGATGCACTCGCTTGTCACAGGTGAAACGGCCTCAGTCCCGGCCGCGCCCGGCCACGCCTTTCCATGCGGAATCAGTCAGGCGTTTCCTTTGAAGTCCTCTCGAAACGACACGCAATCGGTCCTCGTGTTGCTGCATCCTCCGAAGGGGACGGGTAGAGGGCCGGCGCCGGAGAATGACGTCCACGAGGAACGGGAAGACGAACGACTCGGCGACCTGATCGGCCGCAGCCCGGTGATGCGGCAGATGTTCGAGATGATTCGTCTGGTCGCCGACAGCCAGGCGACGGTGCTGCTCCAAGGTGAAAGCGGGACGGGGAAAGAATTGGTCGCGAAAACGATCCACCGGCTCAGCGCCCGTTGCGATCGCCCCTTCGTGGTCGTTGACTGCGGGTCCTTGCCCGAGGCCTTGCTGGAGAGCGAGCTGTTCGGCCATGTGAAGGGCGCCTTCACGGGAGCCGTCTCGTCCAAGCGCGGGCTGTTCGAGGAAGCCGATGGAGGGACGATCTTTCTCGACGAAGTCGCGGACACGTCCCTGCAATTTCAGGCCAAGCTGCTGCGGGTGTTGCAAGAGGGCGAGATCAAACCGGTCGGAAGCAACCAGCGGATCAAAGTGGATGTGCGGGTCATTTCCGCCAGCAACAAAGATCTTCTGGATCTCGTGAAGGCGAAAGCGTTTCGCCAGGACCTCTACTATCGACTGGCCGTGTTGCCGTTGTTCCTGCCGCCGCTCCGCGAACGGCGCGAAGACATCCCGCTGCTGGTGCGGCACTTCATGGCGGTGTCCTGCAAGCGACATCGACAACCCGTCCGAGTCGTGACCCCGGAGGCCATGCGGGCGTTGACCAACGCGCCCTGGCCCGGGAATGTGCGCGAGTTACAGCATGTGATCGAGCGCGCCGTTGTGACCACCAGCGGCTCCGAACTGACCTGCAAGGATATCGCCGGGCTGGCGTCGCTCCCTCCTTGCGGCGATTTGCGGACCGTTTCGCGCGGCGCCGCGGAGCAGGCGGAGCGGGCCCGCATCCTCGAAGCGCTCCAGGAAGCCGGGGGCAACCGGGTCAAGGCCGCCCGTCTCCTCAGGATCAGCCGCGCCAGCCTCTACAACAAGCTGCGCGCCTATGGGATCGACCGTGAATAGCGCATCGCTCTGCTTCCCTTCCCGAGATGCAAACTTTGCATGCCCCTCAGGTCGCCGGGATCCTCTTTCTCGCTCACTCCTGAACAGCGGACCTCCAAGTTTTGAATTTCATTGAAAAGATAAGCTCGAAGGTCTTGGCTGCCTTGACGGCACATCTGTTGCTCGCCCGGTGAGAAATGAAAGTAGCTGAGCGCGAACGGAAGATGTCCGGACGTGAGACCCCTTACCTGCGCTTCCTGCGGCCAAACGCTGACCCACGCGATCTGGGACAAGCTGACGGAACAGGTCTACTGCGACCGCTGCATTCCCCCGTTGCCCCCGGCCTCAGACCGGAACATCCGGTCTCGTAGCCCGATGGACACGAGCCGCCGGACGGGCTTGGTACGGAAACGATCCGATGAATGACGAAGCCGAGAAGGTGTTGGAACCCGAGGACAGCCCGTGTGAGTGCTGCGGGCGCACGTCGCCGCGCCTTTTCTTCGACCAGCGAAGCCGGCTGCTGCTGTGCCCGCGGTGCTTCAAGGGCATGCGAGAGCTACGAACGCACCAAACCTTCCGTGAGTCTGCGTAGCGTCACAAGAGATCAGGCGATCTTGTGCGACGGAAGACCCGATACCAGATACAAATTGCCGATGAAGAAACGAAGCTCCGCTGGTTGATCAGCCGCCAACCCGGCAGCCTGGAACTCCGGTATTACCTGCTGTTCCTCTTGGTGGCTAACCGGCGATATATGCAGGCAGCCAAGGAATGTGCGCGGATTCTGGAGCGTCACTCGGACGACGTGATCGCCAGAATATGGATGGCGGCTTTGGGAAGGCGGCTGCTCCTGGCGCAGGTCCGTCGCGCGATTCGGCGGCGGCGCAAGAGGCGTGGAAATCGTTTGTGGAGGCATGTCTGCCGCTACTCGGAGTGACGCGGTCGCGACTAGCACGGCCGGGCTTTGTGTTGTCCACCAAGCCCTCATGCTTTATCATCAGTCCGCCGCACCGTCGACACGTCATCTCACGACGCCTTCGAAAGCGGCTCGTTCCCGGCCGCGGGAGTCATATCGCCCTGCTCAGGCTGGTGCGAAGAGGGCGCGCCCATTCCCCTTGGAATATGCAGCCTCTTCAGCACCTCGTGTTCTCCTTCTTTCACAAACTGGGCGGAGACCCAGTCTCCGACGATCAGATCGGCCAGGGTCTTGCGCTCATCGCCCGCGAGGATTTCGCTGTCTGGCCTGACGTCCAGACGCCGAACTCTCTTGCCGTCGTGCTCGGAAGGCTGAATGACGATGGTGTGGTGGACCAGATCGAGCCCAACGAGGGTCCCCCGCAGCTTATAAGCCTTTTGGGACGTCCGTTTCTGAAGCGTGTTGGCTGCCATGGCTGTGTCTCCTCTTCTTCAAATAAATGGCGCTGTTGATCGACGAGCCTTATTAGAACCGTGAACGCATACAGCATGCCTCGGTAGCTGAGAAGGGTTCGTGTTATGACGGGGAAGCGCCGGAGCCGGCGGAAAACTCGGAGGAACGACGCGGGGCGGAAGCCTAGACGCGAGTGAGAGAGCCGGTATCACACTCCATCGTCGTCGGAACAGTCCTGCGGATAAGTGCAATCTTTGCAGCCTTCATCCTGGCTGTGAAGGGAGGGCTGTCGCCGGCCGGCCTGTGCAGCGTAATTCTTCAAGTTGAACGATGAGTTGCCCATGTGGACATGCGGTGTGGCTGATGGTGCGCGAGTTGCTTATGACAAAAAACAGGCAATGCTGCAGGAGCCCATCAGCCCGCGATAAATGGAAAAGGTTGAGGACTTGAGGAAGGAGCTACAGATCCCCGTCGTTGACCTGGCGACTCGCCTCCGGCGGATCACGGAAATCCTGGATCAGATCGTGCCGGAAGCGGAAGAGCGCCATGTGGAGGTTCAGGCTTCGCTCGCACGGACCTTCGCGCACATCGCTCGCCATGACATCGCTCAGGCTATCTCCCTCCTGGAGAACATGCTCAGGAAAGATCCGCTCTGGCTTCGCGGGTATCTGCTCTTAGGCACCATCTACGAAGAAGCACAGGGCGCCGGGCAAGCCATCGCCGTGCTCGAGAGCGGGATCAACATCTGCCGGGCGTGCCTCCGGTCATCCGCCATGCAAAGTTGCTCCCTGATCAAGAGGGGAACGTTCGGCCATGAAGTACGGTCTCGTCTCCTGCGTCGAGCCGCCTGCCTCTCGCGTTACGAACGGATTCTGCGACACCGGTTTGCACAAGTGCTGGTCCAGGCGGGCCGCTTCGAGGAGGCGCTCCAATATTGGACCGAATTCGAGCCCCTGCATTGCGCCTGATGGCATGCCGCGCAGGCTCTGCGAACGCATGAGGCGGCGAGTTGAGGGTGACGGGAAGAGCGATGAAAGGGATCCACATGGGACCAACCAAAAGGAGGATCTAACTTCATGAACATGGTGAAAACATCGGGGCAGGAACAGGCGCCGGTGCAGTACTGTGACCGGTGCGCCCGGCGGTCGTCAACCCTGGTTCTTGATGACCTCAGCTTGCAGGAACTCTGCGCTGAGTGCCGGCGGGAACTGGCACGATTACGGGCAAGACACATTCAGCCCATCAAGGCGGGGCGCTGACCGGGTCCAAGGTCCGCCGGCGGCCGGCGCGTTCGCGGGGATATACAGGGTGGTCCGGCGGTGTTAGCATACCGGTGAGTCTCACTCCAAGCCCGGTTGATCAGGATGTTCCGGCCCGTTCCAGAGACCACGCTTTTCCGCGGGATTCCGTTTCGCCTGATCGCGTCCGTCCTTTTGATCCTCGCGCTCGCCGTCTCGGTCATCCTCCTCTTCAGCTTAGAGCATGAGAAGCTCCTCTTGCGGGGGCTCACGGAAGGCAAGCCCGTTCCCACGGAGCTCTTTCCTGCGCTCTGGCAGTCACGCCGCGATCTGATCGCGGTGACCGTCCTCCTGTTCCTGGTCAGCGCGATCGGCATCGCCGCCGTGATCACGTTCTTGCATTATCACAGCACCAGGCGGACCCTCGAAGAGGTGAAAGGGCTTGCGCGGAATATCCTGCAGAGCATCCCGACCGGGGTGCTCACGGTGAACCGCGACGGAGTCATCACGGCCGTCAATCCGACGGCCGAAGCGGTGTTGAAACGGTCGTCGTCGGGCTTGCTCGGCCATCCCTACGAGTCGGTGTTCGCCGAAGGCGAAACGATCCGGGCGGTGCTCGACGAGGCGTTGCGCAGTCACCGGCACGTGAGTCAAAAGGATTTGCCTTACGAGAGGGGCGACGACCTGGCGCGGACGATCCGCGTCAGCACCGCCGAGTTGACGGGAGACGACGGTCAACCGGCCGGTGTCATTCTGCAGGCCCAGGACGTCACCGAATGGCTGGCGTTGGAACGACGCGTCCACGTCGCCGAGAAGCTCGCGGCGTTACACACCTTGTCGGCCGGGATGGCGCACGAGCTGCGGAATCCGCTCAGCGCGATGGATTTGAATCTGCATCTGCTGGAAGAGGAACTGAAGGACAAAGAGGCGTTGGGTCCGCAGGCCGCGCATTATTTGCACGTGCTCAATGCGGAATGCCGGCGGCTGTCCGCGATCCTGGACAACTTTATGAAATTCGCCCGGCCCGGAGCCCCCAGCCTCCATGAAGTGGACATGAAGAAACTGATCGCGCACATTTTAGCGCTCATGCAATTCGAGGCGGAGGAGCGTAAGATCCGCATCGAGCGAATCATCGAAGAAGGATTGCCGCCTGTGCTGGGCGATGAAACCCAGATCAGCCAGGTCCTGGTGAACGTGGTGGTCAATGCGTTTCATGCCATGCCGGAAGGCGGTATCTGCCGGGTCGGCGCCTTTCGGCGCGAGGCTGACGGGCAACCGTGGGTCGAGATCTCCGTCAGGGACACGGGGGTGGGGATCAAGCAGGAAGAGTTGGCGCGGCTGTTTGAGCCGTTCTACACCACGAAGCCGAGCGGGAGCGGGCTGGGCCTGGCGATTGCCTATCGAATTATCCAGGACCACGCCGGGACGATCGAAGTCACGAGCGCGCCGGGGAACGGCGCAACGGTCGTGATGAAGTTTCCGGCGGTCGTTGGACCGCCGCAGGCGGCCGCGGTGGGATCATGAAACAGGTTGCCGACATCCTCGTCGTAGACGACGAGGTGAATATTCGTAGCGCGCTGGTGACGATGCTGGAAAAGAAGGGCCACCGCGTGTGCGGGGTCGGGACCGGGGAAGAAGCGCTCGCGCATCTGGAGGAAGCTAGGGCGGACTTGGTGATCACCGATCTCAGGATGCCGGGAATCGGAGGCATGGAGTTCCTGCGCCGCCTGAAAGGCGCGTGGCCGGACACGGAGGTCGTCGTGATGACCGCCTACGGCTCCATTGATACGGCCGTGGAGGCGATGCGGTTGGGCGCGTACGACTATCTGACCAAGCCCATTGATCGGGAACGATTCCCCGTCGTGGTCGAGAAGGCGCTGGAGCGCCACTTTCTGGCGGCGGAAAACAAACAGCTCCGCGATCGTCTGGAGACGAGGACGCGCTTCGAACAGATGGTCGGCGCGAGCGAGCCCATGCAGCGCGTGTACGAGCTGGTCGATCTGGTGGCGGGAAGCGACGTCACGATCCTGCTCACGGGAGAAAGCGGAACCGGCAAGGAGCTCGTCGCCCGGGCCATCCATCACAAGAGCGCGCGAGCGAACGGGCCCTTCGTCACGTTGAACTGCGGGGCTCTGCCGGAGAACCTCTTCGAAAGCGAGTTGTTCGGCTATGAAAAAGGGGCGTTTACCGGAGCCATGGCAACCAAGGTCGGCCGGTTTGAGCTGGCCGACGGGGGCACGCTGTTGCTCGACGAAGTGGGCGAGTTGTCCCTGAAGTCTCAGGTCGACTTTCTGCGGGTGCTGGAGACCAAAGAGTTTCGCCGGCTCGGCGGGACAAAGGTGATCACGGTGGACACGCGGATCATCGCCGCGACCAACCGGAACCTGGAGGAAGCCGTCAAGCGAGGCGAGTTCCGCGAAGATCTCTATTATCGATTGAATGTGGTGCCCATCAAACTTCCGCCGTTGCGTGAACGGGGAGAGGACATTCCGCTGTTGATCGAACACTTTCTCCATGAATTTGCCGCGCGGCACAATCGGGAACCCAAGGAGATGTCGCGCGAGGCGATGCGACTGCTGCGGCTGTATGCCTGGCCGGGGAACATCCGGCAACTGCGCAACCTCCTCGAGCGGTTGGTCGTCACGGTGCGCGAGACCACCATTCAACCGCACCATCTGCCGGAGGAAGTGCAGGCCAGTCGGGAAGATGTCCGCACGATGGTGATCACGCTGGGCAGCTCGCTCGAGCAGATCGAACGGGAAGTGATCCGGCGCACCTTGGCCGAAGTGACGAACCACCGGGAAAAGGCCGCGAAGCTGTTGGGGATCAGCCTGCGCGCGCTGCAATACAAGATCAAAGAATACGGAATACGAGACTGATTCTTTCCACTATCCCGCCTGATTATCCGTTCACTGAATACCCGCCCGTTCCGCCGAGTGCGCGCATCCTGCGCGAGGCGGCGAAGCTTCCGATCCGTATCTGCAATTCTTGCACGGCTCGGGGTGCGATGAGGCGATCCGTTCTGTAGCCCCTCCACGTTCATACCATAAGCCCTCGATGTTCATCGATGTCATGCGTCGGCCCGGCTTCAGCACCTTGCCTGCAAAGGCACGATGAAGAAGCCTCTCGTCGAGAGACGTTGGGGCACCGTCAGTCAATGTGGCAGAGGCACAGGGTGACAAAGAACATTAGCAATCGTGCAAACGGGCGGGTGGGTTGGAGATCGTCTGCGCGTCGACCTGGGTCTCGGCTGTGGCCGCCACTGCGGTCTCGGAGATCCGGCTCAGGCTTTTCATCGAACTGGTCATGCTGGTCGCCGCAAACTCCGTGCTCCGCGACGACTGCCTCCTTTGGCGTTTGAAGCAACAGAGTCGTCAACGCGATGTCGGAGCATCGCGCCCGCATGTCTCGCAGAAACTCGTCAAGGTGCAGTTTCTGCATGGCAGGAGGGATCGGACGCCATCGGCGCACCGTTCCGTCCCTCTGCTATCGTCGAACCCTCGGTAGTTCCTCGCGTGTCCATGTGACCATTCCTGCCGATCCTCGTGGCACCGACCTTGCTGAACGAGCCGACTCTTCAGAGAGACGCGCGCAGGACAAGGTGATAGCCGTGGCGGCCGATCATCGGAAAACTGTTGAGCCGGGAGGAACACGCAGTGGGCGAAATGACGAACAAGAGTGCTGAGATGAAAAAGAATGCCGATCGGATCATCGATGTGGGCCCGGCCGGGTTTCAACCACCGTCGGCGATGGAGATGGGCGTCACGGTCCCCGATCCGGGGTTCGGGCTGCTCTATGGCCGGCATGCACCGGAAGACGAGGTGATCGCGGAGGCCGCCCGGCAGCTCTTCACGCGGAAGAACCCGACGATTTTTCCCGGCCCCCTCTATCTGTGGGCGTGGCATCCCGACTGGATCGCCAAAGGGCAAGCGCTCTTGCGGCTGGCTGCCGAAATTCCCGGTGTCATGATCATCCCGATGCCCGACTACCGCGCGAAGTATCCGAAGATCGATCCCGAGGAAGCCATCAACCCCAATCATCCCAACCTGACGATCTGGGGGAACAAGATCGAAGCGGCGTTGTTCATCGGGATCCACTGCCACTATGCCAATCTGGCGTTGCGGATGGTGCGGGCGGGAACGAACTGCCTCACCATCGCCTTCTGCCACGATATCCACGAGGACGCCATGGTCAGCTTGCAGGATTTGGACGTCAAGAAGATGGACCATGTCATCGCCATCTTCCGCAAGGTCAGAAAAGAACTGGGGATCGCCATGCCGAAAGACGGGAAAACCGTCCGGCTCACCGGTACGCAGGTTCGAGCCAACCACGGTGTGGAATCGGTGAACCCGTTGGTGGCGTAGAAACAGCGGAGATCGGTCGGCCGGATACGGCATGGGATTCGGGATGGGCTCGATGGGAGAGCGAGGAACGGAGGCGTCGCAAGCGCCGCTATCGCTAGGGCCGGATCAGCAGGAGGAGCAATCGATGACGGCCGGAGAACGGAGCAGCCGGCTTCGTCGATTGCAAGATGCGGTCACGATCTGCCCGACCGATCTCACGACCCGCTGTGAGCTGGCAAGTTTGCTGGAGGTGCTGAACCAAAAGGAGGAAGCGCTCTTTCATTGGAAGGCGATTCTGGCCTGCAACCCGAATCATCTCGAAGCCTGGGAAGGCGTTGCGCGGTGCAGGGAAAAGCTGGCGCGAGGGCTTCCGCGCACGTGCTAGGTGTGGAGCGGGCCGTGCTGGCTGCGTGAGGAATTCGTGGTTGCAACGGCCTCGTGATCGTCTGGTCGACAACGGAAGAAAGGAGGTGAGAGCGTGGCGGCGAAAAGAAAGGCGAGTTCAAAGAAAGCCAAGACAAATCTTGCGAGTACAAAAAAGAAAAAGAAAAAGTAGCAGGCAAGGATTTCGAGCGAGAGCGACATGGACATGCTCATCGTACAGCTTCCAAGGGGACGCACGGCCGTGGTGCGATGGAACGCGGAGACCGGCCGGGTGACGACGAATCATCCTGGGCTTCGTGTGACGGCGTTCAGAAACGGAGTCAGGGACTTCAGCGGCAAACTCGTGCTCCCGCATGCGGGACGTGAGTTCTTGTCGGCGCTCTATGACGCGCTGTTCCTGAGCGGCTATCAGGTGCGTTGGTGCCGGCCCGCCAGGGAGCTTGACCGCAGCGTACCTTCACTGGATTGACAGGAGGAGGTCCAGTGCCGCCTTTCACCGCTTGGCTTCCCGCACGACGGGATCATGAATCCGACCTTGTTCTAACTCTCGCGGGAGAGGGCGTCGTCGGACTGAAAGAAGGCCTCTCCGCGCTCGAGCGGGCGCTGATCGCCGAAGGGTTCGACGTGATGGCGCAGAAAGGGCGTGCGGACGGGCAAGGGCGGCGCTCGACCGTCCGCCTGCGGGTGTCGACGGAACCGGTCACGTCGATGGGCACTGGTTGTGACGTGTTGGTCTGCTTGGACGAGGGTGTGTCCCAACTGGCTCCATTCGGCCTGGCGCGGGGGAGCGTGCTGGTCTGTGAGCAAACGAGCCTGGCGAAGTTGTCGCCGGCGGCGAAAGAAGCGGGCGTGGTCACGTACCCCGTGCCGTTTACCGATCTCGGTCGCCAAGTCGGGAAGAACTTCTCGGGAAAAGGGCTGGTCGCCGTCGGCGCGGTGGCGCGGCTCTTGGGCATTCCGCGGGACACCGTGCGCAACTGGGTGACCATGGAATTCCGCCGCCGGTACGTGGACGCCGGGTTCAGGTACGCGGAGGAGCATCTCCCCAAACGTGATGTGTTTGCCCTTGAGCCGCCCCAAGCGGCCCTGCCCCGTGTGATCCTCGATGCCCATCAAGCGGTGCTGTTGGGGCTCGGCGTGTCGGAGTGCGGGTGCGGGCCGGCCTGCCTGTCCGGCCGTGAGCGGTCGCCGGACGAGTGGGTCGCCGCGCACGTGAGCGAGGCCCGGCAGCTCGTCTCGTCCCTCAAGAACCGGAGATTTCCCGGGGTGACCGTGTATCGCGGCCCGGAGGCAAAAATGATGGTGATGGTGGGCGCCGATCCTACCGAGGCGCTGGCGGATGAGGATACGGGTCGCAACCAGGTCGTCCTAGTCGCGGCCGATCTCGCCGACGCGGTCCGGTTGATGGGAATCGCCCAGCGCCTTGTCCGGGACCAGGATATGGAAGTCTGGGTCGCGGTCGACGAAACGCTGGCGGGCCGGACGCAGAGCGTGCCCGTTCACACGCTCGAGCAGATGGCCAGCCACCCGCCGCCGGCACGCCGCGAAGGGATGCCTGCCGGGACCGCAGGCTGGCCGCTCAGCGTGGAGCAGGACGGTGGGCCCGGCGCCGAGGTCGGATATGTGACCTGGGGAGCGGCGCAAGGAGTCGTCCGTGAAGCGGTGGCGTTGTGCCGGAGTTTCGGACTGGCCGTCTCCGCGCTCTATCCGAAGGTGTTGAACCCGGCGCCGGTCGACGATATTCGATCCTTCGCCGCATCGGTCGGGCGCCTGGTCGTGGTGGAGCCGGGGCGGTCCGGGTGCTACACGAATTGGGTGGAGGCGCAGACCGGGCTCACTACCGCCACCATCGAGCCGGAGCCGGGAGCAGCCCTGACGCCGATGGATCTGTTCATGCGAGAAGGCCTCGGAGCGTAGAAGTCGAACAAAGGAGAACTTGAGATGAAGCCTTATGAAATGACGGTCGGTCCGGAGGGGTATCTTCCTCCCGCGGTGTCGTCCAAAGGGGTGGTTCTGCCTTCCAAGGGGGAGGGGCTGGTGATGGGCCGGATCGTGCCGGAGCAGCAGGCGATCGAGGAGGCGGCGCGGCGGCTCCTCTCGGCCACGAACCCCACCATCTTTCCCGGTCCGCTCGTCTTATGGGCCTGGAATGAGCAGGCGTCGCGCGAGGCCAAGGTGGTGAAGGCGCTGGCCGAGGCGGTCCCGGCCAGGGTCATCCCGATGGCGGATTATCGGCCGAAATATCCGAAGATCGTCCCGGAGCGGGAAATCAACCCGAACCACCCCAATCTCACCATCTGGAAGAATAAGATCGATGTCTGCCTTTTTGTCGGCGTCCATTGCCATCAGTCCAACATCGCGCTGAAGATCATCCGAGGCGGAACCAATTGCTTCACGATCGCGCTCTGCACCTTCAACGGAGACGATGAAGCGCACATCACGATCCGCGATTTGACGGCTGAGACGATCCAGCGCATCGTCGATGCGGTGAAGCGATTGAAACAGACCAAGTCGCCCACCGGGTCGGACGGGCGATTCGCGCCGATGGGACGGGCATAAGAAACAGTCAGCCAACAGCGGGCAGCGAATAGCGAAAAGCGAGCGGCAAGGGGACTCATGAGGTGTTGCGAGGAGGGATGCTGATGAGAATGTTCGTGCAAGCGGTCTGTGTGGCGGTCATGAGCGGCTTGGCGGGGGCGGCGTGGGCCTACGAAGAAGTTCCTGTGCCGGAGGGAGGCGCCGTCGCCGGCACCGTGATCTTCGATGGAAAAGTCCCCAAGCCGAAAGGATACAACCTCACGACGTTGCCCGATCCGGTGTATTGCGGGCGTATTTCCGACGGACAGGGCTGGCGTATTCTGCAACCCTTCGACGTGGGGCCAGCGGGTGAGTTTCGCGATGTGGTGGTGTATCTGGAAGGGGTCGAGAAGGGCAAGCCCTTTCCCGACAACGGTGTGCCCCAAATCCAGGCGAAAGATTGTCTGTTTCTCCCGTTCACCACGGTCGTGCGGGACAAACAATCGGTGACGGTGGTCAATATGGACCCGGTCATGCACGACATTCAGGCGTATGAAACTTCACATTTGGGCCCCCGCGTGCTGTTCAACGTGCCGCTGCCGATGAACCCCCGGCATCCGCGGAACTTCAAGGACCGCAGCGAGGCCGCCCTGTACCACAAACACATGGCCGGAGCGCCCATGAAGCAATTCGTCAACTTGAGCAAGGGCCGGCGGATCTTCGTCATGCAATGCGGCTTCCACGCATACATGGAAAGCTGGGGGCTGGCCGTCCAGAACCCGTATTATGCGAAGGCCGACGAGCAGGGCCGGTTCATCATCGCTGATGTGCCGCCGGGCACCTACACGTTGGCCATTTGGCATCCGTACATTCGGACCGCGATCAGACAAACCGTGACCGTCGGTCCCCAACAGACGATCGAAACTCGCCTGGTGGTCCCGGCGCCGACCGGGCGGCTCTATGCCAATGAAGTATTGGACCATCCGTACAACCGGTACAGCGTCACGGAAGAAGTGAAGAAAGAAATCGAGCCGATGGTGGAAACCCAGCGTCATTGATCCAACAAGCCCGGTCATCGCCTGGTGCTGCGCCCAACTGGTTGTTCCTGCCGGAAGATCGGCGCAGTGCCCCGTGGAGGCATCCGGATCCGACCGATGCGCCTCTGTATGAGGATTCATCATCCATTCGCGCCGTTCCCGGTTCGGCCAAACCGATAGGACGCTCTCCGACCCCATGCTGAACCTGTTGTGGTTGTTGCTCGGGTGCTATGCGCTCGGGATGCTGTCACCCCTGTGCCTGCGGCGGCCACAGGCGCAAGCGCTGGCCGCCCACCTGTTTGCCGCCGCCGGGACCGGAATCGGGGTTGGTCTTGGGATTCGGGGACTGCTCTCTGCGGAGCCGCTCGCCGCCGCGGCCGTATCGTCCCTGCCGCTGCTCACCTTTGCCATCAGGCTCGACCCCCTCGCCTCGTTCTTCCTGCTCACCGTCTCGCTCGTCGCCCTCGCCGTCTCAATCTACGCGATCGGCTACGTCCCGCACATCCGGGGCGGTGCCTCCGTGAAAGGACTCGGCGCGCTTTATAACGCCTTCTTGGCCTCGATGACGCTGGTGGTGCTGGCGGACAACGGCTTCTTCTTTCTCATTGTCTGGGAGCTGATGTCGCTGCTTTCCTATTTCCTGGTGGTGACGGAGCATGAGAAAGCGGACGTGCGCTACGCGGGCTTGTTCTACCTGATCATGGCGCACGTCGGCACCGCCTTCATCCTCCTGGCGTTTCTGATCTTCTTCCAGCAGGTTGGGTCGTTTTCATTTGACGCGTTCCGGCATGCTGCCGCGCCTCTGCCGGAAGGGATGCGAACCCTCGCATTTGTCATGGCGCTGATCGGTTTCGGCGCCAAAGCCGGGATCGTGCCGCTCCACGTCTGGCTTCCCTATGCCCACCCGGCCGCGCCCTCGCATGTCTCGGCGCTGATGTCCGGGGTCATGATCAAGACGGCGATCTACGCGCTGGTTCGCGTCTACTTCGATTTCTTGGGCGGCCAGTTCCCGTGGTGGTGGGGGTTCGTGGTGCTCGTCGTCGGCGCGGTGTCGGCGCTGTTGGGCGTCATGTACGCGCTGATGGAGCATGATCTCAAAAGTCTGCTGGCCTATCACAGCGTCGAGAACATCGGGATCATTCTGCTGGGGATCGGGGCGGGTATGATCTTTCAGACGTACGGGCTCAAGGAGTTAGCCGCGCTGGGCGTGCTGGCCGGGCTCTACCATACCGTCAATCACGCGACGTTCAAGGCGCTGCTCTTCTTGGGAGCCGGCTCGCTACTGTACGCGACTCACACGCGCAACTTGGAAGAATACGGAGGCTTGCTCCGCCGCATGCCCTGGACGGGGCTCTTCTTTCTGATCGGAGCGGTCTCCATCTCGGCGTTGCCTCCTACGAACGGGTTCGTCAGCGAGTGGCTCGTCTTCCAAACTCTGTTTCTCAGTTTTCAGATTCCGGCCGTGCTGCTGAAACTGGTGCTGCCGCTCGCCGGGGCGATGTTGGCCCTGACAGGGGTGCTGGCGCTCGCCTGCTTTGCGAAAGCGTTCGGTATCTCGTTTCTCGCGCTGCCCCGGAGCACCCATGCGCGGCGCGCGCAAGAAGTGCCGGTCTCCATGCGCCTCGGCATGGGTGCGCTGGCCGCGCTCTGCGTGCTGCTCGGGATCGGGCCGATGATGGTGGTGCCGCTGTTGGACCGGGTCGTCGCTCCGTTTGCGGGGACGGCGATCGGCGGCAAAGTGGTGGCGCTCGACGGCTGGGCCTTGGCGCCCGTGAACGTGGAATTTTCCAGTGTCTCTTCTCCGGCGATCGCCCTCGGATTGATCGCCTTGTCGCTCCTGGGCCTCGCGTTGGTCGCGGTGTTCGGCGGCCTGGCCAAGAAACGTTATTTCAAGACATGGGGTTGCGGGATCAACCTGACGCCCCGCATGGAATACACCGCGACCGGGTTCGTCCAGCCGATCAAGCGGGTATTCAGCGCGATCTATCGACCCACAGTGAAGTTAGAGGCGGAGATGCTCGAAGAGTCGCGCTATTTCGCCAAGCGGCGCCGGTTCGAAATCCATATTGAGCCGGTCTTCCAGAAATATCTTTACGATCCGGTTGTCCGGTTCTTTTCGACCATGGCCGACCGCCTGCGGGTCATCCAGGCCGGAAGTCTCCATCTCTACCTGACTTACATCTTCGTGACGCTCGTGATGTTGTTGCTCTTGGCTGTGTAGAAGACCGTTTCTCTCATTAATTTCGTTTATTGGGTTCAAGCAGATAAACCAAGCACACCGAGTTCCATGCTGCAAGCCGCCATGTTGGTAGTCGCCCAAACGATCGTCTTGCTGGGGGTTTCCCCGTTCCTCGTAGGGCTCATTCGGAAGGTGAAGGCGCGCCTGCAACTGCGCCGGGGGGCGAGCGTCTTCCAGCCCTATGCCGATCTGGCCAAGCTCTTTCGCAAGCAGCCGGTCGTTTCGACCGCGACGTCATGGATCTTCACGGCGACGCCGTACCTCGTCTTCGCGTCCACGCTGGCGGCCGGTCTCTTGGTCCCGGTCTTCACGTCCAGGATCCCGCTGAGCTTCGCGGGCAACATCATTGCGCTCGTGTACCTGTTGGCGCTCGGCACCTTCTTTCTCATCCTCGCCGGCCTGGACGCCGGCTCGGCCTTCGGCGGGATGGGGAGCAGTCGGGAAGCGATCGTGGCTTCGCTGACCGAGCCGGCCATGATCATGTCCATCTTCGCCATCGCGCTGACTGCCGGATCCACGAATCTCTCCACCATCGTGCACAAGACCGCCTTGCTGGAAGGGATCGTGACCGATCCCTCGCCGCACCTGATGGCGCTGGCAGCGCTGTTCATTGTGGCCATCGCCGAAACCGGCCGGGTCCCGGTGGATAATCCCGCGACGCACCTTGAGCTCACGATGATCCATGAGGCCATGATCCTGGAATATTCGGGGCGGTACCTGGCGCTCGTGGAGTGGGCGGCCGGTCTCAAGTTGCTGGTGTTCCTCACGCTGATCGTGAACGTGTTTGCGCCCTGGGGGATCGCCACCGACATGGAACCGGTCGCGCTCACGGTCGGCCTTCTGGCCTATGTGGCGAAGGTCTCGGGGTTGGCCGTGGGGATCGGCGTTCTCGAATCCATGTTCGCCAAACTCCGGCTGTTTCGTGTGACGGAATTTCTGGGCGTCGCGTTCATCCTGGCGCTCCTGGGAATGATCTTTTTCTACGTTCTGAGAGGATGACGTGCCGTTTATCTCGTCTCAGATCGGTTCGCAATTGGTGGATCTTTGCTCCGCGCTGCTCCTGCTGGTCTGCTTCGGCATCGTGGCGCAGCGGAGGCTTTTGGCCTGTGTGGACTTGTTCGCTCTGCAGTCGGGCTTCCTGGCGCTGACCGCGACTGTGGTGGCGTTTCTCACGGGCATCCACCATATCTATGTCGCGGCCGCGCTCACCGTCGTGATCAAGGTTATCGTGATCCCCCGCATTCTCAAACAGGTCATCGAGCGGTTGAACGTGACGCGCGAGCTGGTCATGAACGTGAACATCCCCACCGGGTTGCTGATCTGCGGAGGGCTGGTGATGTTGGCCTTTTCCATCTCTCAGCCCATTATCCCGTTGGGATTCCTGCTGACCCGGGATTCCCTCGCCATTGCTCTCGCGATCGTGCTGATCGGCTTCTTCACGATGATCGCCCGCAAGAAGGCCGTCACGCAGGTGATCGGCTTCCTGGTCATGGAGAACGGCCTGTTCCTCGGCGCCACCGCGGCCGCCTACGGCATGCCGCTGATCGTGGAGCTGGGCGTGTTCTTTGACGTGCTGGTGGGCGCCTTGATCATCGGGATCTATACCCATCGGCTGCAGGATGCCTTCGACACGGTGGATACGAGCAAGCTCACGATTCTCAAGGAGTAGCCCAGGGGACTGGCGCCCTTCTTCCGGCGCCTGTCCCTTTCCAGCACGGGGACAGGCACCTGCTTCGCAGGAGCCAGTCCCCTCGCGGGCGGATGGGCGCCCCGATTGGCGCCACCCGCATTTTCGTTGTGTAGGGGGTTGTTTTAAGGCTCGGGGAGACTGTGATGGCCTGGTCGCTGCTCTTGCTTGTGACGACACCTGTTGCGGTTGGCGTCGGCAGCCTCCTCTTAAAAGATCGGCGCGCCGTGGACGCGCTGCAGTGCGTGCAGGCAGGCGCCCTCCTGGCGTCGGCCGTTCTGGTGGCCGGGAGCGTGGCCGTCGCTGGCGGCGTGTCGGCGGGTATGCTGCTGCAGGCCGACGCACTGAGCGCGTGGCTCGATGTGATCATCGGCCTGGTGGGGAGCACCGGGACCTTGTATGCGGTCGGTTACATGGGCGAGGAGATTGACCGCGGGCATCTGTCCTTGATGCGCTATCGGCGGTTCTTCTGTCTGTTCGATCTCTATCTTGCCGCCATGCTCACGGCCGTCAATCAGGAAAACATCGCCCTCATGTGGATTGCGGTCGAAGGCTCGACCCTCTCCGCGGCGCTGTTGATCGGGTTCGAGCGCAGCAAGGCCGCCTTGGAAGCCGGCTGGAAGTTCGTGATCTTAAGCTCAGTGGGTATCGCGCTGGCCTTGTTCGGGACCATTCTCGTCTACTATTCCTCCGAACATCTGCTGGGGGTGTCGAGCGAAGCGCTCCGCTGGTCCCAATTATATCGGGTGGCGGAAGGGTTGGATCCGACCGCCATCAAGCTGGCGTTTATCTTTGCCGTGATCGGCTACGGAACGAAGGCGGGGGTGGTGCCGATGCATACCTGGTTGCCGGACGCGCACGCCGAAGCACCGACGCCGGTGAGCGCCATGTTGTCGGCGAACATGCTGACGCTCGCGGTCTATGCCATTCTGCGGTTCAAGGCGGTGACGGATCGCGCCGTGGGCTCGGCTTTCAGCGGCAGCCTTTTGGTCGGACTGGGCTTGCTCTCGCTGGCCATCGCGGCGGCGTTCTTCCTCGTGCAGCGAGAATACAAGCGGCTGTTCGCCTATTCCAGCATCGAGCACATCGGGGTGGCGTTGCTGGGCTTCGGCATCGGCGGAGCAGGAACCTTTGCGGGGACCTGGCATCTGTTGAATCATGCCTTGGCGAAGTCCACGGCCTTTTACGGCGCAGGGCTGGTGTTCCTCCGGCATAATCACAAATTGCTCGACCGCGTGACGGGGCTGCTCGGTCAAATGCCCCTGGCGGGCGGGGCGATCCTGATCGCCGGCGTCGTGCTGGCGGGCCTGCCGCCGTTCGGACTGTTCGCCAGCGAAGTCTTGATCGCGGTCGCGGCGTACACGGCGGGACCGGAACTGGCCGGCGCGTTTCTGGTTCTGCTCGCGCTGGCCTTTGCAACGTTACTGTATCAGGTGCTCCGCATGACGTTGGGCTCGCCGGGGGAGGCGGGGCGCGCGCTGGGACCTCGGTGCCGCCTGTTCGCCGGCGTCGCCGTGGGAATCAACGTGGCGGTGCTGGGAGCGATCGGTCTTTACGTGCCGCCGGGGCTTGAGACCCTGCTCAAGTCGGTGGTGACGATTCTGGCCGTGACGGGTGAGGCGCCGTAATGGGGACGGGTGCGGCTCCGGTTGCGGTTCTTCTCGGGGCGCCACTGCTTGTGGCGGGTCTGAGTTTGCTCACCAGGCGCGCTCAGGTGCTGCACGGGCTGAACCTGGCCACCATGACCGCGCTGGGCATTGCCGAGACGGCCGTGGTTCAACGCGTCTTGACAGAGGGGCCCTTCACCGCGCTCTGGGGGCTTGTCTATCTGGACGCGCTGTCCGCCTTCATCCTGTTGATCATTACGGCGATCGGGCTCACGTGTTCACTATATACATGGTCCTACCTCGACGAGTATGTGGCGCGGGGCGCGATCTCGCCGCGGCGGCTCAGCCGGTTCTTTGTCCTGTTTCATCTGTTTCTCTTCGCGATGATCGCCGCGACGTCGGTGAACAACCTCGGCGTGCTCTGGGTCGCCGTCGAAGGAACCACGTTGGCCACCACCTTTCTCATCGCGTTCTTCAGAAAGCGCGAAGGCCTCGAGGCCGGATGGAAATACCTGATCCTCTGTTCGGTCGGGATCGCCTTGGCGCTGTTCGGGACCGTCTTGACCTATTACTCGTCGGTGCGGGTCTTCGGGGATGTCAGCGCGGCGCTGAACGTGACTACGCTTGAGGAAGCAGCCGGCCGATTGGATCCGCACGTGCTGAAGCTGGCGTTCCTCTTTATCCTGGTCGGGTACGGCACGAAGATCGGCCTCGCGCCCATGCACACCTGGGTTCCGGAGGCGTATGGCGAGGCGCCGGCGCCCGTCACGGCGATGCTGGCCGGCGTCTTGGAAACCGTCGCCGTCTACGCCGTCCTTCGCAGCAAGGCCGTCATGGACCATGCGCTTCCCGCGGAATTCACGGGCAACCTGCTGATGGTCTTCGGCTTGCTCTCGTTCGTCGTGGCCGCGCTCTTCATCCTGCTCCAGCGGGACTACAAACGCCTGTTCGCGTACTCGAGCGTCGAGCACATGGGCGTCGCGATGGTGGGCTTCGGGGTGGGCGGCCCGGTCGGCACGTTCGGCGGGCTCTTTCATCTCCTTAACCACGCGTTGGCCAAGTCGCTCGCGTTTTTCTCGGCCGGCAACGTGCATCGCCGGTTCGGGACCCGCGAGATCGACCAGGTGCGCGGGTTGGCGGCCGTTCAGCCGCTGACGGCGGCGGCCCTGCTGGTCGCGGGCTTGGCGCTGGTCGGCATGCCGCCCTTCTCAATGTTCATGAGCGAGGTCATGATCGTATCGGCGCTGGCCAATCAGGATTTTGCCTCCGATACGCTTCACCTTGGAAGGTTCCTGACCATCACCATGACCGATGATGTGCGCGGTCTTGCGATCGTGACGCTCTTCCTGGTGTTCGCCGTCGCCCTGTTCGGCGGGTTCATGTCTCGCGTGGTCGCGATGGTCTGGGGAGCCCCGCCGGACGGGGTGAAGCGCGGCGAAGGATGGGAGATCGGACACGTGTCGTTGCTTCTGACGATCGCGGCGTTGGTCGGGCTCGGGATGGCGATGCCGGATCCGATGAAAGGGCTCGTGGATCGGGCGGTCTCCGTGTTGCTGAGGGAGTAAGAAGATGGCGGACGCAAAAGCGGCGGTCGCGTTGTTGCAACAGGCGTTTCCGAGCGCGGTGGTGGGCACCGGCGAGGTCCGCGGCACGCCGCTCGTTCGCCTGCAAGCCGACCAGGTGCCGCTGGTCGCGCACTACCTGCACACCAAACCGGATCTGCGCGGCAGCTTGTCGCTCCTTTGGGCGGTGGACCACCGGCCCCGCGAAGCGCGCTACGAGTTGTTCTATCTGTTCACGCTGGCCGAGCGGCGAGATTGGTTGGTGCTTGTGACGGAACTGCTGGGCAACACCCGGCAGTTTCGCTCCATCACGCCGTCGATCCACGCGGCCAAATGGTACGAGCGCGAGATCCGCGACATGTTCGGCATGATCCCCGTCGGGCATCCGGACATGCGCCGTCTGGTGCGCCATGAGCACTGGCCGAAGGGGACGCACCCGCTCAAGAAAGATTTCCGGTGGGACACCGTGCTCGCGCGGGCCCAGGGGGAGTATGCCTTCCGCCACATCGAAGGCGAAGGCGTGTTTGAGATTCCGGTCGGTCCGATCCACGCGGGTATCATCGAACCGGGCCACTTCAGATTCTCCGTGGCCGGGGAGCCCATCATGCAGCTTGAAGTGCGCCACTTCTGGAAGCACCGCGGGGTCGAAAAACTGTTCGAACAGATGACCCTGACCGACGCCGTATCGTTGGCCGAACGGGTGTCCGGTGACACGACCGTCGGCCACAGTCTCGCGTACTCTCAGGCGGCCGAAACGCTGCTGGGGGTCGAGGCGCCGCCGCGGGCGTGCTATCTCCGCAGTCTCTTCCTCGAGTTGGAACGTTTGCACAATCATCTGGGCGACGTCGGCGCGATCTGTAACGATACCGCGTACACGCTGGCCCATGCGCATTGCGGACGGATGAAGGAGCGCATCATGCAGCTCAACGATCGTTTGACCGGGTCGCGATTTCTGCGCGGCGTGATCCGTCCCGGCGGCGTCAACCTCGACTTGAGCGAGCGGCAACTTGAGGACGTGGCGGCGGAGCTCGATGTCATCGAGCCCGATTTCACGGAGCTCGAACGCATTCTGTTCGCCAATGCCTCGCTCACGGACCGGCTGGAGACGACGGGCGTGCTGACCGAGCGAACCGCCTGGGACCACGCCGTGATGGGCGTCGTGGGCCGGGCGTCGGGCATCGATCGGGACATCCGGCGCGATCGGCCCTTTGCGGCCTATGGAGAACTTCAGCCCAAGGTGCCCGTCTATCGATACGGGGATGTCCGCGCTCGGATGCGCGTGCGGATGGACGAGATTCATGAATCGATGAGACTCATCCGGGAGATCCGCCGGCGGATCCCCACCGGGTCGGTGACGGCGACGCCGAGCCGAACACCGGGGGAGGGAGAATGGGCGTTGTCCGCGGTAGAAGGTTGGCGAGGCGAAATTCTCTATATGGTCATGGCCGGTGCGGGCGGGCGGATTCACCGGTGCAAAGTGCGCGATCCCTCGTTCGTGAATTGGCCGGCGATCCAGTGGGCGGTCCTGGGGAACATCGTCCCGGATTTTCCGTTGATCAACAAGAGCTTCAATCTGTCGTATGCGGGAAACGACCTCTGAGCGAATAGCTATGGCTGGTAGCCAACCGCTTCCAGCGATGAGCGTCTAGCTGGTAGCTGTTCGCTATTCGCTCTTAGCTGAGTTAGGAGGAGCCATGTTTCGCATTCTGAAAAAAAGCCTGAAAACCGGCGTCGTGACCGGCCGGTATGCCGAGCCGGCCCCGGCAGAGATGCCACCCGATGCACCGGCGGTGGAGAAAACCAAGCCTTTCCGGCGCTCGCTGGCGATACGGGAGGTAGATACCGGCTCCTGTAACGCCTGTGAGATGGAAATGAATGCGCTGATGAACCCGGTTTACGACGCCGAACGTTTCGGAATTCACATTGCCGCGTCGCCGCGGCATGCCGATGCCCTGGTCGTCACCGGTCCGGTGACCGTGAATATGGAACGGGCGCTGAAGGATGTCTATACACAGACTCCCGATCCGAAGGTTGTCATCGCCTTGGGGGACTGCGCCATCACCTGCGGCCTGTTCAAGGGGAGCTACGCCGTGACCGGTCCGGTCGAGAAACATGTGCCTGTGGATGTGCGTATTCCCGGGTGCCCGCCCAGGCCGGCGGAAATCCTACAGGCGTTGAGCCACATTCGAAAACGGTCCCACGACCGTCGCAGATGATCAGCCTTCGTTGAGTCCGGCTGGGCCCTCATCGTTTCTCTTCCCTCTTGATCGCTGTTTTCTTTCGAGAGCCTCATTGGCGCGTCCTGCCCCATTTTCCCTCGACGGATGTCTAATCGTGTGGACAGTCGCAACGCGTTGACAATCTTCGGAAAGATTCATTCGGGCGCGATCGGCTGTCTCTTGGCTGTCTAAGGCTGTGGAGCGGCGACCCATTCCTTCTCCAGCCTGACGCAATGTTCAACATTTACGAACGCCGCTTCAGGAGAGGAGAAACGAACGTTCATGAGGCTCGAGCAATCCCGGGCACGCTGGTTGCGCATTATGGACGGCGCTGGTGAAGGCGCGGGTGATTTTGGACCGGCCTCCGAATGACCCTTGAACCTCTGCAAAGAGGGCCCCTTCACCAGCTCTTTTCAGGAAGCTAATAGCCAATAGCTAATAGCCGGCAGCCGGAGGTCGGAAAAATATCGGGATCTCTTCTTCACAATGCACCCAGCATTGTCTCATCGTTGCTATCAGCTATTCGCTGTTAGCTTATTAAACTAAGGAGGCCGCACTATGAAGTGGTCGTATTTACATTTCCAACGCAGGTCGCGTCGCCGGCGAGCGACGCGATGTCTGCAAGCCGCGGTGTTGGCGAGTAGTCTGGTCGCCTCTCCGTGGCTGTTTGCCGCGGAGCCGGGGGGAATGTCCCATCAGGGACATGCCTCGCCCGTGGCGATGCCGGGCTGGACCCAGACCTTGAAGGGCCAGACCGTGGTCGAAGACACCATCGAAGGACGGGCCGATCGCTCTGAAAAGATCGAGCTGCAGCATCACCGGCTCATGCGCCGGCTGGAAGAGCAGGCGCAGAAGGATGCGCAGGCCCAGCAGACCTCCGGTGCCTTCAACAACATGTCCATGATGCACCAGTACATGGGGCAGGACGGAAGCAGTTTTCTGCTGGCCACGGACGCGGGAAAGGGGGAGCCGGTCCTGACCACCGGGGGCCGCTGCCCGGCCGGCGTGCCGACCAAGCACTACGATGTCTCGATGATCAGCGTCGAGATCACGCTGAACCGGTGGCTGGATTATTACCCCGGCTACATGTACGTCTTGACCGAGAACATCGACAAGGTCCGGGCGGAGGAAGCCAGGAACAAGGCGGCCCGCGAGAAGGAAGGATTTGATCCGGGCGCCGTGTCCACCGGGTTGCAAGGCGACATCATCCAGCCCTTGGTCCTCCGGGCCAACCAGGGCGATTGCGTGAAGCTGACGCTGCGCAACCAAATGGAGGACGAGGACGGCAGTCTGTTCATCCAGGCGTCCTCCATGGTCGTCAGCGCGACCGGCAAGCCGGCGACCACCACCAATCCGGACGCGATCATTCCTCCGAGCAAGTCGCGGGAGTTCGAGTGGTACATCCATCCGCACATGCAGGAGGGCGTGCGGCAGTTCCATTCGTACAGTCACGACCGCGAATTGACCGTCTTGGGTTTGTTCGGCGCGTTCGTGATCGAGCCGAAGGGGTCCAAGTACCTCGACCCGCTCGGAACCGGCGCCGCTCCTGAGACCAAGAGCGGCTGGCAGGTCATGATCGACAACGGCTCCGGACCGGACTTCCGCGAATTTGTGATCTTCTATCACGAGGTCGGCGACGAAGCGTTCCGTCCGTTGAACAAGAAAGGCGACTTCCTGCCGCAGCGCGATCCGCTGACCGACGCCTATCGGCCAGGCGGCCGCGCCTTGAACTACCGGAGCGAGCCCTTCGGCATCGACGAGATGCACCTCCAGCACGAGTACTTCGGCTTCGAGGACGAGTCGTTGGCCTACAGCGCCTATACCTTCGGCGACGTGCCGACGACGATTCCGCGGGCCTACCTGGGCGATCCGGTCAAGTGGCGGTTGGTGCACGGAGGCTCCGAGGTCTTCCACTCCCATCATCCCCACAGCGGATCGATCCGCTGGCAACGTAGCCCGGTCACGGAGCCCAATATGCTCTGGGCGGCTGGTCAAGATGGGCCGGTGAAGTATCCGGTCGTCAGGACCAAGTCGGACCGGGTCGACGTCGAAGTCATCGGGCCGTCCGAAGCATTGGACCTGGAGCCGGAATGCGGCGCCGGGCAGTGCCAGCACCTGGCGGGCGAGTTCCTGTTCCACTGCCACGTGGCGCACCACTATGTGGCCGGTATGTGGGGATACGGACGGGTATACAACACGCTGCAGGTCGGCCAGGGCCATACCGATACCATGCCGGACATGCGGGAATTGCCGGACCGGCAGGGGCGGATGAAACTCGGCGTGACATCCGACAAACTGATCGGCACGACCGTGGATTGGTTCGGCAAGCGGTTCAAGATCGTGGACAGGAACCAGAAGACCAACTGGAAAGCCGATCCCGCCGTGGTGAACATCAAGGACTGGGTCGAGATGTTCCTGCCGGCGCAGGGCAAGCCGGGCCATACGGACGACGAGCGCGGCCAGATCATGGCCTATGACGCGACCGTGTGGGACTGGAAGTGGAACGGCAATATCGCCCTCGGCGAGCGGGAAAGCACGGCGAAGAATCCCAAGTATCCGGCCGCGGTCAAGTGGGACGACAGCACCAGACCGCCGATTCTGTTTGATCCCACGACAGGGAAATTGGCCTGGCCGCTGTTCAAGCCTCACTTCGGCAAACGCGTGCCGTTCTCCGCAAATCACAACGGCGCGCCGTGGTTGGAGCCGATTCACCAAGATGAGAACGGCGAGCGGACCAGCGAACCGGCCAAGCCGGGCGAGCAGGGCCGGTGGAGCCTCTGTCCGGACAACGCCAATCAGAAGTTCTACAACCTGCACTTCATTCGGCTCCCGATCACCCTGGCCAAGAAACAGGGAAAAGAGCCGCCGATCGTGGACAAAGACGGCCTGATCTACGTCTTGCATGAGGAAGAACGGTTGATCAGGGCCAACGACGATCTGAAGTATCCCGCGGTCATCCGCGCCAACGTGTATGACTGCGTGGATCTGGTGCTGACGAGCGAGTGGGACGACGACGACTTCACCAACTTCCAGTCGTCCAAGATCAACATCCACCCCCATTTCTTCCAGTTCGATACGGGGAACTCGGATGGAGTGATCTCGGGTTTCGAATACGAAATGTCGGTCCGGCCCTTCACCATGTGGGGGAAGCCGACCAAGCACGGATTGCCCGCGCCGATGGTGGCGAAGCTGAAGAGCGCGGTCAAAGCCGGGGCGACGTCTGTCAAGATCGAGATGGCGCCCGGGGCCACGCCGTTCCACGTCAACACCGAGTTGATGGTCGGCATGGACTGTTTGGAGAAGGGCAACGATCCTACGGCCTCGCTGCCGCGGGATAGGAGCTGCTCGGAGGTCGCCCGGATCAAAGAGATCAAGGGCGATACGATCACGTTCTTCAAGCCGCTGAAGCACAACCACCCGGCGAAAGACCTGGTGTCGCCGGAGTTCGTCCGGTATCGGTGGTGGGTGGATGTGGATATGGGGACTGTCTTCTGGCACGACCACGCGTTCGGCGCCACGACCTGGCCGCACGGCGGGTTCGGGGTGACGATCGTGGAACCCTACGGATCCACCTACCACGATCCGAAGAACGGCAAGCTCGTGTGGAGCGGGCCGATCGCGGACATCCATAGCACGGAGCCGATCGGCGCCGGCGTGAGCGGGAGCTTCCGGGAACTGATGGTGTCGATCCATGACACCGTCCCCCATACCGTGAACGTTATCCAAGCGGGCAACCCGCCTGGACAGCCGGTCGAAGTGGCGCTGGAAGCCGGCAAGACCGTGTCCTTCCAGATGCCAGAAAAGATCCTGATGGCGCCCAACCCCTATATTAACGGGGGTACGCATACGACGGGGAGCGGCCTGAACTTCCGGGCCGAGCCCTTCGCGCAGCGGTTGGCCAACAATCCGGATACGTCGAAGCTGTTCAGCAGCGCGATCCACGGGGATCCGGACACGCCGCTGTTGCGTGCATACGTAGGCGATACGATGGTGTTCCGGCTGTTGCATCAGCTCATGAACGAGTCGCATGTCTGGACGCTCTCCGGGCATACCTTCCTTACGGAACGGTACGCCGCGGATGCCAATCGGAAGTACTCGATTCACGTCGGTATCGCCGAGCGGTATGACCTGGTGACGAAAGCAGGCGGCTTCCAAGGTATGCCGGGCGATTACATCCACTTCAACGGCCGGAGTTCGCACTTCGCCGAAGGCGGATGGGGCATCATCCGCGTTCTGGACAAACAGGTGCCGGATTTGATGCCGTTGCCGACCGGGACGAAACCGTTCGCGATTCCGCCGGTGCCCAAATCGGTCTGCCCGGCCGACGCCCCGGTGAAGACCTTCAACGTGGTGGCGCTGGATCGCCCGTTGAAACTGAACCCGAAGGCGCCGGACGCGATCGAAGTGGACTTCGAGCGGAAGATCGAAATGACCGTGCCGGAAGGCAAGATCTTCGCGCTCGAGGAGGAAGTCACCAAGGTGGCGTCGGACGTGATGCCGCATCCGCTCACGCTGCGGGTGAACCTGGGCGACTGCATCAAAGTGAATCTGAAGAACAAGATGAAGAGCAGCCGGGCGTCGTTCTTCGCGCCGGGGCTGGCCTTCGATCCGAAAGACTCGCTCGGCCTGAACGTCGGGAATAACCCCGGCGATCAGACCATCGCGCCGGGCGAGAGCCGGACCTACACCTACTATGCGCATCCCGCAAACAAGGAGACGACGTCGCTGGTATGGGACGGCGGCAACATCGTGACGAACCCGCGCAACGGCCTGTACGGAGCGATCATCGTCGGGCCCCGCGGATCGCAATATCGCGATCCGGTGACCGGGCAGGATATCTCGCTCAAGAATGCTTGGCGCGCGGACGTGATTGTTGACCGGAGCTTGCCGGAGAACGCGGGCAAGGTGAACTACCGGGATGTGGCCCTTTTCTTCCAGGATGAGGACAACATCATCGGCACTGCGTTCATGCCCTACGTCCAGAACGTCGCGGGGCTGACGGCGGTGAACTACCGAGCGGAACCGTACAAGTTCCGCGAGGAGCAGGGCTGCTCGCTCGGCCGGATCTTCCAGCCGTGCGTGGTGGACAAGCCCGAGGATCCGATCACCCCCTTGATCGAGGCGCATGCCGGAGATCCGGTGCGGATCCATGTGATCGGCGCCAACAGCGAACAGAATGGGATGTTCGGGATCGAAGGCCACGAATGGCCGATCGAGCCGTACATGCCGGGTGCCGACATGATCAGCGTGGTGGAGTACGCCGGGTCGGAGACTCTGGATGTCTTCGTCCGGGGCGGCGCGGGCGGTCCGTACCGGTTGCCGGGAGATTACGTCTGGTCCAACGCGCGGCTCCCCTACACGCAGTCCGGGCAGTGGGGCTACTTCCGGGTGCTGCCGGCCGGTGATCAGCGTATCCTGCCGCTGAACGGCGCCGGTGCCGGGATCAAGCGCACGGAAGCCGAGCCGGCGGCGATCCCGACCGCGATGCGGTAGCCAGGACTGAGGTGCGAGGACTGAGGACTGAGCTAACCGCACACTCGGTCCTCAGCGCTCGGCACTTGAGACGCCGAAGCCTGTTGCACCTCAGCAGGTTCCCGTGAGCGGAGGTGAGCGGAGAGTGTGAGAAAGAGATAAGGATGGCGGGGGAGCTGCGAACGAGTTGTGGCTCCCCCGTTTCTTTATACCTCTCGCGTGCTTTAGGATAGACGTACTCATCCACCGCACGCGAAAGGAGGAAAGGATGGAGAGCAGACGGAGACAAGCACGACGGTATTGGCTGGGACTTCCGCTGGCGGGGTTGCTGTCAGTGGCCGGACCGAGCTTCGCGTATGAGGAGGTGCAGGTCGTTGATGGGGGCATGCTCACCGGCACGGTGGTGCTGGAGGGAAAAGTCCCGAGGCCGAAAGGGTACAACCTCACGACGTTGCCCGATCCGGTGTATTGCGGCCGGATTTCCGACGGGCAGGGCTGGCGGCTGTTGCAACCCTTCAACGTCGGAGCCAACGGCGAATTCCGGCAGGTCGTGGTCTACCTGGAATCGATCGACCGGGGGAAACCGTTCGGGACGTTCACGCCACCGCGTATCGAGGCGATCGACTGCCGGTTCCTCCCCTTCGTGACGGTCGTCCGCGATCAACACGATGTCGTGGTGGTCAACATGGATCCCGCGATGCACGACATCCAGGCCTATGAGACCTCGCATCTCGGGCCGCGGGTGCTGTTCAACGTGCCGTTGCCGATCAGTTCGAAATATCCGAACGAGGCCGGGCTCAGCGCGCATTTCCACAAGCACTTCGCCGGGACACCGGTGACCCAGACCGTGAGAATGACGAAAGGGCGGAAGGTCTTCGTCATGCAATGCGGGTTTCATGCCTACATGGAAGCGTGGGCGCTGGTGGCGGACCATCCCTATTATGCGGTGACCGACAATGACGGGCGGTTCGAGCTGACCGACATTCCCCCGGGCACGTATACCGTGAAAATCTGGCATCCGTATCTCCGGGAAGAGGTGAAGCGAGTCGTCACGATCGAGCCGAAGGAACAGACCAGCGTGACCTTGCAGGTCGAATCGCCCAAAGGCCGCCTGTATGCGAATCAGATGGTGGACAGTCCGTACATCCGGTATCAGATCACGCAGGACGTGCAAAGCCAGATCGTCCCGACGCTGGAGAAGCAGAGTTATGAATGATGGCTTTTCAGGAAATCGCGTGGGTCTTTCTTTTTCCCTCTCCCCCGCAAAGCGGGGGCGAGGGAGGTCCTGGAGTTCTATACCCACACAAGATCCGGAAGAACCTGAGTGATGAAGAGGGCGAGCGGCACGAGGCGAGAAGCGAGGGGCTGGATGTTGGAATAGAGAGAGGGGCGAGGGGCGCGAGGCAAAAGGCAAGGGGTAAAGCAAAAGCCGTGAAGTGGAAAGCCGGAACGATCCGCGCGTTGTTCTGCATGCTCGCCTCGTTCCTCGTGCCCCTGGCCCCTAGCCTGGGCATGGCCGACCATGATCGTCCGAAACGGCCGCCCTTGTGGACGCCGCTGTTCGAAGCGGAACGGCTCGCCGCGATGGAGGTGCCGGAGGATATGGTCGAGGATATGGTCATGGTGCCGGCCGGCTGGTTTCTGATGGGAAGTGATCCAAAGACCGACCGCGCCGCCGGTCCCCAGGAGCAACCGCAGCGGCTGGTCTATCTGAGTGCGTTTCAGATCGACCGGTACGAGGTCACGAACGTCCAGTATCTTCGGTACGTCCTGGCGACCGGCGCGGAGTGGCCTCCCTATTGGAGAGAAGAGCCCTTCCCGGAGAAGATTGCCTGGCATCCGGTCATCGGTGTGAGCTGGCGCGAGGCGGATGCCTATTGCCGGTGGGCGGGCAAACGGCTGCCCACAGAAGCCGAATGGGAAAAGGCGGCGCGCGGGACCGACGGCCGCATCTTCCCGTGGGGCGATGAGCCGGCCGGATGGCTGAAAAGCAATATCGCGCACAGCGGCTCCGGACGCGTGAAGCGGTATCCGCCGCTCGCCAACGTAAACCGTTACGACCGCGGGGTGAGTCCCTACGGGGTCTATCAGATGGCGGGGAACGTGAGCGAATGGGTGGCCGATTGGTTTGATCCGGAGTATTACCGGAGGGGCGAGACGCACAACCCCACCGGCCCCTCGCAGGGCATCGACAAAGTCTTTCGAGGCGGGTCCTGGAACGAAGACCCGGAAGTGGCCCGCTCGGCCGGCCGCAACGCCGGCGCACCCGACCACCGGAGCTATTTGATCGGGTTTCGCTGCGCATGCGATGCACGTGGAGCCATAAACCTGACGCGTGAAGCGAGGGCCGAACAACGGTGATTCCGCCCGAGCGAACGACGCTGCACGAGAAACGAGATGCGAACGAAAGAGGCCGACATATGAACAGGGACAAAATCGGCGGATGGGCTACGGCGAACCGGGTCGTGAACGCGCTCCTCGCCATCGGCGCCGCCCTGGCTCTGGCGAGCTTCGCCTGGGGACTCGACACGCAGGACATCACGGTCGAATGGACGCCGGAAGGTAAACAGTTGGCTCTGAAGCGGGTCGCCACGTGGCCGGCAAAAGAGGAAATGGTGCTGGTCCCCGCCGGACCGTTCCTCATGGGCAGCGACAAGCGCGTCGACCGCAACGCGTATCGGATCGAACTCCCGCAGCGGCGGGTCTATCTCGATGCATTCGAGATCGACAAATATGAAGTGACGGCGCTGCAGTACCTGAAATTTGTTCTGGCGACGAATCGGCGGCCGTTGCTGGATTGGCGGTATGACGGTGGAAACTTTCAGGAGAGTATGGCGCACCATCCGGTGATGCACGTGACGTGGTATGACGCGGACGCCTATTGCCGGTGGGCGGGCAAACGGCTGCCGACCGAGGCCGAGTGGGAGAAGGCCGCGCGCGGGGAGGATGGCCGGATTTATCCCTGGGGCAATCAGACCGCGGGCTTGAGCCGCGCGAACTTCGGGCGATCTGGGCTCTCCGGCCCCGTGCGGGATCGACCCGAACGGCTCCTGCTGTATCCGCCCATCATCGCCGTGGATAAGTACGAGAACTCGGTGAGCCCGTACGGTGTGCATCAGATGATCGGCAACGTCGCGGAGTGGGTGGCGGATTGGTATGACAAGGACTATTACGCCGGGGCGCCGGAGCGGAACCCCAAAGGTCCCGAGACGGGGACTCAAAAGGGCTTCCGCGGCGGCGGGTGGATCGACAGCACCACGACCGTGCGGGCGGCGATGCGCAACGGAACCGACCCGAATACGAAGATGAACTGGCTGGGCTTCCGCTGCGCGCGGGATGCATCGCCGAAGGTCCGGCCCGTTGCGACGGAGGTGAGCGCTCCGGCGCGGTGAAGCGCCGATCTCCGGTAAGCATACCAGCAACTACTCCCCCACCTTTCCCTCTCCTTTTGAAGGGGGGAGGGTCTCGGGGAGGGGGTGATTGTCCTGCTGCTCGGGCCGGAAGGAGGGCCACGATGAAGACGCTCGCCGCGGACGTCGAGCCGAGTCTCAAACGGGCGCTCGAGGCGGTGTATCTGGGGCTAGTCCACAGCCGCTATTGGCTGCAGAACGAGTTTCTGCTTCTCGAGCGCTTTCTGCCTCCGGATCTGGTCGAGGCGCTGATCTCGGAAGCGGACGACCTCCGGTCCGGCATTCACCGTAATTATGTCCCCGGGCACAAGAAAGGCGGCAGCGTCAGCTTCTACGCGATCCGAGACCAGGCGCCGGTCACGCTGGCGCTGTACCAGTCGCCGGCGCTCCGCATGTTTCTCAATCGCCTGGCCGAATCGCACCTGTTGCTCTGCCCGGAAGACGACCCCCATTCCTGCGCCCTCTACTACTACACCGAGCCGGGCGACCATATCGGGTTCCACTATGACACCTCCTATTACAAGGGGAAGCGCTACACGGTTTTGATCGGGCTGGTCGAACGATCCGAACACTGTCGGCTGGTCGCGAGGCTCTATCAGGACCATCCGGAGCGGGAAATTCGCGAAATGCGAATCGCGATGGAGCCGGGAACCGTCGTCGTCTTCAACGGGGACAAGCTCTGGCACGCCGTGACGCCCCTGGGCAAGGGAGAGGAGCGCATCATCCTGACCCTGCAATACGTCACGAATCAGGAGATGGGCCCATTCAAGCGGATGTTCTCCAATTTGAAGGACGCGTTCGCCTATTTCGGACCGGCGGTGCTGATGAGGAGAAGACCGGCGAAACAGTGACTCGATCGTTGCCACAATGCCGAGAGCCGCCATCGGTCATGGAACGGCAAGCCATCTCGCTGACCGTCAGGATCCCGGAAACCGAGGAAGCCCTGTTGTCGGCGGCGCTGCCCTTGGCGCATCTGGCGCCTCGCTATCAGCTCATCGAAACGGAGGGAGCCCTTCGCGTGCACGTCGCGCACTTTCCAGACCTGCCCTCGGAGATCTATCAGGCCGCCAGGCTGATCGGAGAAGCGCTCAGCCTCCCTCGGGTCTCTGTGACGATCAATTCGCGGTCCGTTATCAATCTCTCTAAATTCCTGAGCACGCTGCTGTGTTACGGAGAAAGTCTCGGCGAACAGGACAAGGGAGCCTATTGCGCCCGCCAGGCTGATCGAATCGGTGAAGCGGCGGGCTGTCCCGTGTGGACCTGCCATGCGCGCTGTCCGTTCATCTGCGCGCGGTGCCTGCAATTGGTCCGGAACGCCGGCGCGACGCCGGTCGAGGAGCAACTCAAGACGATCGCAGTGCTCGCGGAGGTGGACTGGTGTCCGAATCTCAAATGGCATAACTAATCAACGTCTCGGGGCCGGCCGAGGAATCATGCAACACACGATAAGGAGGCAAGAGCATGATCGACGGCTGGCTCAGGAGAAAACTATGCAGATTCACTGGAGTACTGCTCATTGTCGGGATGGGGCTGGGGACGCTTTCACCGGCGTCGGCGGAGGAAACCGGCAACATGGTCGTCTTCAAGGGCGGATTCATGCGGCTGAACAGCGACCGGGCGAATGAAGTTTTTACGGATGCGCAGAATGTCAACAGTAAGGGTTTCAATGATGGCCAGAACGGTTGGTACGTTGGTGCGTGGTTGGACAATGTGCTGTCGAAAGATTCCTGGGGCCTGATGAGCGGTGTCTGGGCCATGGGGGAGATCGGGCTTCAATTCAATCGGATTAGTTCCCGGACGGTTCAAAGTCCTCCGGCTGCCGGACTCGCGAGTGGTGCCCTTGACGGCGGAACTAACAACCAACGGAAGCTGCAACTGACCATGGTGACGATCGACATCGCGCCGAAGCTCAAGTTCATGGAGGGCAGTGCATTTCGGCCGTGGCTCATCCCGGTCGGGTTGGATATTCATGTGATCAGCCCTCCGTCGAATCAGACGCAGTATCTGGATGTTGGGGTGCAGTTCGCCGGGGGATTCGAGTACCGTGTATGGAAGGCGTTTCATGTGGGAGCCGATGTGCGCTATCACCTGGCGGCCAACATGACCAATACGGAGAACAGCTATTTCCAGGTCGGACCCTATGTCGGGATCGCGTTCTGATGAATCGTACGCGCGGGTGGGACGGGCGCGAAAGGCGAGACGTGTTCCATCTTCGAGCAGAAGTCCCGCTCGCGCTTGTCGCGCTTGTCTCGCTCGGTGATGGCCATGCATCCGCCACCTCGTCTCGTCTACTGGGAGCTCACCAAGCGCTGCAATCTGCGCTGCGCCCACTGCCGGGCCGTGCCGGAGGCGGAGGCCGATCCCTCCGAGTTGACCACGGCGGAGGGCTTCAGGCTGATCGACGAACTCGCGCTGATCGGCCGGCCGCTGCTGGTGCTGACCGGCGGAGAGCCGCTTCTGCGGGATGATCTCTTAGTCCTCGCCAACTATGCCCGGCGTCGTGGGCTGCCCTCGGCGCTCGCCACGAACGGGACGCTGGTCACCCGCGCGATCGCCCGGCACATCGTCTCCGCGGGATTCACGCGGGTGTCGATCAGCCTCGACTGCCCCGACGCGGAGACGCACGATGCCTTCCGCCGTGTGGCCGGAGCTTTCGATGCGGCTGTGGACGGGTTCATTCACCTCAAGGAACTCGGGATGTCCCTGCAGGTCAACACCACCGTCACGAACCACAACCGGGACCGGTTGGAAGAGATCTATGAGCTGGTGCGGAAACTGGGCGCCGCAGCCTGGCACCTCTTCCTGCTCGTCCCGGTCGGCTGCGGGCTGGAGATCGGCCCATCCCTGCAACTGACCGCGCGTGACTATGAAGCGGTCCTGTGGTGGATCGACGAGTTAGCCGAACGGGAGACCATGGAGATCCGGACAATCTGTGCGCCGCACATCCAGCGGATTCGGTTGCAGCGGCAAGAGTTGCAACGGGGTAACGGGATAACGGGACAACGGGGTACGGGGGGAAGTCCCGCTATCCCGCTATCCCACTACCCCGCTACGTACCCCGTTACACCCTTACCTCTCTACCCCTCTACCCCGGCAGTTCGAAGAGGCTGTCTGGCCGGGAGTGAGATCTGCTTCGTCTCGCATCGTGGCGAGGTGTTCCCGTGCGGCTATTTGCCGTTCAAAGCGGGCGACCTTCGACGGCAATCCTTCGCCGACGTGTGGGCCGCATCGCCGGTGTTCGCCGACCTCCGCGATCCGGACCGCCTCATGGGCAAGTGCGGGGGGTGCGAATACCGAATCGTCTGCGGCGGCTGCCGCGCCCGCGCGTTCGGCCAGACCGGCCATTACCTCGGCGAAGAACCGGCCTGTCTCTATCTGCCCCAGCGGATCAGCGCGGCCGGCGCGACACGATGACACCGCGGTGCTTGGTGCCATGCAGTCGGCTTCCTATCTCTACGCGCGCCTGTTCGGGCTGGGCGCCGCTCATGCCTTCGGGATCCCCGGGGACCTCATCCTGCCGTTGTACGCCGAGTTGGAGCGGAGCCCGATCCGGCCGATCCTGACCACCCACGAACCCTCCGCCGGTTTCGCCGCCGATGCCTATGCCCGCCTCAGGGGAATAGGCCTGGCCGTCGGCACCTATGGAGCCGGCGCGCTCAATATGGTGAATGCCATCGCCCAGGCCTATGCCGAGAAATCGCCGGTGCTGGTCCTGAGCGGGGCGCCCGCTCTGGCCGGCCGCTCGCCTGAACTGTTGATCCATCATAAAGTCAAGACCTTCGAGACCCAGCGGCACATCTATGAACACGTCACCGTGGCCGCCGTGGCGTTGGAAGATCCGACGAGGGCGTCTGCGGACATCGACCGCGTCATCGACGCGGTACGCCGAGAGAAGCGGCCCGGGTACGTGGAGATTCCGTGCGACATGGTACGGGCGGACATCGGCAAGCGCGGCGCGGCCGCCGTTCCGGTCAGCGAGCGGGATGAGGCGGCGTTGGCCGAAGCGATGCAGGAGATCACGACCCGCTTCAACCGGAGCCGTCACCCGGTGATCCTTGGCGGGGGTCGAGATCATGCGGCTGGGGCTCAGGGATCGTCTTATTCAGCTCGCCGAACGGCACGGGCTTCCGGTCTCGACGTCCTTTATGGGAAAAGCCGTCTTCCCGGAGCACCATCCAAATTTCATCGGGACATACATGGGCGCGGCCGGCCATCCGTACTCGCGCCGCATGGTCGAAGAAGCGGATTGTCTCCTCATGTTAGGCGCCTGGCTCACCGATACCGAGACCGGCCTGTTCACGAGCGCGATCAAGCGGGAATCCATGATTCAGGTCCTGGCCAACGAAATCGTCATCAGCCATCACCGGTATGAGCGCGTGGGCTTGGTCGAGGTCATGACCTCGCTGCTTGCGGAAAGGAAGATCACGCCGCGGACGTTCAAGAACGAGTATGTGCCCGAGAGGCCGGACTCGCGCGGAGAGTCGCTGATCGCGGGCGTCTTTGCGGAATTGAGCCGTCTGGACGACCAGCTCTACGTGTTCACCACCGATGCCGGCGATTGTCTGTTCGGCTCGGTGGAACTCAACGCGGAGCTGATCCTGAATCCCGGCTACTATGCCAGCATGGGCTTCGGCGTGCCGGCCGCGCTGGGCGCCGGCTTGGCCCTGCCGGACCGCCGGCCGATCGCTCTCGTGGGCGACGGCGGATTCCAGATGACCGGGATGGAGATCGCCACGTTGGTGCGGTACGGGGTGCACGCCGTCGTGATCGTGCTCAACAACCGGGGGTATCGCAGCCTGGAAGCCTTGGGCGCTCCGCCGACCATTTGCGACATCCCGGCTTGGGACTATGTGATGATTACTGAAGCGCTGGGTGCGACCGGCGTGCGAGTCGGAACACGGGATGGATTCCGCAGCGCGCTCCATGCCGCCTGCCACCGGCCGGGTGTGACCGTCATCGAAGTGATGATCGATCCCTCCGATCATTCGCTCGCGCTCGACCGGCTTCGAGCCGCTGTCCTCTCGCAGCGAGAAACAACCGGACCCGCGGCGGACCCCTCGCGATCAGCCGGGCCGGACCGATAGGACTGGCTCTATGACGGTGTTGGTAGTCTGGCTCCATCTGCTCGCGGCGGTCAGTTGGATCGGCGGGATGGTGTTTCTCTCCGTCGTGCTGGTGCCGACTCTAAAGGTCGGATGGAGCGCGGCTCAGCGGGCGATCTTGTTCAGAACGGTCGCATTGAAGTTCCGGTTTGTTGTGTGGGTCTCGGTCGGCGTCCTGGTGGCGACCGGCCCCGCGCTCCTCGCATTGCGGGGTCTCTCCCTACTCGAGCCGAGCCGCTGGTCCTCCGTGTTGACCGCCAAATTGTTTCTTGTCCTGACGCTCCTCGCCCTGACAGGGGCCCATGATTTCGTGGTCGGACCCCGCGTCGGCCGAATCCAGCAACAACCGGAAGCCGATCGAACGGAGATGGATCGCCTCCTGGTTGCCTGGTCGCCGTGGATCGCGCGCCTCTCGCTCGTGTTGGCGCTGGGCATTCTTTTTCTGGCCGTCGCCCTTGTCCGCACGTGAAGCTGAGTGCCAAGCGGGCGGTTGTGAGCAGCTTGCGCCGCGATCCAGAGCAGGCTACCCTGGCGATCGATGCGCAGCGGAGAAGACTCGCGCAACAACCGGATCGCCGGTTTCCTTGCCAAGGACCGTCTGTCGGACCCGCGACGAACTGGCCGGGGCGGAGGCCGGCGCGATTCTCGGCCGCCCGCGCGAGGCGCCGGAGGTGGCGGTGATGCCGCATTCCGATAGCCCCGCGGTAATGACGACCGTCCGGAACGCCTGCGCGCAGGCCGACTACGAGTTCGGCGATCTCTAACGCGCGGGCGAGTAGCTAGCAGCGAATAGCTCAGAGCTATGTGCTGTTCGCTATCGGTTACTTGCTAGCTTCAATGGAGGAAGGCCGTCCATGATCCGAATCGAGCGGGTGTATGACCTCAAACGGCGCGGCAGCGGCGCCTATTTTCTCGTGGACCGGCTTTGGCCGCGCGGGGTGAAGAAAGAGACGCTCCGCCTCGACGGCTGGCTCAAAGACGTCGCGCCGAGCGACACGCTTCGCACGTGGTTCGCCCACGACCCGAAAAAGTGGCCTGAGTTTCAGCGCCGATATTTCGCGGAGCTCGACCGCAACCCCGAGGCCTGGCGTCCGCTGCTGGATGCGGCGCGATCCGGCATGGTGACGCTGTTATTCGGCGCCAAAGATCTCGAGCGCAACAACGCCGTGGCGCTGAAGTCTTATCTCGAAGCCAAGTTGCGCGCCGCGCCGTAGTCCACCAACCGGCGGCCGTCTTGGCGTCTCCCGTCAAGAACGCTCTCGGCTACGGACCCTGCTCGCCGGACCTGCGGGACGCGTGATGACCCCCCAACAAGCATCCCGCTCTGAGTGCCGATTTCATCGGCTTCCGTGGGGCGGTCGAGGCGGCTAGAGAAGCGGCGCGACCTGACCGCGTCTTTATGCGAGAATAAGAAAAGACGCGAAGGTGAGGCGCCCCCCGCTTCGAGGGGAAAGGCGGAGCGCGGCGGGTTTCACCCATGAAGGAGTATCCCCAAGCGAGTCGATTGTGGACCGATGGCGGCACGGTCCACATTGCCGGGGCCTGGACCTTGGCGGAACTGCCGGCGATCGAACGGGCGATGACCGCCGCTGCTTGGCCGTCGGGCCATGACCTGGTGTGGGACGCCGGCCGGGTCACCGCGATGGATTCGGGCGGGGCGGTCTTGCTCCACCGGACGCTGGCGCGGCTCGAACGCCAGGGAAGGCGGGTCGCGCTGCGCGGGCTGCGCCCCGAGTTCGCCGAACTGTTGAGGCTGGTCTCCGCGCATGGGACCCAGGTCGGACTGGAGCCGGCCGGGCCATCGGGGAACTGGCTGGAAGGTATCGGGGTCCTCGTATGGAACCGCCTGCAACAATGGATCGGCGGTCTGGGATTCTTGGGAGAGAGCGCCGTCGCGCTGGTCCGGTCGCTGGCCGCGCCGCGCTCGATCCGGTGGCGCGCGCTGTGGAACAGTCTGGAGCTGGATGGGTTCAACGCGTTGCCGATCATCGGGCTGCTCACGTTCCTGATGGGAATCGTGATCGCCTATCAGGGAGCCGAGCAGTTGCGGACCGTCGGCGCCAACATCTTCATCGTGGATCTCGTGGGCATCGCCCTGCTGCGGGAAATCGCGCCGCTCGTGACCGCCATTCTGGTGGCCGGCCGATCGGGGTCGGCGTACACGGCCCAGATCGGGACCATGAAGGTCACCGAGGAATTGGACGCGCTCCGCACGTTGGGGCTGTCGCCGATGAAGGTGCTGGTGTTGCCCAAGGTCTTGTCGTTGGCGATCGCCCTGCCGCTGCTGACGGTCTATGCGGACGTGGTGGGGGTTTTCGGCGGCATGCTGATCGCGGCGAGCCAGTTGAGCGTGACGTTTCTCGAATTCCTGACCCGTTTCGAGGAAGCGATCGCGTTGCGGCATTTCCTGATCGGCGTGGTGAAGGCGCCGGTGTTCGCGGCGATCATCGCGCTGGTCGGCTGCTATCAGGGTTTCCAGATCCGCGGGGGCGTGGACGACGTCGGCCGCCGCACGACGATCAGCGTGGTCCAGAGCATCTTTCTCGTCATCGTGTTCGATGCGTTCTTCTCGATCCTCTTGAGCTGGTGGAAGCTGTGAAGCGCGGGACTCGGGCGACTGGCGAGACGGGCGCGAAGCGCGCGAGGGGCGAGACTCGCGCGGTCTCGCCTGCGAGAAACGCGGGAATAGCGCGACTTGCGCGAAAGGGAAGAAGCCGGATCCACCCGTCCCGCTTGTCGCGCGTTTCGCGCCTTTTTCGCGCAGCGCGAGCAGGGGCATGGTAACCACAGGCCGAGGTGAGACGAAGACCGGGAGTGACTTCGAGGGCGTCGGCACGCCGCTCATCGACGTCCGTCACGTTTCTACGCGGTTCGGCGAAGCGGTGGTGCACGAGGACGTGAGCCTCACGGTGTACCGAGGAGAAGTCTTCGCCATCGCGGGGGGCAACGGCAGCGGCAAATCGACCCTGCTGCGCGAGATCATCGGGCTTCTGAAGCCGACTTCCGGGACGATCCGGGTGTTCGGCCGGGAATGCGCCGGTCTCAGCGAAGCCGGCGTCCGAGCCCTGCACCGCCGCTGCGGCGTGATGTTTCAACACGGGGCGTTGTTCAGTTCCCTGACCGTGGCGGAAAACGTCGCGGTCCCGCTGCGGGAGCACACCGGTGTGAGCCCCGGCCTGGTCCGTGACATTGCCATGTTCAAGATCGCGCTGACCGGCCTCCCGCCGTCGGCCGCCGACAAGTACCCCAACGAGCTGAGCGGCGGCATGCGGAAACGGGCGGCGCTGGCCCGCGCGATTGCGCTCGATCCGGAGCTGCTCTTCCTCGACGAACCGACCTCCGGTCTCGATCCGATCAGCGCGGGGGCGTTCGACGACCTGGTCAAGGAGCTCAAGAAACTGCTGGGGTTGACGATCGTGATGGTGACGCACGATCTCGACTCGCTCTGGCGGGTGGCCGATCGGGTGGCAGTCCTGGGGAACGGCAGGGTGCTGGGGATCGGCACGATGGAGGAATTGTCCCGGTCCGCCGATCCGCTGATCCGCGAGTATTTCCACGGCCCGCGAGGGCGGGCGGCGAGGGAACAGCGTGAAAGACGTGAAGCGTGACAACCGCGAGAAAAGCGGGACATGCAGGAAAAGCGCGACTTGCGCTCGTCGCGCGCCTCCCGCGTGAGAGGATACGGAGATGGAACCGAAAGTGAACTACGTCCTGGTCGGAGTCTTCGTCGTGGTGCTGGGTGTCGTTTTGCTCGGTATCGTGCTGTGGCTCGGCAAGGGCGAGTACGGGACCGCGCATGATCGGTACTACGCCTTCATGCGGGAATCGGTCGCCGGTCTGAGCGTGAACTCGCCGGTGAAGTATCGCGGCGTGGAAGTCGGGTACGTGGCCGATATCCGGCTCAATCCCGATAATCCGGAGGAAGTGCGGCTCACGTTGGACATCACCCGCGGTACGCCGATCAAAGAGGATACGGTCGCGGTCCTTCACGTCCAGGGGTTGACCGGCTTTGCCATCGTGGACCTCACCGGCGGGACCCGCGACTCGCCGCCCCTGTCGGCCAAGCCTGGCCAAGAGTATGCGGTGATCAAGACCGGGCCGTCGCTGCTCGCGCGGTTGGACAGCGCGGTGTCGCGGCTGCTGGAAGACCAGTCGCTGTCCCGGCTGTTGGCCAATCTCAACACGCTGGCGCAGGACGCCCGCGGCGTGATCGACGAGGAGAACCGTACGGCGCTGAAGCAGATCCTGTCGGATCTGGCCACGGTCAGCCATACCCTGGCGGCGCGGAGCGAGCGCGTGGATCAAGGGGTGGCACACGCGGCGCAGACGGCGGAGCATCTCGCCAAGCTGAGCCGCACCCTCAACGAACAAGTCCCGTCCCTGCTGGAACGGGTCAATAAAAGCGCCGCGGCCTTGCAGACGATGACGGAAGAGATGGCCCGCGCCGGCAAGGCCGTCGGCGCGGTCGTGAACGAGACCAGGCCGAACGTCGAACAGTTCTCCCGCCAGACCTTGGCCGAGACCGGCCTGTTGATCGCGGAGCTCCGGCAACTGACCGCCACGTTGCAGCGCGTCGCCCGGCAGATCGAGCGGGAACCGAACGCCCTGGTTTTCGGCGGGTCGCCGCAGCCGAGAGGGCCGGGGGAATGAGAGTAACAAGTTCGAAGTTCGAGGTTCGAAGTTCGATGTGGACGGAGCTTCGACCTCGAACCTCGACCTTCGAACCTCGAACGCTGCCTGGTCGAGTGAGGATGCCGAGCATGGTGAGCCGAGGGGTGCAGACAGTCATCGGCGCGCTGGTCGCGACGACGCTCGCGGCCTGTCTCTCGCCGAGATCGGAAAGCGGCCCGATCCACACCTACCTGCTGCGCGCCGAAGAGTTTACGTGGGCCGACAAGGAACCGGTCGGCCGAACCGCCGCCTCGCCGGTGTTGCTGGTCGGCCTGCCACAGGCGGAGGCGGGATTCGACACGCCGCGCATGGCCTATGTGACGCGACCCTATGAAGTGCGGTACTACGCCGTCAACCAGTGGGCCGACACGCCGGCCCGCATGCTGGCCCCGCTGCTGGTGCAGGCGCTCGAGAAGAGCGGAGTCTGGCAAGCCGTGATCCCGATGCCGAGTTCGTTCCGCGGGGACTATCGCCTCGACACGCTGGACGTGGCGCTGGAGCAGCAGTTTCTGGAGACCCCCAGCCGCGTCCGCGTGGCCCTACGCGCGCAGTTGATCGATCTGAAGGAACCGGGCGTGATCGGGACGCGCCGATTTGAAGTGTTCGAGCCCGCGCCCAGCGAGGATGCCTACGGCGGCGCGCTGGGGGCCAACCGGGCGGTGACGAAATTGCTCGACCAGATCGCGCGATGGGCGGTCGCGTGTCTCAGTAAACATCCGGACTGTACACAGTGACGGAGCGCGGACGTGGTGCGTGATGAAAATTCCCCCTCCCCCTCGCCCTCTCCCACAAAGGGGAGAGGGTACACACGTTCTCTCTTCCCCCTTGATGGGGGAGGGACGGGTGGGGGTGTCGCTATTCGCTGCCCGCTTTTGGCTCGTTCCACATCAGCCGCTGATACCGTGCCATGAAATCTTCATTGAGAACGGGCTTGAGTTTCGGGTTGACCTCGGGTGTTATCACGACGCTGGGACTGATGGTCGGCCTTCATTCCGGCACCCATTCGAAGGCTGTGGTCATCGGAGGGATTCTGACCATCGCCGTCGCGGACGCCCTGTCGGACGCCCTGGGCATCCATGTCGCCGAAGAATCGAAAAACAGCGGGACGACGCTGGAAATCTGGGAATCGACGATCGCCACGTTTCTCGCGAAGTTCGTGATCGCGATGACCTTCGCCGTCCCGGTATTCCTGCTTCCTCTCGAGACGGCGGTCGGCGTCAGCGTCGTCTGGGGGTTGACCTTGTTGGCCGCGCTGAGTTTTGTGCTGGCCCGGGCGCAGCAGATCGCGCCGTGGAAAGTCATCGGTGAACATCTGCTCATCGGTGTCTGTGTCGTAGCGATCACCCACTATCTGGGGGATTGGATTCGCGAGGCGCTGGGGTAAGGCGAGGGGCGCGAGGCGAGTGGCGTGAAGGCGTCAATGGTCATTGGTCGATGGCAAGAGGCTTTTCACTGGCCCTTTATCCGGAGCTTATTGACCAATGACCGATGACTGTTGACGATCTTCCTCCGGTTGACGAATGACGTGCTCATCCGGGGTTGATTGCACGGCAAACCATGACGACTCGACCGAACCTGCACGAAGAGGACCCGACGAGGCGCGCCATTCGCATCGCGCTGGCCGTGGGCATCCTCGTCCTCAGCGCCGCGGTTTTCAGCCCGTTTTTCTCCCCTCTCTTGTGGGCGACCGTGCTCTGTTACGCTCTGTATCCTTTGTACAGCCGCCTGGTGCGCGCCACGGGCGGTCGGCAGACGCTCAGCGCGCTGATCATGTGCGTCATCATGACCATCGGCCTCATCGTGCCGTTGGTCTATCTGTCCATTCTCATCGCAGAAGACCTGGCGGATACCTATCGCGCGGTGGTCGCACTGCTCAAAGAAGGGGACCAGCCCTTGATCGAAGGCTGGCGCCGCTATCCCGTCATCGCCGCGATCGTGCAGGAACTGCAGAGACTGGAGCGATTGACGGGAACGGAGCTGCGTTCGAGCCTTGCCGAGAACCTGACCGACTTGGGCCGATTGCTCTTCGGGCAACTGACCCGCATCATGACCAACGTGTTGTACGGGGTGATGCAGTTGAGCATGATTCTGCTCTGCGCGTTCTATTTTTTTCGGGACGGCGAAACCATTGTCGAGTGGATCCAGTGCACCCTGCCGGTACCGGCCGAACGGCAGCGGCTGGTGATCATGCGGTTCGACGAAGTGATCAAGGGCGCGGTGTACGGGAATACGCTCATTGCGTTGCTCGAAGGATCGATCGGAGGCCTGGCGTTTTGGCTTGTGGGACTGCCCTCCGCCGTGCTCTGGGGGGCGGCCATGGCCGTTCTTGCCTATCTGCCGCTGGTGGGAGCCGGGCTGATCTGGGTGCCCGCCGCCCTCTGGCTGCTCCTGCAAGGCGCCTATGTCAAAGTCGGTGTGCTGGTTGCGGCCGGAATTATGATCGCCGTGACGGATTACCTGGTCCGTACGATCGTGGTCGGAAGCCGATCCCGGCTTCACACATTGCTCGTCTTTTTTTCCGTGTTGGGCGGCATTCACATCTTGGGTCTGGTCGGAATCGTGGGCGGGCCCCTGGTCGTCGCGGTGGCCATTACGCTGCTGGAGAGTTATCGGATCGAGAAGTCTCCGGTGGTGACCGCGCCATCCTAGCACCCGCGAGCCTTCGGCCCGCGCTGAACGGCCGGCAGCTTCCCCCTTGCCTCCTCTCCCCCATCCTGGGTGAGAAAGGAGGGTGAGGGGGGCGATTTTCATGCTGCCGGGTGGGCCCGAAGGCCCATCCCGGCTGTTTGCCGAGCGGTGACTTATGAGCCTTCGCAGCGGCGTCGTCCTGGCGGGTGGGATTCTCCGCGTGGCGGTGCGCAAGTTTGCCCAGGTCAACGGGTTGTTTCTCGCGAGCGGGCTGGCCTTCAGCCTGATTCTCTACGCGATCCCGCTGGCGCTCATCATGATTTCTCTTCTCGGATACACGGTGCTGGGGTCCGCGCAGGCGATGAGCGAAGTCGAGTCCGTGATCCGGCGTTTCCTGCCTCGATCCCAGCAGGCATTTGCCGAGAACGTCGCCTCGATCGTGGCCAACCGCGGCCTGCTCGGCGCGGCCGGCTTCGTGTCGTTCCTGGTGTTCAGCACGACCGTATTCGGATCCATTCGATTTGTTCTGAACATCGTGTTCGAGGCCGGTCCGGGCCGGAGTTTTCTTGGGGGCATCGCGCGCGATCTGCTCATGCTGGCGTTCTGCGTCGCGTTGGTCCTAATCGCGATCGTCGCGGGTTGGCTGCTGGATCAGGTCCGCGCCGCCGGCGATCATCTCCCGTGGCTGGCGCCGCTCTGGGAGTTCGTTGTCCGCGCGGTCAGAACGCTGCTCGCACTCGCGTTGGCCGGGGGCTTGATCTACGGCTTGTACCGTTTTTCTCCCGCCAAGACGTTGAGCCCGGACGCGCTCGCCGTCGGATCCCTGGCGGCACTGGCGCTGTTCGAAGTGGCCAGGCGAAGCTTCGCCTGGTACATCGAGTTCGCCCAGTCGAGCATCGCGTTATACGGCGCGCTCAGCGGTCTCGTGTTTCTGTTCTTTTGGCTGTACTATGCCTCGGCGGTCTTTGTCTTGGGTGCGGCGGCGGGCTGGGCGTATGAGCATATGAAGCGCGCCGACTCCGGCTCAATCGCAACGCCGGCGCTCGGCCTCGCTATGATCGCCATCATGCCGCATCTGGGCGATTGGATTCGGAAGGCGTTGCGGTGACTTGCGCGTACGGCCGAAACACTTGGTCAGGGTAGCGAGGAATAACGAGCGGCATCGCGTTACCTGAGCGCCGAACCGACCGAGACACCGCTCGTGGCCTACTTCTCCATGGAAATCGGCTTGGACCCGTCGATTCCGACCTATGCGGGAGGACTCGGAGTGCTGGCGGGCGACACGATCCGCTCGGCCGCCGATCTGGAAGTGCCCATGGTTGCGGTGACCTTGCTGCACCGGCGCGGCTACTTCTACCAGCGGCTGGACCACGCTGGCCGACAGACGGAGGAGCCGGTGCTGTGGCCGATCGATGATTTTCTGGAGCCGGTGGATGGACGAGTTGCGGTGGACATCGAAGGCCGGACCGCGGGAGTCCGCCCTGGCGGTATTCGGTGAAAGGCGTGTCGGGTTTTACCGTCCCGGTGTACCTCTTGGACACGGACGTGGAGGAGAATCAGCCCGGAGACCGCCGCTTGACGGATGTGCTGTACGGCGGAGACGCGTCCTATCGACTCTGCCAGGAAGTGGTGCTGGGGTACGGCGGGCTGAAGATCCTACGCGCATTGGGCTATCGCGAGGTGCCGTGCTATCACCTCAACGAAGGGCATGCCGCGCTGCCGGTTCTGGCCCTGCTGGAGGAGAAACTGGCCGCGCGGGGCGGGACCGGGCCGGTCTCCGCCGAGATGGTCGAGGCCGTGCGCGAGCAATGCGTCTTCACCACCCACACGCCCGTGCCGGCCGGCCACGACCAGTTCCCGGCCGACCTCGCCCGCCGCATACTCGGCGAGCGCCGGTGCGGATGGTTGCAGGCCTGCGGGACCGGACGGGCGCTGAACATGACCGAGTTGGCGTTGCGCGGTTCCCGGTACATCAACGGCGTCGCCATGAAGCACGGCGAGGTGTCCCAATCCATGTTTCCGGGCTATCCGATTCACTCGATCACCAACGGGGTCCACGCCGTGACCTGGGCCGCCCCGGCATTCCACGCGCTGTACGATCGCCGCCTGCCGGACTGGCGGCGCGATCCGTTGTCGCTGCGGTACGCCTTGGGCATTCCCGGCGCGGAGATCTGGGCGGCGCATGCGGAGGCCAAGCGCGCGCTGGTGGAGTTTATCAATCGCGAGACGAACGCGGGATTCGATCGCGACGTGCTGACCCTGGGATTCGCCAGACGCGCCACGCTCTACAAGCGGGGCACGCTGGTTTTTCATGACATGGAGCGCTTGAAGCAGATCGCCCGGCAAGTGGGGCCGTTCCAGCTCGTCTTCGCCGGCAAGGCCCATCCGCGGGACCAGGACGGGAAGGACACGATCCGGCGGATCCACGAGGCGCGAGACGCGCTCAAAGGCGCCGTCGCGGTCGCCTACCTCAACAATTACGACATGGCGTTGGCGAAGCTCGTCTGTGCCGGCGTCGACGTGTGGCTCAATACCCCCCCTGCCGCCCCTGGAAGCCTCCGGGACCAGCGGGATGAAGGCGGCGATCAACGGAGTTCCGAGCCTCAGCGTACTGGACGGCTGGTGGCTCGAAGGCCATGTCGAGGGAGTCACCGGCTGGTCGATCGGGGAGCGCATCGACGCCTGTCTGGAACCGGCACCAGGGATGGATGCCTGCCATGCGGCGGCGCTGTATGACAAGCTCGCGAACCAGGTCCTGCCCTGCTTTTATAAGGACCGTGAGCGCTTCATTGGGATCTGCGGCACTGCATCGCCTTGAACGGCGCCTTCTTCAACACGCATCGCATGGTGGCCCAGTATCTGCACAACGCTTACTGGCTGGTGGGGCGCTTCGCCCGAGGGTTGTGATGCCTTTTTTCTCGTCACTCAGGCGCCACGGTTACGTGATCCTTGATCGTTTCATACGCGGCCTCGGAGAGAATCCCTTTCCCCACAAGGTCGTCTCTGGTCCGATAAGGACGACCTCCGATGATCGACCTGGCGGTTGTGTCGTCGACTCCGGGCAGCGTTGTGAGCTGATCGAGGGACGCGGTGTTGAGATCGAGTAAACGGCCTTCGTCCGGACGGTCCCGCGGAGGCCGGTCCAAGCGTTCGACCGCAATATCGGGCGGTCGTTGCACCTGGGGCGGAAACGTCGATCCGGTCCCGGCGGACGCCGTTTGGTCGAGACGAGGAAACAGGAAGGTCGGCCCCGGCGAGAGGAACATGAAGCCGAACGCTACGATGAGTGGGACGATTCTGGTGGTGCTGGTACGGTGAGTCACGGAGCTGTCTCCTTGTGAAAGTCCGCTTACGTCTCTATCTTAAATTGTTAGACGATAGCCGTGTCGAACTGTTTCCACGAAGATGGTCTGATGCTTCGGTGACGCGGTGTTTCGGGCTGTGTTAGGCTATGTCCGCGTCAACGGCCTGGAACGGAGCCTGTCTCGTTTCGCTCCGGCCAGACCACTATTTTTTGTCTTAGCCCGAACGGGGTTGAGCCCGGCTATGCCGTCACATCGGGCGCGGAACGGCCGGAACGTGTGTCCTCGTCGGCGGTGAAAGGAGTGCCCTCCATGAACGTATCGGTCGGGAAAGTCGTGTCGGTCGAATATACCCTGCGGATCGATGAGGAAGACATCGTCGACACGAATGTCGGCGCCGATCCCTTGATCTATCAGCACGGGGCGCAGGAAATTCTGCCCGGCTTGGAGAAGGGGCTGGAAGGCATGGCGGTCGGCGAGAGCAAGCGGATCGAGGTGAGTCCCGCCGAGGGCTACGGCGACGTGCATCCTGAAGGGTTCTTCGAGATCGCCAAAGATCGGATTGCGCCGGACGCCTTGCGCGTCGGGGCGAAGCTCCAGGGTGAAGCGCCGGATGGGACGCCGGTGTTCCCGCGCGTGGCCGAGATCCGGGAGGAGACGGTCGTGTTGGACTTAAATCATCCGCTGGCCGGCAAGACCCTCTACTTCGATGTGAAGGTGCTGGATATCAAGCAGTCCTCATGAGCCTGCGGCCCGACCCGTTGCAACGCAAAGGGGGAAGGGTGAGGCACGGATCGCCAACCGTCAAACGTTTCCCGTTCTCCGTTACTCGTTCCCCGATTGACGGTTGTCGATTGACGAATGACGTTTGACGAATGACGAGTCGCGCCGGGACCCATTGCATCCGGGAGCAATGGGTGCCCGCCAGTGGCGCTCGTTTCGCGACCATCCGAGTGGCGCTGATGGCTGTTGGCTGAAAGCGATTATGAAGGCGTCGGATCTGCTCGTGCGCTGTCTGGAACATGAAGGGGTGGATTTTGTCTTCGGGGTGCCCGGCGAAGAGAACCTCGACGTCATGGACTCGCTGTTGGGCTCGCCCATCCGCTTCATCGTCACGCGCCACGAGCAGGGCGCGGCGTTCATGGCCGACGTGCATGGGCGACTGACGGGCCGGGCCGGGGTGTGTCTCTCCACGCTGGGGCCGGGCGCGACCAATCTCCTGACCGGCGTGGCCGACGCCTATCTGGACGGCGCGCCGCTCGTGGCGATCACGGGGCAGGCGTCGCTGGACCGCATGCACAAAGAATCGCATCAATTCATCGATGTCCTGTCCATGTTCAGGCCGGTGACCAAATGGAACGCCGAGCTGTTCACCCCCCAGATCATTCCGGAAACGGTGCGCAAAGCCTTCAAGGTCGCACAAACCGAAAAGCCGGGGGCCACGCATCTGGAGTTGCCCGAGGACGTCGCCGCTCAACAGGTCGCCGACTTGTCCTATCACAGCCCGTTGCGCGTCCAATTCCCGTTCTTGCCGGAGCCGCTGACCGCGCAGGTGAACCGGGCGGCGGAGGTGATCGCCAAAGCCCGCCGGCCGATCATCCTCGCGGGCAACGGGGTGGTGCGCGGCCGCGCGCATGAGGCGCTGCGCCGGTTGGCCCGCCAGTGCCATATTCCCGTCGCCCACACCTTCATGGGCAAGGGGGTCATGCCGGACAGCGATCCGCTGTCCCTGTACACGATCGGCCTGCAAATGCAGGACTATTCGGCGGCGGTCTTCGCCGACAGCGACGTGGTGATCGCGGTCGGCTACGACCTGGTCGAATACGCCCCCTGCTTCTGGAATCCGAACCGGGACAAGCACATCGTCCATGTGGATGTGACGCCCGCCGAAGTGGATGCGCATTACATCGTCGATGTCGGCGTGCTGGGCGATCTCTCGCTGTCGCTCGACCAGATCGGGGACCAGCTCACGTCCTTCGAGCCGCAGTGGGCCAAAGCCACGCGGGAACGGATTCAGGCGGCCTTCGATGCGGAATGGGCGGCTCCGCCCTTGTGGCCCATGCGGCCGCAGCACATCGTGCGCGAACTGCGCGCGGCGCTCGGATCGGACGCCCTGGTGGTCTGCGATGTCGGCGCCCACAAGCTCTGGATGGCTAGAATGTTCCCCTGCGAGGTGCCGAATACCTGCCTCATCTCCAATGGGTTCGCTTCCATGGGCATTGCGTTGCCCGGCGCCATTGCGGCCAAGCTGCTGTTCCCGCAGCGACAGGTAGTGGCCGTCACCGGCGACGCCGGGTTCCTGATGAACTCGCAGGAAATGGAGACCGCCGTGCGGCTCCGTCTGCCGCTCGTCGTCCTGATCTGGCGGGACGACGGGTACGGCGTCATCCGCTGGAAGCAGCAACTCAAGTTCGGGCGGACGTCCGGGGTCGAGTTCGGCAATCCAAACTTCGTCGCCTATGCTGAGAGCTTCGGCGCGGTCGGTTATCGAGTCGAGGGACCGACGGAGTTGGGCGCCGTCCTCAAGGAAGCCCTCGCCTGCGGCAAACCGGCGGTGATCGATTGTCCGGTGGATTACTCGGAGAACCTCAGGTTGGCGGAGCGGCTCAAACAGGAATTCTGAGTTCTGAATTCTGAATGATGAGTTGGATGAAGGGCGAGACTCACCATTCATCATTCAGAATTCCTCATTCATCATTTCACCCGGAGGGCGATATGGAGGTCCGTAGCAAGGTCTACACGTACCGCACGACGGTCAAATGGACCGAGAAGAAGATGGGCGTGATGGCATCGCCCGGAAAACCGGAGATCCAGGTCGCGACGCCTCCGGAGTTCAAGGGACACGAAGGGATGTGGTCGCCGGAAGATCTCTTTGTCGCCTCGATCAATAGCTGTGTGATGAGCACCTTCCTCGCGTTCGCCGAGCGGGCCGGCCTGGCGTTCACGGCTTATGAGAGCGACGCCGAAGGGCGCGTCGAATTGACGGGCGGCAAGCTTCAAGTGACGGCGGTGGTCTTGAAGCCCAGAGTGACGCTGGCGCCGGGCGTTGATTCCGCCAAGGCCCAAGAGATCCTCGCCAAGGCCGAAGCCAACTGTCTGATCTCCAATTCGGTCAAGACAAACATCACGATGGAGGCGACGATCGTGTGAAGAGAGAGAACCACAAACTCCTCGCGCGATTTCCTGGAAACCCCGACAGCCGTTACGCGCGTTCTCTTTTCTTTCCTTCTCACCAGACTTCCGAGGGCGAACGATGGAGTTCCGCCACCCTCGGAAAGACCAGCGCGGCAAAGTCGGCATACCGCATCCGGACCGCTTCGCAGTGATTGCCGGCTTGAAAGAAGATGTGCTCGTCTTCGGCCAGCGATCGATCCACATACACGTCCAGTCCGTAGAGATTCCCGAACGGCGGCATGGCGCCCAGTTCGCAGTCGGGGAAGAGGTCCTTGAGTTCATCCTCGGTCGCCAACCGAACATGGTGGGTCGGAAACAGGTCTCGGAGCCGATGGAGATCCAGATTCCAACTCGCGGGCAACACGGTCATGACGAACCGCCCGTCCACTCTCACGATCACGACCTTGGCCATCTCCTTCTCGGGGGCATGGAGCGAGTGGGCGATGGCGAGGGCCCGGAAGGCCTCCGGGTGCCGCAAAACATCGTAGTGGACGTGTTCGCGATCAAGATACTCTTGGAGTTTGCGTGTGATGGCCATAGCGTACCTCCTGCGCGGAGAATGTTGGTCTGAGACCGGTCACGGCATCATTGTTCCACGCCTCAGCCTATTCCCTTTCCTTCTCTTGTTCAATGCCCAGAAAAGCTGCGGCTGTCGGGCTTTTTGTCCGTAAACCGGAAACCGCGACCCGTTGACTGTTAACCGTTGGTCGGAAAACGGGGAACGGAAAACGTATAACGGATAACGGATAACGGATAACGGCGGCGCTCGCTTGTCTCGGCCGGTGAAGCCTGCTATTCTCCCGCTGCTTTTTTGTGTTCCGTTCCCAGGGTTTGCTGTAGCCGAGAACCAGCATGCGGACCCCGCGCACGCTTCACCTGCGCATTCGTGTTGTGCCTCGTGCCGATCTTCGTCCAGATCCTATTCCCGCGACACATCCTCCGCGCTTAGCGTTCGCCTTCGCTTGCACGAGTTTCTCGCCGCGCAATATCCCCCGCAGGTATCCGTAAATGCCCCCCAGGAGATCCTTCCCTTAAAAAGGGGAAAGGGAGTGAGGGGTAAAGCTGACAGCTCTTCGCTGCTCGCCGTTGGCTGTTTTGACAGCAGAGGACCCGAGCGTTGAGTCGCGCAGCATCGATATCCGTGACGAGCAGTCGGTGGTCGGAACTGTCCCTTCCTTTCCTCCTGCTGTCATCCTTCGCGATCGGGGTGGGCATCGCGCTGTTTTCGCTGGCCTTCTTGCGGGCTTCCGTGGTTCGTGAACGAGGCGAGGATCTGGCCAGGACGGCGGTCGGGGCGGCGGATACCATCGACCGGATTCTGTTTCGGCGGGTCGTGGATATCCGGACGTTTGCTGAGAGTCATCATGATCGCGACCTGGGATGAGCGGGAAGTAAACCAGCCCGCATTCTTCAGTGGGCCGTGAAAAGGCGCTGTGTGGCTTGCAGGTGCGAATCCTGACCGGGGCGTTATCGGGACACCCCAGCAGCTACCAAGGTGGCCGGAAGGGGAACCGACTGGTCGAGGCTCTTGGAACACCGGCCCACTTGAGGTGGGTCTGCAAACGGTCGGGCCGGGACCCATTGCTCTGGGACTGCAATGGGTCCCGGTGTGAAGCCTGAACAGGCCTCGAAAGTGATGCTGCGATGGCCGACCGGCCTGAATAACCGGGAAGGCCGCTGGAGCCTGTGCGAGTACACGACCGACGACCACAGACTTCCTCGCCGGGGCCAGGGGCGCAGCGCACCGGCACAGCACAGAGCGCAACACGGGAGCTCCCGCGCGGCGAAGCGTTGCGAGTCACGCCCGTCGCGCCAGTCGAGTGACGAATGACGAGTCAGAATTCCTTGCGCATTCTTTTGATAGAAGATAACCGGTGCGACGCTCGGTTGTTGAAGGAACATCTGGCTGAGGCCGGCGCGTCCCGGGTTCAGGTGACGCAGGTTGACCGGCTCGCGACAGCCATCGAACTGGTGGCTGGCCAGAAGCCGGATGTCGTGCTGCTGGATCTCTCGCTCCCGGACAGCCATGGCCTCGAGACGCTGACCCGCATGCATGCGGCCGCGAACGGCGTGCCCATCGTCGTCCTGACCAGCGTCGAGGATGAAGCGCTGGGACTCCGGTTGATCCAGGCCGGAGCGCAGGACTACCTGGTCAAGGGCCAGGTGACCGGCGCTCTCCTGACCCGAGCTCTGCGCTACGCCGTCGAACGAAAACGCATGGAGGCGGCGTTGAAACAGTCCGAGCGAACCCTGCGCGCGCAAGCCCGGTTGCTCCGTTCCATTTTGTGCAGCATGGGGGAAGGCGTCGTGGTCGTTGACGAAGCGGGCATACCCGTGATGTTCAACCCGGCGGCCGAGCGGATATTGGTTATTCCGCCGGCGGGAGTCTCATCAGCAGAGTGGATACAGCGGATGGACGCGTTGTGCCCTGACATGGCTTCGCCGTCTCGGAGTGCGGACTTACCGCTCCTGCAAGTCTTCCGGGGAGACGAGGTCAATAACGTGGAGCTGTTTATCCGCCGAACGGGGAGCGCCCGAGGCTCCTGGCTGACCGTGAGCACGAGGAGGTTACAGGGTGACGATAGGACCGCGCGTGGAAGTGTCGTGGTGTTTCACGACATCACCCATCACAAGCTCGTGGAGGCGGAGTTGCGCGACTCCGAGCATCGGCTCCGAAGTTTGATCGAGAGCGCTCAGGACATCATTTTCACCATCTTCAAAGACGCCATCATCACCTCACTGAACCCTGCTTTTGAGCGGCTGACGGGCTGGTCCTGCGGCCAGTGGATGGGAAAACCCTTCGGCGACCTCCTTCATCCGGACGATCTGCTGTTCACGGCGGACCTCGTGGCACATACGGTGACGGAGCGCGAGGTACTCACAACGGCCTTGCATATGCGCAGGAAGGAAGGCGGCTATTTGACGGTGGAAACGACCCTTGTTCCCCATGTGAACGGCGGGCGGGTGGTCGGTGTGATGGGCATTGCACGCGATGTCTCGGAGCGGAAGCGGGCAGAAGAGGCGCTCCGCGACCATGCAGAACGATTGCGTTCGATCGTGGAGTCCACGAAAGATGCGATTGTGTCGCTGGACCACGAGGGCAAGGTGTCGTTCTGGAACAAGGGAGCCGAGGACATGTTCGGCTATTCCATGCAGGAAATCGTCGGGCGTCCCGTGACCCGCATCATCCCTGAGCGCTTCAGAGAGGCCCATGAACTGGGGATCAAGCGAGCCGTGGCAGCGGGGCGATTGACGGTGACGGGAAACATGTTCGAGCTCTTCGGATTAAGAAAGGATGGTACCGAGTTTCCTTTGGAGCTCACCCTTGCCGCCTGGCATGCTAAATCCGGTCTGTTCTTCACCGGGATTCTTCGGGACATCACGGAGCGGAAGCGGGCCGAGGCGGAGCGGGAGAAGCTGCTGAACGATCGGCTGCTGCTGTTGGAATCCACCGGCGAGGGCATCTATGGGCTGGACCTGCAAGGCCGATGCACCTTCATCAACAAGGCCGGGGCGAAAATGCTGGGGTATCAGCCCGAAGAATTGGTGGGAAAGAACATGCACGCGCTCATTCATCACCATCAGGTATGGTGATCCTGCAGCCGGCCGACCGAGGCACGGCGGCCGGGATCTTTCTCCCGCTGACCTATATCGTGGCCCGCGACGCCGAGGCCACCGTGATCGTCTACCCATCGGACCATTTCGTGTATCCGGAACAGCGGTTCCTCGACTCGGTCCGGCGGGCCGTCTTGACCGCCGACTGGCTTCCTGATCGACTCGTGTTGCTCGGGGTGACTCCGGATCGCCTTGAATTGAACTATGGGTGGATCCTGCCCGGCGAACAGCTCGATTGCTCGTCGAATTATCGGGTCCAGGCGGTACGGGCTTTTTCCGAGCGACCGACGCCGGCTGAAGCTGATGCGGCGCTCGCTGCGGGCGCGCTGTGGAATGCGTCGGTGTTCGCCGCCAACGCGCAGACTCTCTGGGACTTGGGTTGCCGGTGTTTCCCCGACTTGATGCCGTTGTTCGAGCGCTTGCACCTGGCAATCGGCACGCCGCACGAAGCCAGAGTGCTTGATCTCATTTATCACCAGATGCCGAGTGACAATTTTTCATCCGGTTTGCTCCAACGGATTCCAGAACAGACCGCGGTCATCGAGATGAAAGAAGTGCTCTGGAGCGATTGGGGGAGGCCCGAACGGATTGCCGATTCGCTGCGACGGATCGGCCGCCAGCCCGCGTTTCCGTTGGCCTGTCTCGACAGGCCGTTCGCGCCGACCGGATTGACGGCCAGCGAAGGGCGCGCGATGGCGGGCCTGTAACAGGGACGGACATCGTGCCATGCGAAGGGACCCGACAATCGAACTCAGGAAAAACCGACCTACGGCTTCTGACCAGCGGCTCCCGTCTGGAAGCGGAAGCCTTCTGGACACGGTTTGCACCCTCACCGCAGCGGTCGAGTCGTATTCCGGAGGCCGGGGAGGATATTGCCCATGGACGGCGAGTTCAGCGAGTCCACTCTGACCAGGAAAGCGGGCGTCGGCACGACGCTTGGGTCGGCGTGATCGTCCTCTCGCCTTCACTGCGCGTGCTCTATGCCAGCCGGGCGGCCATGGCATGGCTAAGGCCAACCGCTCTCAAAACGGACGTGGGAGAGCAGGACCCCCTGTCGGGCAGTCTGCCCCACGGCGTGACCAATGTCGCGAGGAAAATTGTGGAGGAATTGGGCCGGCGTGTGGCGTCCCAGAACTGGACGCCGTTCGAAGTCCGGTGCCAAATCGACGAGCAGCAAGAACCGGTGTGGCTGCGTGGACTGGGGTTGCCGAACCCACAAGGGCTTCAACGGTCGCGGATCGTGCTGACGATGCAGGAGCTTGGGCCGGGTCAGGGGGCAGTGCCCAAAATTAGGAATTCTGAATTACGAATTGATGAATGATCGAAGCCATCCAGAATGCTCTATTCACAGAATTCATCGTTGCACCACCTCTCGCCCCGACTCTCGCGCCCCAAGATTCCGACCTCCTGCCTCTAGCAGGATGTTGAAAAAGTCCGCCAGCTTTGTTCTCGCATCGCTCAGAGGCTCAACGTACCGCGAAGAGTACGCCTCGCCTCTTCGCTCGCTGCGGCCGCGCTGGACGGCCTTTTTGAACATCCTGCCGGCTATTCTGATCCTGTTTGTCATCTGCCGAGGTCCTGCGGTTCGATGGCGCCGAAATAGTTTTTCAACAACCTGCTAGCCTCGGGCCGCTAGCCTCGCGCCTACTTTCGCAGGATCTCGCGCGCGGCATTATAGCCGGCGGCTCCCATCACGCCGCCGCCCGGATGGGCGGCTGCTCCGCACAGATACAATCCGGCTATCGGCGTTCGATAATCCGCATAGCCGGGCACGGGCCGAAAACAAAACAACTGATTCAGCGTCATCGCTCCTTGAAAGATATTACCTCCGGTCAGGCCGAACGTTCGCTCGAGGTCCAGGGGCGTCAAGACCTGCCGGGCGACGATCGATGCGGTGAAGTTCGGCGCATATTCCGTCAACAGATCCACACAGCGATCCGCAAAGCTCTCCCGCATGTGATCCCACGTCGCCGCACGCAGGCTGTACGGCGCATACTGGACGAACATCGACATCAGGTGGAAGTTCGGCGGGGCGACGGAGGGATCGACCACCGAGGGGATGGTGCACTCGAGAATCGGGCGGTCCGAGGGGCGGCCGTACTTGGCATCATCGTAGGCCCGCTCGATGTAATCGAGATCGGGGCAAATATGAATCGTTCCTCGATGCTGGGGGCCAGGCTTCGTGCCGGGACAGGCAAGGAAGCTCGGGAGTTCGGACAAGGCCAGATTGATTTTGAGCGACGCGCTGCGGTAGTCGATCCGCCGCACCGCCTGCAGGAAATCCTCCGGCAGACACTTGGGATCAAGCAAACGGGTGAACGTCACATGCGCATCGGCGTTACTGACGACCACCGGCGCCTTGAACTCGTCCCCGTTGGTCAGCGCGACACCGGCGACTTTCCCGTTCTTGACCAGGATGTGGCTGACCTCAGCCTCGCAGCGAATGGTGACCGACAGGTCACGAGCCGCCCGTGCCAACGCTTGGGTCAATCCTCCCATCCCGCCTTGAACGTAGCCCCAGATTCCTCGTTTCCCGTTGGTTGCTCCCATCACGTGGTGAAACAGGACATAGGCGGTCCCAGGCGTCGAGGGCGAGGCCATGGCGCCGATGACGGCATCGGTCGCCAGCGTCGCCTTGAGCTCCTCCGACTCGAACCAACGATCGAGGATCGGCCGGGCCGCTCCGGTCAGGAGTTCAACCAAGTCGCCGAGCCGAGCGCCGGCCCGCGTCAGCGCGCGAGCAAGTTTGAGCATGGTCCAGAGGTCTCGATGCCCGGGGCGACGGAGATTCGGCGGAGTCATGGTCAGCAGCGGCTCAAGGCTTTCCGCGAGCCCTTCGAGCCAGTCCTGGTATCGGGCGTAGTTGTCCGCGTCGCGGACGCTGAACTTGGCAATCTCCCGGCAGTTCAAATCGTGGTCGACTCCCAGCAGGAGAAAGCGCCCGTTGGGAAACGGAGTGAAGGAAGAGGGAATGCGCTCCAGAATCCTCAAGCCATAGGCGTCCAGACGGAAGTCGCGGACGATCTCCGGGCGAAACAGGCTGACGACATAGGCGGCGGTCGAAACCTTGAAGCCGGGAAACACTTCTTCGGTCACGCAGGCTCCGCCCACAATGTGCCGCCGTTCGAGCACCAGCACCTTCCAGCCGGCGCGGGCCAGATAGCAGGCGGCCACCAATCCGTTGTGCCCGGCCCCGATAATGATGGCGTCGTAGTCACTCCCCATTCACCCCTCGGCGAGCATCTTGAACAGTTGATTGAAGTCGGCCTTCGCGATTTCGACGAACACCCCTTTCGTTCCGCCCACGCACACCGCCATATCGCCCCCTCCGTAGGCCCAGAACTTGGGAGGCAGCCAACTCATGTTCGTATACATGTGTGAATAGGCTTTGGCCAAGGTATTGAACATGATGCTGACCGTGCCGCAGAACTGAGCCGTCATGCCTGCTTGATCCTGCGGCATGTGCACTGATGACTTGTAGTCCACCAGCTCACCGGTGGGCGTGAATTCACCTGCCGCCACCACTCCTTTGACCTGCATGAGTTGATCGAGTGTTGCCATGGCACACCTCTCTTGCTGCACATCGCATTTGTCCGATCCGTTGAGACCAGTGCATACTTCGGCCCTAAAGATTCAGCATCTGTCAAAATCATACTCTCGGCCCTTGACCGCTTCTACCGGCCTCTTCTCTCCCGATCGCCGGGGAGGGTAACCTGGCGATGAGACCCACGAGGAAGCCGGAGCCGGAGCATGACCAAGAGGAACAGCAATCAAGTCGAGATTCGTCTGCCGTCTGAGCACGACATGCCTGATTTGCTCGCCTTGGAGCAGGAATGTTTTGACACGGAATACTACCGCCCGCATCGATTCAACCGGTCGCAGTTCGCGTCTTTCCTTCGAAACCCGCGGGCGATCGTCTTCGTGGCCGTCCGGCATGGTCTCCTGCTCGGCTACGTCGCCGGCTCCTGCGGTGGAGGTGCTCGGCGGGGGGCCGCGCGGATCGAAAGCCTGGCCGTTACTCCGGCGATGCGGAACCAAGGGATCGGAGGGCTCTTGGTACGGCGATTTACCGAAGAGGCTAAACGCCGCGGTGCCAAGCGCCTGACGATCGAGGTCGCCACGGCGAACACCGGCGCCGTTCGCTTCTTCACGAACCGAGGCTTCGATCCGGTGAGACGCCTTCCTGCGTATTACGGCAACCGGTACGACGGCCTCCGCATGCGACGGGAACTGGGATGAAAATGGGCTAGAGGCATGAGGCTAGAGGCTAGGAGTTGAACTCCTTGCCCCTTGCCTCGTGCCGCTCGCTCAGCCGTGCTTTTCATCAGGGGTCGCCGAAGGGAAGATCGTCTTCACGTTCCTGCGGTGTGGCATCCCGCACCAGTGAACACGCCTCTCAGTGGGGTCTTTCTCCCCCGTTCGCTTCGTTCTTCTTGAGCCCAGGTTCCTCGTAAGCCTCGAATCTCAAGCGTTTCTCCGGGCCTTCTGCCCGGAGCTATGCGTGGCACGCTCATCGCAAACCTTTCCAATCCTGGGAGAGCGACAAGGGAAAGGATGGAGAAGAAAAAACAGGACAAATATGGATGTCGATCCACAAGGATATGGACGCCCTCGCGGACGCCGTCGCACAGAACGAAACGCCACGGCAACTTCTTCAGCGCCTGTCGAGCATGACGGCCCGCTGCACGACGTGTCACGATCTGTATCGGTTCGCGGTGGTGAAATAGTCATCAGCCGTCAGCCTGAAGGTTCGATCGTAGCGTCAAGAGAGGACAAGTCTGGATCAGGATGAATCCATTTCCAGTAAGGTGACTCATACTGACCGAGAGGGGAAACTTTTCGCCGGTCGTTCTTGCTGAGATTTTCATTCAGGGCTGAAAGCTGACCGCTGATACCTGACGGCTTGAATCAAGGGGGTGCGGCCATGACGTGCAACGTCGGTGGAGTCGAACGGCCGATTCGCATCGTGTTGGGAGTGCTGCTGCTCGCTGTCGGCGCTCTGTCGGACCTGCCGCCGGTCGATGCCGGGATCATGGCGGCCGTCGGGATCGTAGCGCTCGTCACGGGCGCGATCGGCTTCTGCCCGGCCTGGAGACTGTTCGGCATCAACACCTGTGCGGCAAAGCCGCTTGCCCGTTCATGATGTTCATCATGCGTGGGTGAGCCATCGCTCATGGGGACTGTGATGTCTTTGGTCGAATGACGGTTAACGTTTGGCGCTTGACGCTTGTGGTTGACGATTGACTTGAACTGACGCAGGAGGAACCAATGGCACGAGTGGCGATCATCGGCGCATCGATCGGCGGATTGCCGGCGGCTTATGAGGCGCGGGCGATGCTGGACAAGAAGCACAAGGTCACAGTCGTCTCGAATGTGGACTACTTTCATTTTGTGCCGTCCAATCCCTGGGTGGCGGTCGGGTGGAGAAAACGGAAGGACATCAGCTTCCCGCTCGGCCCGGTGCTGGAGAAAAAAGGGATCGAGTTCATCCATGCCGCGGCGGAGCGGATCGAGCCCGAACAGAACCGGGTCGTCACGGCCAAAGGCGAGGTGCCGTACGACTACCTGATCATTGCTACCGGGCCGAAACTGAACTTTCCTGCGGTGCCGGGGCTGGGGCCGAGCGGCTACACTCAGTCGGTCTGCACCGTGGACCACGCGGAGCAGGCCTGGGGCGCGTACCAGGCGTTTCTCAAAGATCCGGGGCCGATCGTGGTGGGCGCGGCGCAGGGCGCGTCCTGCTTCGGACCGGCCTACGAAATGGCGTTCATCCTGGATGCGGACCTGCGCAAGAAGAAACTCCGCCGGAAGGTGCCGATCTATTTCGTCACGGCCGAGCCCTACATCGGGCACATGGGGCTGGCCGGCGTGGGTAAGTCCCGGCGTTTGATGGAAGACGAGTTCGCGGAGCACTCGATCAAGGCCATCCCGAACGTCGCGATCAAGGAAGTCCAGCCGGGAAAGTTGCTGCTGGAGGACGGCCAGGAAATTCCCTTCCGCTATTCGATGTTCATCCCGCCGTTCGCTGGCGTGGACGCGGTGGCGGGCACACCCGGGTTGTGCAACCCGAAAGGCTTCGTCAACATCGACGCCTACCAGGCCAATCCCAAATACAAGAATATCTACGCGGTCGGCGTGTGTGTGGCGATCCCGCCGGTCGAGCAGACCCCGGTCCCGACCGGCGCGCCCAAGACCGGCTACATGATCGAGTCGATGGTTTCGGCGGCCGTGCACAACATCAAGGCGGACATCGAGAACAACCCCAAGCGCGAGACGGCGACCTGGAACGCGATCTGTCTGGCCGACATGGGCGACACGGGCGTGGCGTTCGTGGCCTTGCCGCAGATGGCGCCGCGCGACGTCACCTGGGCGAAGAAGGGCAAATGGGTGCATCTCGCCAAGGTCGCCCTGGAAAAATATTTCCTCCACAAGATGAAAAAGGGCGTGAGCGAGCCCTACTACGAGAAAGCGATCCTGAAGGCCGTCGGCATTGCCAAGTTGCACCAACAGGCGTGAGCGGACAGGCCGATTCCCAGCGAGAAAATCTCCAACGGAGGCATTCCTATGAGAAGAAATTGGACAGCCAACTCTTTTATCGTTGCCGCCACATTGCTCGCTGTCGTCGGCTGCACCGGATTTCACACGGGCAAACTGGACGCCCCGCTGAAAGCGAAAGCGATGCTGGCTGGGCCTGGAATTACCGGCGAGGCGCACCTCTCTGAAGAGTACGAAGGCCGGGTGCGGATCAGGCTCAAAATCGAGGGGACGGCGGACAGCAAGCTCACTCCGGGACGGCATGCAATCCATGTTCACGAGACGGGGAACTGCGAGCCGTTTGCGGCGGCCAAGGGACACTATGACGGCAACGTGGATCCACAGGTCAATCCCGAGGCGAACGTGAGTCCGGGCCTGGGGGATCATCCCTATCACTTGGGCGACCTGCCCAACCTTGTGGTCAATGAAGACCGGAAAGGCTCGCTCTACACGATCACGAGCCGTGTCACGCTTTCGCCGGGCCTGACCACGCTGTTCGACCAAGACGGGAGCGCATTCATCATCCATGAGCAGGAGGACAAGTATCTCCCGGATCCTCCGAACAAAGATGCACCCGGGGGAGCCCGGATCGCGTGCGGCGTGATCATCAGGGAGTAAGGCAAGGCGCGGCGGAGGAGCGTCGCGTGAAGATGCGCCGGACTGGCCGCAGTGGCTGAACGGCGGGAACGTCAACCATCATTCAAATCCATCAAGGAGGGAGCCATGGCGAATGTCGCTGTAGGAGTACCGGTCGGGGGACTGAAAACCGTCGGGCAGATCGTGCCCACGAATGAGCTGAAGTTTTACGCCAAGCAGGACGGATTGGCGGTCGCGGTCGAGCTGCTCTCCACGCACACACCGGGGGCGCCGGTCGTAGACGAGAAAAACCGTTTCATCGGATTCATCAGCGAGTTCGACGTCCTTCGCGCGCTCGAGGCTGGAAAGGATCTGAACCAATGCACCGCCGACCAGATCATGGCCAAGGATCGGATTGCGATCAAAGATACGACGACCATCCAAGAGGCGGTGAAAATCATGGAAGAAAAGCGTCTCCTGAACCTGCCGGTGGAGAAGAACGGCGAAGTGGCCTATACGGTCACCAGGCATGATCTCCTGCGCGCCTGGATCGGGCTTGGTCTCGGGATGGGCTTGGAAGCGTAGCATCCTTTCCCGACATGCGATCCCTCTATCGAGGGATGCTTCAGGTAGAGGATCCGGCTCCACGGCGGATCGCTCTCTATGATCTGGCAAGCGGCTCTCACGGTGGCGGCAGGCGTCCCCATCGGCCTGCAGCTCGGAGCCACGGGGACAGGCGGAGCACTCCTGGCGGTGCCGATGATGGTCTACATCGCCGGCATCCCGGTGCAGCAGGCGGCCGGCATGTCGTTGGTAATCGTCGCCGCCTCGGCGCTGCTGGGTGTGTGGGAATACGGCAGGATCGGGCAGATCAAGGCCAAAGCGGCTCTGGCTTTCAGTTGGACCGGCATGATCGGCTCGTGGGCCGGCGCGTACGCCCATAAGCTGGTTCGGGGCGAAGTCCTGCTGATCGGGTTCGGCGTCATGCTCCTGGTCGCGCGGGCTCTCATGGTGCAGTACGGCGGTCTCGGTTCGTTGCCGGAAGGGGAGAAACCGTGCGCCGCGGCCTTTCCCCGGACGTGCTGGGTGAAAGTCGCGGCCATCGGGTTCGCGGTGGGCGCGGTGAACGGATTTTTCGGCGTCGGGGGCGGCTTCATGATCGTGCCGACCTTGGTGCTCGTGCTGGGATTTGCCCCAAGGATGGCGGTGGGGACTTCCCTGACGATCATTGCGCTGATCTCGATCGGCGGCATCCTGGGCCATCTGCAGTTCGGCGCGCTCGATCCGAGGTCGACCGCCTTGGTGATCACGGGCAGCGCGGCTGGCATCCTGCTCGGCGCGCGGCTCGGCCAACCGGTGTCGCCCAAAGCGATGAGCGCGACCGCCGCGACGATCACGGTCGGTCTCGCGCTCTGGTTGATCACGGTCAACACGATCAAACTTTTGAGCGCCTCGCTTTGAGGGAGTCAGTATGAAGCTCACCGTGACCTATCAGGGCGGCACGCGATTCAACTTGACCAGCGGCCGTCATAGTGTGGTCACCGACCAGCCTGTTGAAGACGGCGGAGAGGACGCCGGGATGAGCCCGGTCGAACTGTTCGTCGGCTCGCTCGCCGGTTGCGTCGGCTACTTCGTCGCCCGGTTCTGCGCGAGACATCGCATTCCCGCCGACGGGCTCACGATCGACGCCGAATGGTCCATGGCCGAACAACCTCACCGCGTCGGCGCCGTGGCGCTCCATCTCCGGCTCCCTGCGGAAGTGACGGCCGAGCAGCGAGAGCGGCTGCTCAAGGTCGCGCACGGCTGCACGGTCCATCAATCGCTGGCCGTTCCGCCGACGGTGGAAATCGCGCTCGAGACGGAGCAGCGCCAATCGGTCACATGACGCGAGTTCGGTCGATAGACAGCACCGCCCGGGATCCTTCTTGGCCAAGGCAGCGAGCCGTTGTTTATGTACTGGCCCTTGCGGCCTTTGCGGGCTGCTCCGGAGCCTTCGAGGCAAGGTCGCCGTGGCGGCGTTCATCAATAATAGCCAACCTCGCCCGGATCTGCCCGGGAAAGAACAGGATTGGCCGAAGGGCGACAAGCCCGAGGATGCGCCGTATTGGGCGCGTGATGCGTATCTCGTGAAGCGTCGCTCGCGAGATACGAGATACGAACGACAAGGGACGGAGGGTTCAGGAATGGCGACCTTTATTATTGCCGGCAGTCGAGGCACGGACGATCCGACGATGGCCACGCTCCCCTTCATGGCGGCCAAGACGGCCAAAGAACAAGGCCATGATGTCATCCTATGGCTGTGGAATGAAGCGGTCACACTAGCGCGGAAAGGAACCGCGGACCACGTGACGGGCGTGAACCTGACGCCTTTGAAAGAACTCTTGGCCGCGGCTCAAGCGGCGAGTATCCCGATTTGGGTCTGCGGCGCCTGTGCCGTCGCGCGACAAATCGGCTCAGGCGATCTCGTTGCGGGTGCCACGATTAAGGCCATGCCGGACTACATCAAGGCCGTGGCCGAATGTGACCGCACCGTGGCGTTCTGATCCCCGTAGAAAATAGCCCATAGCGAACAGCGAATGGCGAACGAGCAGCAGCGAGCGGCGAATGGCTCAGAGCTATTTGCTGCTCGCTGTCCTGCGAATGCCCCCTCACCCTCCCCTCCCCCAGGATGGTGGAGGATAAAGGTGAGGGGGCTCGGATAGGGCATTGTCGGGGCCCCGTTGCCCCAGGTACCCGTTGCTCTTCTCGTTGCAACGGGTGCAAGCAACGGGTCAAACAGGGGGAGTCGAAGGCTCATGACAACTATTTTCCAAGCAAAGGAAGGGACAATGGACATGCGAAGGAGCCGAGTTCACACGATCGTGTCGTTGCTCGGGTTCATCGCCGCGGCGCCGCTGTCGGCGGCCGAGCGGAACATGCTGCAACCGAGAGTGCCGTCCGACAAGTTGGCGGAAGCGCGGGCGCTGACGAATCCGCTGCCGGATGCGCCGGATGTGGTCGAGAAGGGCAAGGCGCTCTACCACGGGAAAGGGACCTGCTTCAATTGTCACGGCGCGAGCGGTCGGGGCGACGGCATCGTGGCAATGGGCCTGGAGCCTTCGCCGCGGAACTTTCACCATCACGGATTCTGGCGACATCGGACGGAAGGCGAGGTGTTCTGGGTGATCAAACACGGCTCACCCGGCACGGCGATGATCGGGTTCGGCAACGTGCTGACGGACGAGGAGATCTGGGCGATCATCCGGTACGAGCGGAGCTTCGCCGGCGACCACGTACCAGGGGAGCACATGGGCCCGCGTCGCGGCATGGGGCCGCGCAGTGGGATGGGCGACAGGGGGTCCCGCGAACGCGAGTGCTGCGCAGAATCCCCGGAAGGCCGATAACGACATTCGCACGATAACCGACCTTGTCGGCTTTCGCTGGCTTGTCTTGCCTGCCGATGTCGCCTTTTGCAACAGAGCAGGAAGCGGGCCGGGGCTGGAATGCCTCAACCCGCGTCCTTCGCCATCCCAGCCCGCTGGCTCATCTGAACGAAGAGCTTGAGAAATCAGCGCAAGTCGCCGCCAGGTTGCGCCGCAGGCTGTGGCATGCCCTCTGCTTTGACTCTCCGTGGACCGTCCGGCGCTCTTCAAACGTTCATTGCAACAAGGAGGTGCGGTTATGGAAACTCGCGATAGCGGAATGTCCGGGATGACTGTCTTGTTCGCGTTCGTGAGCGGGGCTCTGCTCGGGACGATGGCAGGCCTGCTCCTGGCACCGAAATCCGGGGAAGAGACGCGCAGGGAATTGCGGGGCTATGCCAGAAAAGCCGAAGAAGAGATTTTGGAGGAGGCCAGAGAAGCCAGGGCCGCGCTGGATGAGGCGATCGAACGGGGCAAGCAATTCCTGCAGGAGGAAAAGGAAGTCCTGACTGGAGCGTTCGAAGCCGGGAAGGAAGCGTTCAGGAAAGAAATCGGCAGGTAGGGCTCTGAGCGACGACGGCGGGAAGTTGATAGGGAGGCATGAAAAGGAGAGAACAATGGGAGGAAGACGATTCGAGAGTCTTTCGAACAGGATCACGAGCGGCTCGATGCGCTGTTCACATCGTTTCAGAAGCTGAAGCGGAGCGACTATTCGAAGGCCAAGGAGGCCTTCAAGCAATTCAAGTTCGGTCTGCAACGCCACATCGTCTGGGAGGAAGACCTACTGTTCCCGATCTGGGAGCAGAAGACCGGCCTCGCCGAAGGCGGACCCACGCAGGTGATGCGCATGGAGCACCGGCAGGTCGGGGAGCTGTTGGAGGCCATTCACGAGAAAGTGAAGGAGCGGAATCCGGAAAGCGACCAGGAGGAAGAGCGGCTGCTGGCGGTCCTCGCTTCACACAACGTGAAAGAGGAGCGGATTCTCTATCCGGCGATCGACAAGGTTCTGGAGGACAGCGAGCGGGCCTCCCTCTTCAAGGCCATGAAGGAGATGCCGAGTGAACGATACGAGGTCTGCTGCGGGCACGGCTGATCTGCCGTCTGTCGTTTGCGTGACACGCAGGAAACGCTCGAAAGGCGCGACGCTCACGGTCCTGGATCACCGGTCACCCGGGGCGCCTCCTGATAGCGGGGCTCCTCCGGAGCCGGCGCCGATGAATCCGCGCGGTGGTCCGGCCGAGATGTGACATCTGCCGGGATTCCGTCTCGCATCGGGGGGGATATCTCTGGGGGAATGGGGCGAACCGGGTGACGGGCCCGTTGCCCGAACCACACGAGGGCGACCAGCACCAGGCTCCCTCCGACCAAGAGGAGGCTGCTCCGCCGGGTCGTGCGCGCCCCGTCCTCGTACATCGCACCGGCCACCTGGGCCACGACTTC